>NZ_JAPEHZ010000025.1 GCF_028823685.1 Tenacibaculum sp. L6 | reverse complement strand
ACGATTTTGTTGAGGTTTTAAAAGAAACAGGATTTAAAGAAGAAAACATAGGTAAAACTACCATTTACAGGAAACAACAAATTACTTGTGTAGTTAATAATAACGAAGTCCAAATACTATTTAAGGTTGATAAAAGTGCTAAGGTTTCTAATGAGTTAATAAAGGCTCTTGATAAAGGGAATTACTTTTCTGATGATGCTGAAATTTTTTCGAATATTAAAAAGCATAAAAGCCCGATAGCGTTTAGTACGAATAAAGGAGGTTTTTTCAAAGTCTTGGTTGGTGAAGATCAGTTGAGTATTGAAGGGAAATTAAATGAAAATAGCGATATTTTCTTACCTTTTAAAGCTGGTTTTGAAGTTGATGCTATCGCCACTGTTTCAGGGAAATTAAACACCAAAAAGCTAGCTAAAATTTTACCTGAAAATACTTCAGAAAAATTTAGAAAACTAACTACATTATCATTAGATTCCATTGCTGCTAAATGGAATGGAGCGATGGATTTTAACTTTTCTTCCTTTGTTGAGAAATCAGATACTATTGTAACTTATGAGTACGATGATGACTTTAACAAAGTAGAGAAAAAAGAAATACAACAAACGATAACTCCCAACGTAACTTTTAACGCAGAAGGAGAAGGGTTGTGTGAGTATTTGCATGAAAAAGAGGTAATCAAACAAGTGGATGATAACGAAGTATTAACTTTAATGCCTTTATTTACCACGTATAGTTTTTGTAAAGAGAGTGGGGTGCAATTCGCTTCGCAAAAACAACCAGTTTTAAATGAGTTTAAAAAACTTGATGATAAGTTTTATTTCTCATTTAATGTAGCTCAATACCAAGCAAAAGATAGAGGAATATATTCCTTTAAAAACAACTATCTAGATAAAGTCCAGGTGTTACAATTGTCTGTGGTTAATAATAATCAGTTAAAAGCAACTGTGAAACTTAAAAACACTTCAAAAAACTTCTTTTTACAACTGCTGAATTAAAAATTAATACAGCGCAAAAGTTATAGCCCAAACGATTACTATACCAAAAAACATCAGGGTTACAAAAACGGTGTTTATGATAAAGTATTTAAAGAGGGTTTTAAAGAACGACTGACCGTAAAACTTTTTCATTGCAATAAAAAGGTACAGTAAAAAAAGTATAGAAAAAATTGTAGGTAAATTATTACTGCTTTTATTAATGAAGCCTATGATGTAAAAAATACTAGCAAGCAAGAAAAATACGGTTTGCACATGAAAAACAAATACTAAATGCTCAACGTAGGTAAATTTTCTTCTAATGTATATAAACGACAAGAAGAGTGTAAACAGTGGAAGTAGCACAAATAGTGAAATTGAAATGTGTGAATATAGTTGTTTGTTAAATTTTGAATGCTCTTCATCACTTCTAAGGTAAGAGTTTACAAGCTTAACCTTAGAATACAAAAATCTGTTGCTGAAGTTTTTCTCAATACCTAAACTATCTAAAGATTTTTCAGAAGAAAGGGTTGGATTTTTTTCTTCAAACTTCGATAATTTATAAAAGGTAGAATTGTTGTAATTGTTAACTATTGAGTCCAGTTGAGGTACCGAATCTTTTTTGTTTTGATTTAAAGAATCTAATTTCTTTTGATTGATCTTTATTTCACCAAAAACTAAATCGTGTAATTGACCAATGCTGAGTATTTTTTCTTGATTATTTTCGTTATTAACACTTATAGGAGATGATTTTTCAGGAGTTCCTTTTCTAAGTCTTTCAAAATGGTCGTAACTGTTAATTGCTCCCAGAATCAAAAAGAAAATAATTGTTGTGGCTAAATAAAATCGAAACGGATTGGTGTATCGAACACGTTTTCCTTCAATATAATCTTTTGAAACCTTTCCGGGATTAATTAGTAAAGGAATTAAGGTTCTCCAAAACTTAGTATCTAAAGAGAAGAATCCTGCAAAAAGTTCACGGAGAAAGGTTGCTAAGGTAATTTTTTTACCTCTGTTTTTTTGTCCGCATTCAGGGCAGAATTTCTCGTTATTGGTAAAAGGACATCCGCAGTTAAGGCAGTTGGCATCTCTTACGACAGGAACTTTATTTTTTTTAATCATTTAGTTTAAAGTAGGCGTAGTAGTTAGTTGAAATGTAGGTATGGTTACTAAAAACTCTTCAAGGGTTTTGGTATTAATCATTTTGTAGTTGCCACCCATGGCTCCAGTTGTAGAGAGTAAAAAGCAGTTAGATCTGTAATTGTAAACATCGTTTGGTTGTAAAATAGGGGTTTCGCCAACAACACCTTCACCTTCTACATATTCAGTATTGTTAAGAGCATCAAAAATTACCCAAAAACGTTCAAGGAGCTTTACCGTTTCTTTCGATTTGTTTTCAATAGTGATATAGTAGCTAAAGGCATAATACTGCTGATAGCCCTTGTACACGGTATTCTTAAAAGAAGTTTTTACCGAAATTTTTATCCCCTTAGTTACTTGTTGAAACATAGGATAAAGATAGTTCTTTTTCACTTTTTAGTCAATGTTTATTGTAAAGGCTTACCTATTTTGATTAAAATAACCGTTGCCAACACCTATTACTCTGTCATAAATTTCACCAAAAGGTTTGTAGTAAACAATCACAGTGTATTCGTTTTCAGTTTGATAAAATGAACCATCGATTTCATGTAGGTTTATAGAATTGTTAGAGTTTAAAGTAGCGTAACTATAGTTGTAAAATCCTTGTTTAAAAGGTAAAACAGCTTTGTATATACTTTGACTAGAATCGTAGGTCATTTTGTTTTCTTCGGATAGTTTATAATTATTGAAAGCACCATACACATACACGTCTTTGTTTTCGTAAGGCTCAAAAGCATCTAATGAAAAATGTACTAAGGAATAATCAGCTTCGGTATCATCTTGTTCGTTGTTTGCATCACGTTCGGTAGTTCTTATTACGAATTGTCCGTTAATATCAGGATTATAAGTGTAAGGTTTGTCCGCTCTGGGTTCATCGGTGTATAAATAACTGTGATATAAATTGTCACGAGTAACTCTAGCAACATTTAAACTACTACTCCTTATGTGTTTGGTGTCAAAATTTAAAAACTCATTACCTGCCCAAAAATTAGTTTCTACAGTGTGGTTGTATAATAATTGATGAGGTTTTGTAAAAACAGGCTGTAAATTGTTAATGGCGGTGTTCCAATTGTGATTTTGAAAAAGTGTTACATTAATTTCTTGTGAAGGATTGTTGATTTGTAAGTTCGGATGATTTATTGAAAATTGAACAGTTTGTTGTTGGTTAGCTGTTGAGGCATTTCTACTTCTAAAAACAGCGACACCTACCGTGGATATATCTTCGTAAAAAACACATCTTCTGGTGAAAACAACCTCGTAATTTTCATCAATAACAGAAATTAAATAATTGCCACTTTTAGTAATAATGGTGTTCTGATTCGGTATTTCAACCCAATAATGCGTGTAGGGTTGAAGTGTGTTGAACGAATTTGAAAAATTGATGATTTCGTTTTGCTCAAAACCTTGAATGTATTGGTTGCTAGTCATAGAGCTAGGTTTCCAATCATGTGTCATGTGTTCAATTTTGTATTGATATTGTTTGCTATCAGCCTCTAAATCATCAAAAGATAGTTTTAAAACATCTCCTAAACGTACAATTGGTGCGTATTGTTCAGAATTGTGCTTAGGACGTAGTTGAACTGTTTTTATGTTTTGAGCATAGTTTGAAATAGCACAGAAAAAAACAAGTATAAGTAGGTTTCTTAATTTCATAATTAACAAAAATATCAAAATATACGCCAAAGACAAGGTTTTTATTTAGAATAAATATAAATAAGAAGATAAAGTAAAGATATGGATTGTTTTGTTCTGTAAAGGGGGGTAAAATTTTTAAATTTGCGTGTTTTTAAGAAAATCAAATTAATCAGTTCCTATGTCAAAAGACATCCGTATTAAGAAAGGCTTGGATATCAAGCTAGTTGGCGAGGCAGAACAGGTAACTACCGAACTTCCATTAGGTGGTGTGTTTGCAGTAAAGCCAGATGATTTTCACGGCGTTATTCCTAAAATTTTAGCAAAAGAAGGTACAGAAGTAAAAGCAGGTGAAGCACTTTTTCATGCGAAAAGTGACGAGCGTATTTTATTCTCTAGTCCAGTTAGTGGTAAAGTTACGGAAATCGTTCGTGGAGCACGAAGAAAAGTTTTAGCAATTAAAATCACTGCTGATGCACAGCAGGAATACAAAGATTTTGGTAAAAAAGATGTTGATGCAATGTCTGGAGAAGAGGTGAAAAACCACTTATTTGCTTCAGGTTGTTGGCCGTTTGTAAAACAACGTCCGTACGACGTGGTTGCAAATCCAAATCAAGCACCAAAAGCTATTTTTGTATCTGCTTATGCAAGTGCGCCTTTAGCAGCTGATTATGATTATGCCTTGAAGGGTAAAGAAGCTGAGTTACAAGCTGCTTTAACAGCGTTAACAAAGTTAACTACTGGTAAAGTTCATGTTTCTGTAGCGGCGAATTCAACATTATCTCCATTTAAAGGAGTAAAAGGTGTTGAATTACATAAGGTTTCTGGACCACACCCTGTAGGTAATGTAAGTACTCAAATTGCACAAATTGACCCTATTAATAAAGGAGAAGTTGTGTGGGTAGTAACACCGCAAGACTTAGTTGTTATTGGTGAGTTATTATTAACAGGTAAGTTTAATATTACACGTACTATCGCTTTAGCAGGGTCTAAATTTAACAAACCACAATACGTAACTGCTAAGGCAGGAGCGCAAATTGCTGATGTTGTTAAAGGAAACTTAGAAACTACTAATGCACGTGTTATTAGTGGAAATGTGTTAAGTGGTTTACAAGTTGGTCAAGAAGGTTTTTTAGGATATTATGACAACATAATTACTGCAATTCCAGAAGGAGATGATTATGAATTCTTCGGATGGAATAAGCCAATCTTTGATAAGATATCTACTTCTAGAGCATTAACATTCTCTTGGTTAAACCCGAAGAAAAAATATGACTTAAATACGAATACTAACGGTGAACACAGAGCATTTGTGGTAACTGGTTCGTATGAAGAAATTTTTCCGTTAGACATCTATCCGATGCAATTATTAAAAGCTTGTATGTATAAAGATCTTGACGAAATGGAAGGATTAGGAGCTTATGAAATTGCACCAGAAGATTTTGCATTAACAGAATTTATTTGTGTATCGAAACAACCTCACCAAAAAATAATTCGTGAAGGATTAGATTTAATGAGAGAAGAATTAGGATAAGATATGGGCTTAAAACAAAATTTACATAATTTAAAAGAGAAATATAAAGGTACTAAGATGGCACCTGCGTTTAACGCAATCCACACCTTTTTATATTTGCCAAATGAGACTACTCATGGAGGAACTCATATCAAGGCAGCCGATGATTTAAAGCGTACCATGAATACAGTAATTATGGCATTAGTACCATGTTTACTTTTCGGTATGTTTAATGCAGGGTATCAACACAACGCTGCAATTAATGGCTTTACTGAAGGAATGTCTTTCTTTAGTGGAGACTTTTGGAATATGGACAACTTCCTAGTTGGTTTAACTAAAATTTTACCATTAGTAATTGTATCGTATTTAGTAGGTTTAGTAATCGAATTTATCTTTGCTGTAATTAAAGGACACGAAGTAGAAGAAGGTTACTTAGTAACAGGAATGTTAGTTCCGTTAATCGTACCAGTAGACTTACCATTATGGATGTTAGCCGTAGCTGTAGCTTTCGGTGTTGTAATTGGTAAAGAGGTATTTGGTGGTACTGGAATGAACATCTTAAATCCAGCGTTAACAATTCGTGCGTTTTTATTCTTCGCATATCCAACTTGGATGTCGGGAGATAAAGTATGGGTTCACGGTGCTGTAGAAGCTGCTGGAACTGCTGATGCAATTTCTGGTGAAACAGTTTTAGGAAGTTTAGCACAATCACAACCAATTAGTTATTCAGTTTCTGATATGTTCTTCGGATTTATTCCAGGTTCAGTAGGAGAAACTTCAACATTATTAATCTTATTAGGAGCTTTATTCTTAATCTTTACAAAGATTGGAAGCTGGAGAATTATGTTATCTTCAGTAATCGGAGCTTTAGTAATGGGATTCATCTTTAACCAAGTAGTTGATATGGGATGGGTTGGTGAAACGAGTAAGTTTTACGGATTAATGAGTTTAGATTTCTGG
Organism: Tenacibaculum sp. L6; assembly: GCF_028823685.1. GTDB lineage: Bacteria > Bacteroidota > Bacteroidia > Flavobacteriales > Flavobacteriaceae > Polaribacter. Next base: position 24,682 of record NZ_JAPEHZ010000025.1, on the reverse strand, counting down.
AAGCATTTATTAATTGGAGGTTTTGCATTTGGTGCGGTTTACATGGCAACTGACCCTGTAACAGCAGCACAAACTAACAAAGGAAAATGGATTTACGGTTTCTTAATCGGATTTATCTCGATTATGATTCGTGTATTCAACCCAGCATATCCAGAAGGAGTAATGTTAGCGATCTTATTAATGAACGTATTTGCTCCAACTATCGATCACTATGTGGTTCAAGGAAATGTAAAGAGAAGATTAAAACGTTTAAAAGCTAAAACTGCCTAATTATGAGTAAGAAGACAGATAGTAATGTATATACGGTAGTATTCGCAATAGGAATGGTACTAGTAGTGGGTGCGTTGTTAGCTTTTACAGCGTCATCACTTCGCCCAACAATCGATGCTAACAAACGTATCGAAAAGCAACAAAACATTTTGTATGCAATGGGTGTAAACGAAAACGATGAAACAAGTATCGTATTTGTTTCAAAAGATAAAGTAGCAGATGAGTTTGCTAAATACATCAAAAAGCAATTAGTAATCGAAGGAGAAAACGTTTCTGAAGATGCTAACGCATATTTAATTGATGTTAAAAAACAACAAACAGCAGCTAAAGAAGGTAAAACAAGAAAATTACCATTATTTGTTGGTGAAAAAGATGGAACTACATTTTACATCGCACCAATTAGAGGTAAAGGTCTTTGGGATGCTATTTGGGGATACGTTGCAATGGATAAAAACATGGTAGTTCAAGGAGTTTTCTTTGATCATAAAGGAGAAACACCAGGTTTAGGAGCTAACATTAAGCAACGTTACTTTATGGATGATTTTATTGGAGAAGATTTAATGAACAACGGTTCTTTTAAAGGAATTGCAGTTTCTAAATCAAACAATGATCCAAAGAACGAAGATAAAAATGATAACGAGGTAGATGCAATTGCAGGAGCAACTATTACTGGAGACGGGGTAGCTGCAATGATTAAAACCGAATTAGGTTTATACGTACCTTACTTTAAAACATTAAAATAAATATGGGACTTTTATCAAAAAAAGACGCAGCGTTAATTACTGATCCATTAGCAGATAATAACCCAATTACTATTCAGGTATTAGGTATTTGTTCTGCATTAGCAATTACGGCAGAGTTAAAAGCTTCTATTGTAATGTCTTTATCGGTATTATTTGTATTAGGAGTAGGAAATGTGGTAATCTCGTTAATGAGAAATATTATTCCATCAAAAATTAGAATTATTGTACAGTTAATCGTAGTAGCTACATTGGTAATTATTGTAGACCAAGTGTTAAAAGCATTTGCGTACGATTTAAGTAAAACCTTATCGGTATTTATTGGGTTAATTATTACCAACTGTATTATCATGGGACGTTTTGAGGCTTTTGCTTTAGGTAACGGACCTTGGAGATCTTTCTTAGATGGTATTGGTAATGCTTTAGGATACGCAGTAATCTTAATTATTGTAGGTTTCTTTAGAGAATTATTAGGTTCTGGTACTTTATTAGGATTTAAAGTATTAGGAGATCCTATCGAGAAAACAGGATTGTATGCTTTAGGATATGAAAACAACGGGTTTATGTTATTATCACCAATGGCATTAATCGTTGTAGGTATCATTATTTGGGTACAACGTACAAGAAATAAAGCATTAGTAGAAGATTAAAATAGTAATGAGACGTTAGATATGAGAATTGAGATGCTATCAATAAACTCAATACTAACTACTCAATACTAAATACTATAAAAATATGGAACATATAGAATTATTTTTCAAGTCGATATTTATAGATAACATGGTATTCGCAACCTTCTTAGGAATGTGTTCATACCTTGCAGTATCTAAAAAAGTATCAACAGCCGTAGGTTTAGGAGCAGCCGTTATTTTCGTATTAGCGGTAACTGTACCAGTAAACTGGTTGTTAGATCAGTATTTATTACAACCTGGAGCTTTAAAGTGGTTAGGAGCTGAGTATGCAGACTATGATTTAAGTTTCTTATCATTCATCATGTTTATTGCAACAATTGCAACCATGGTACAATTGGTAGAAATTATTGTAGAAAAATTTGCGCCAGCATTATATAACTCTTTAGGAATTTTCTTACCGTTAATTGCTGTAAACTGTGCAATTTTAGGAGGATCGTTATTCATGCAATCACGTGAAATCCCAACATTAGGTTTATCATTAACTTACGGTGTAGGTTCTGGTATCGGATGGTTCTTAGCAATTTTAGCAATTGCAGCTATTCGTGAAAAAATCAGATATTCATCTGTACCACCAGCGTTAAGAGGATTAGGAATTACATTTATCATTACAGGTTTAATGGCTATCGGATTTATGAGTTTCGGTGGAATGTTAACAGGAGGTGATGATGAAGGTAAAAAAGAAGAAACTACAGCAGTTCAGGTTGAAAAGAAAGAAGTAGAAGAGAAGAAAGTTGAAACAACTGAAGAGAAAGCTGAAGAATTAGCTAATAACACTAAAGAAATTACAGAATAATGGTATTTTTAGAAGTAAGCACAGGAGGAACAGTTGCTATTACAGTATTAGCGTTTTTAGCGGTAATCTTAGTTTTAGTAGCGTTATTATTATTTGTAAAACAAAAGTTAGCACCATCTGGACCTGTAAAAATTACAATCAATGGTGAAAAAACAATAGAAGTACCATCAGGAGGAACTTTATTATCTACATTAGGTAATGAAAAAATCTTCTTACCATCAGCATGTGGTGGTGGTGGTTCTTGTGTACAATGTGAGTGTCACGTAAACTCTGGTGGAGGTGAAGCTTTACCAACAGAAACACCACACTTTACACGTAAAGAATTACAACACGGTATTCGTTTAGCATGTCAGGTAAAAGTAAAACAAGACATGGATATTTCTATTCCAGAAGAAATTTTCGGAATTAAGAAATGGGAAGCAACTGTTGTAAGAAACTATAACGTGGCAACCTTTATTAAGGAGTTTGTAGTTGAGATTCCAGAAGAAATGGATTATAAAGCAGGTGGGTATATTCAAATTGAAATTCCACCATGTGAAGTAAAATATGCTGACATGGATATTTCTGCACATCCACAAGATCATCCAGGTGAACCTGATAAATTTGAGGCTGATTGGGATAAATTTAACCTAAGGCCATTGGTAATGAAGAATGAAGAAACTGTAGAGAGAGCATACTCTATGGCTTCTTACCCTGCAGAAGGAAGAGAAATCATGTTAAATGTTCGTGTAGCTACACCTCCTTTCGACCGTGCTAAAGGTGGATGGATGGATGTAAATCCAGGGGTGGCATCTTCGTATATTTTTAATCAAAAGCCAGGAGATAAAGTAACTATTTCTGGACCTTATGGTGAATTCTTTATTAATGATTCTGAAGCTGAAATGTTATATGTAGGTGGTGGAGCTGGTATGGCACCAATGCGTTCACATATTTATCATTTATTTAGAACTTTAAAGACTGGTAGAAAAGTAACATACTGGTACGGAGGTCGTTCTAAAGCAGAATTATTCTACATTCACTACTTTAGAGCATTAGAAAAAGACTTTCCAAACTTTAAATTTTACTTGGCATTATCTGAGCCATTAGAAGAAGATAACTGGAAGGTTAAAAAAGATATTAATGATGAAAGCGGAGATGGTTTTGTTGGGTTTATTCACCAAGTTGTAATAGACCAATATTTATCTAAGCATGAAAGTCCTGAGGATTTAGAATTATATTTCTGTGGACCACCATTAATGAACAAAGCAGTACAAAAAATGGGTGAAGATTTTGGTCTTGATGACGAAAACATTCGTTTTGATGACTTTGGAGGATAATCACTCAGTGATTTTAAAATATAAAACCGATACGTATTGTATCGGTTTTTTTATGCATAAAAAAGTACTTTTCATAATTAATTTTCAACAAAATATAATTTTTTTAACTTTAGATTAAACTAAATGATTTTATTTTGTGATTATCAGCTAAATAAATAATAAAACTAAATCTATGAATTGTCCAAAATGCCAATCAACATTTGTTAGAAGAAAAAGAAGAAGCCTCTTTCAAAAAATCGTCTTTTTTAATAAGAAAAGATTTAAGTGTTTCGACTGTAAAGCAATGTTTTTAGCAAAGTAATTTACTCGTAAATCACATCAAACTTATACACAGGACTGTCTTGTTCATATTCAAAAATCTTAGAATACTCCATGACATTTGGTAAGTCTTCTAGTTTGCACAAGTGAGCAACGACAGCACATAAACCATTAAATAAAGTTTCTTTATGTGTTGGGTTTTGAGGTTTTGGATTGTAATGACATAACGGAACTGTAAATCCACAAGTTTCTAAAAACACTTTTTCAATTTGTAAGAGTTCTAAAGGAGAGTAACCATTAAATTTTCTACCTAAATTTTGATGTACCCTACCTACATAGCTTAACTCTAACGAACCATGACCATTTGTTAGGTGTTTCCAGCTATCTCGGTTGTCTAAAATATTACCAACTGCACAAGCTGAACAACATTCAGGGTTTAATTCGTCATTATGAAAAGCATTATAAAGCTTTATAAGTGCTTGCTCTAATCTTTTAGGTATTTCCATAATCAAAATGAATTAAGTCCTTTAAATATACAAAATAATGGTTGTACCTTTGCATCAAATTATTGTTAATGACTACTTTTCAAGATTTAGACTTATCAAATCCACTAAGAAATTCAATTGAAGAATTAGGCTTCGTTAATCCGACACCTATTCAAGAACAAGCATTTCCTGTAATTCGTTCAGGAAAAGATGTAGTGGGTATTGCTCAAACAGGTACAGGTAAAACCTTCGGGTATTTATTACCTATACTTCGCGATTTAAAGTTCTCAAAACAACAACACCCGAGAGTGATGATTTTGGTGCCTACACGTGAATTAGTTGTGCAAGTGGTTGATGAAATTGAAAAGTTAGCCAAATATATTACGTTAAAAACTGTAGGAGTTTATGGAGGTGTTAATTTAAACCGTCATAAAGAAGCAGTTATGCAAGGAGCAGATATTATTGTAGCTACTCCCGGGCGTTTATACGACTTAGCATTAAGCAATGTGTTGAAGCTAAAATCTATTCAAAAATTGGTGATTGATGAAGTAGATGTGATGCTTGATTTAGGTTTCCGTTTTCAGTTGTTAAATATCTTTGATTTACTACCACAACGACGTCAAAATATCATGTTTTCGGCAACGATGACGGAAGATGTAGAAGCATTGATTGATGACTTTTTTATAGCGCCGCATAAAATAGCGATTGCAGTTAGTGGAACTCCGTTAGATAATATTCAACAGACAAGTTATGACGTTCCGAATTTTTATACAAAAGTCAACTTATTGAACTATTTGTTATTCGATAAATCGGAGTTTAGTAAAGTGTTGGTGTTTGCACCGAATAAAAGAAACGCAGATCGATTGTTTGATTGTGTTGCTGAAGAATTTCCGTCACAAGCCTGTGTAATTCACTCGAACAAAACACAGAATTATCGTTTGCGTTCTATTGAACAATTCAATAAAGGAGAAAAACGAATCTTAATTGCAACTGATGTAATTGCTCGTGGATTGGATTTAGAAGAGGTTACTCATGTAGTCAATTTTGATGTGCCGCATTTCCCAGAAAACTATATGCACAGAATTGGTCGTACAGGTCGTGCAGAACATGAAGGAAAATCAATTTTATTTGCTACGGAAAAAGAGCAGGAAGCTAAACAACGAATTGAGGAGTTGATGAATTATACAATTCCGAAGTTAGAAATTCCTGAACAAGTTGAGATAACCAAGCAATTAACGGAAGAAGAGCGTCCGAAGGAAGAAAGAGAAGTAAATAAAAATAGAACTTCTCAAGAGTATGAAGCAGGTCCAGCTTTCCATGAAAAAAAGGAAAAGAATAAAAAAACAAATCAAGGAGGTTCGTATAGAAGAGAGCTTGCTAAGAAATACAAAAAGCCAAAAACTAGAGGCGATAAAAACTATAACAAACGCAATAAGAAGAAATAATGCAAGAACTTACCAAGCAAGAACTCCACAATTTAGGAATGAATATTGTGGGTAAGAAACTGCAAGAAATGGGTTATGAATTTGTTGCAATCAATAGCGAGTTGAAAAAGCATCCGCAGTTTGTGTTGTATAAAAAAGGAGAGCCTACCATTTTTGTGTTGGTAAAAACTACAAATAACATTCAGTCACCACAAGAATATGATGTGTTATGGATGGAAACCTTTAAAGAACACGCAAAAAATCAAAATGCGAAAGTTTGGTATGCAGGAATTGGTATTGCGAATGCTGAGAGTATAGAGCTCCCTGTTTTTAAAGATCAACCGTACTACGTAGCTTTTGATGATTTTATTAAGTTTTAATACTTGTCATATCGAGTGATTTTGTTCTTGAGGAAAGCGAATAAGCACAAAATTGCATCGAGATATCTCTTATCAATAAAGCATTTTTAAATCGATAGGATTTTAGTATTTTTAACTATGGAAGAATTACTAGCCGATATTCGTAAATGCACTATTTGTAAAGATTTTATAGAGCCTAACCCTGTTGTTTTAGCAAGTAAACAATCAAAGATTATTATTGTTGGTCAAGCACCAGGGATTAAAGTACATCAATCAGGTATTCCGTGGGATGATGCTAGTGGAAAGCAATTACGAAAATGGTTAGGAGTTACCGATGCCCAATTTTACGACACCAATAACTTTGCAATTGTTCCTATGGGATTCTGCTATCCAGGAAAAGGAAAATCAGGAGATTTACCACCAAGAAAAGAATGTGCTCCGAAATGGCATCAACCTTTGCTAGATGAAATGCCTAATGTGAAGTTAATTATTTTAATTGGGATGTATGCTCAGAATTACTATTTAAAAGACAAAGCAAAACGAACGCTTACAGAAACGGTAGATGCTTTTCACGAATATTTACCAGACTATTTTGTGTTACCACATCCATCACCAAGAAATCGATTTTGGTTAACTAAAAATCCATGGTTTGAAAAAGAGGTGCTTCCACAATTAAAAAAGATGATTAAAGAGTTACTGTAAGATTAAAAATAACCTAGTTCTTAAACAAATAAGTTAATTACTTTGCATTGATAAATTCGTACTTTTGTAACGTATGATAGAAACACGAGAAGCCATATCAGAAAAAGCGGTTTTAATAGGAATTATAACCCAACATCAAGACGAAAAACAGTCAGAAGAGTATTTAGATGAACTAGAGTTTTTAACTCTAACAGCTGGAGGGGTTGCTGTAAAACGTTTTGTGCAAAAACTTGATAAGCCCAATCCGAAAACTTTTTTAGGAACAGGAAAGTTAGAAGATGTAAAAGCGTATATAGATTCAAACGATATTGGAACAGCAATTTTTGATGACGAATTATCGCCTGCACAGTTGAGGAATATCGAACGCTTTTTAGACTGTAAAATTTTAGATAGAACCAACTTAATCCTAGATATTTTTGCGAGTAGAGCACAAACAAGTTCGGCAAAAGCTCAGGTTGAATTGGCACAATATCAATATTTATTACCTCGATTAACCCGAATGTGGACTCACCTTGATAAGCAAAAAGGGGGAATTGGTATGCGTGGACCAGGGGAAACAGAAATTGAAACTGACCGTCGTATTATTCGTGATAAAATCTCATTGCTTAAAAAGAAATTAGAAACTATTGATAAGCAAATGTCAATACAGCGTAAAAACCGTGGGAAAATGGTGCGAGTTGCTTTGGTAGGATATACCAATGTGGGGAAATCTACCTTAATGAATGTGATTAGTAAGAGTGAGGTTTTTGCTGAAAATAAATTATTTGCAACCTTAGATACTACAGTGAGAAAAGTAGTCATTAAAAACATTCCGTTTTTAATGACTGATACTGTTGGGTTTATTAGAAAATTACCAACTCAGTTAGTAGAATCGTTTAAATCTACGTTGGATGAAGTTAGAGAAGCCGATTTACTACTGCATGTAGTAGATATTTCGCATCCAAATTTTGAAGATCATATTGCTTCTGTAAACAAAATTTTAGATGAAATTGATAGTAAAGATAAGCCTACGGTTATGGTGTTTAACAAGATAGATGCTTATACTCATGAAACTATTGATGAAGACGATATAGTAACAGAAAAAACAAAGGAACATTATACTTTAGAAGATTGGAAAAAAACCTGGATGAATGATTTAGAAACGGAGAGTATTTTCATATCAGCTTTGAATAAAGACAATTTAGAAGATTTTAAAGAAAAGGTGTATGAAGAGGTAAAAAAGATACATATACAGCGTTTTCCGTATAATGATTTCTTATATAATGAGTACTAGTTTTTTACGATAACAAAACACAACGATAACACAAAAAGAACTTAAATAATTGCTATTTAAGTTCTTTTTCATTACATTTATAATTGTTAATACAGTATTTTCTGTGTTATTTTAAACATTGTAAACCAGTTTTTTAAACATTTTATCCCCCCTAAAAAATGAAAAATAACAAAACTTCACATAAAAAATCAGCACGATTTTTAGTAGAACATCAAGTTGAAAAGAGTTCATTCATTAACACTCTAAACTTAGTTTAATACAGTCCTAAAACTTAATAGGTATTCACAAAGCTTTTAATTTTTAAAATAAAGGCCTAAAGAATTGTCTGCTCAATTTTGTATTGAGTTACCATGTTTTAATAAAATAAGATCGTGATGAAAAAAATAATGATATTCTTGTTTGCTATTTTATATAGCACGCATTTAGTAAATGCACAAGAAAAATGTACATCTCAAGATCATAAAATACAAGATATTAATACTGTAGATAAATGTTTGATTGAAAAGCATGATGACAGTAATGATGAAGCTTCAACAATGGTTACCACAGTTACTAGTAGAAGATATTTAAAAAAACGTGTTTATTTTGAAAAAGCTATTCGTTTAGCTGAAGACTTAAAAGCGAAAGAAATGCATACTTTCAATGCAATTAATAATTTAAAACTAGCTCGTTTAAGTAATCCTACCCCAATTATTAGAACTGTAGAAAGTAAGGGGATTTCTTTTGATGTAGTTGAAGAAATACCAATGTTTTTATCGTGTGCAGATGATTCAATGGATAAAATAGATTGTTTTAACTACGAAATGCAACAGCATATACTTAATAATTTAGTTTATCCAGTAAAAGCTCTAGATGAAGGGATAGAAGGAAGCGTGCAGGTAAGTTTTATAATTGACGAAACAGGTAAGGTAACAAGTATAAGAACAGAAGGTGAAGGAGTGCATGAAATCTTAAAACAAGAAGCAGAAAGAATTGTGTTATTACTTCCGAACTTTAAACCAGGAAAACAAGCTAGTAAGCCTTCAAAAGTATTGTATAGCTTCCCTATGGATTTTACATTAACATCTAATGTAGATTAATTGCTTAAAAATTTAATTTTTCACAAAAAAAGAGTAATTTTGCGCGCTGAAATTCCCCAGTTATTCAATCAATTAATTGGTTGACTAGGAAATTCTTAAAACCCTTAAATGTGAAAAAAATATTCTTATTTATATTCTTAGTGTGTTTATATTCTACTAATGTAATGTCTCAACGTGAGGTTTGCGAAACTCCAGAAGAAACTTTAGATTTAAATAGTATTACTAAATGTACGATTGAACCTAAAAGTAAAGACAATAAAGGTACGCGTCAAATCTCTGTTAAAGTATCAGCTAATAGAAGGTATTTAAAAAAGAGAGAAAATTTCAAAAAACAAGCCGTTTCATCTGGTGTGGAGTTATCTAGTGCAGGAACAGCTGAAGTTGAAAGCACAAATCAACTTGCAGAAATTTCTCAGCCATTAACAATAAAAAATAATATCGAAGATATTACCAGTAAATTATCAGCAGAAGAAATAAAAAATGCTGAAAAATTTAGTACTGTAGATAAAATCCCTCTTTTTACAGCTTGTAAAAAAGCTAAAAAAGGAGAACGATTAGATTGTTTTAATGTTGAAATGGTAAAACATATTCAAAAACACTTCAGGTACCCTAGTCAGGCGGTAAAAGAATCTGTTCAAGGCGAGGTTTGGGTTCGTTTTATTATTGATAAAAACGGACAGGTTAAAAACATCAAAACCTTAGGGCCTAAGGGCGGAGAGTTATTAAATAACGAAGCGGTTCGAGTTGTATCTCAATTACCTCAATTTATCCCTGGAAAAAAACAAGGAGATAACGCTTCAGTTAAATACGGATTCCCAATCATGTTTGCTCTAGATGAGTAAATAAATCAATAATAATTTACAAAAACTAATTAAAATAAACATTATGTTTAAAAAACTACTATCTATATTTTTAGTGGTTTGTGCTGTATCTGTATATGGACAAACTACTATAAAGGGAAAAGTTTATGATGAATATTTAGAGCCTTTTTCTAATGCTGTAATTATTTCAGGAAATGATAGAACAACTTCAGATTTCGAGGGAAGTTTTACTTTAAAATCAGCATCAAACTATCCTGTAACAATCCAAGTTTCAGCTTTTGGATACAAAACAGAAATCGTTGAAGTTGTGTCTCAAGATCAAGAAATTAACGTGATTTTGAAAGAAAACATCGCATTAGACGAAGTTGTAATTTCTGCATCGAGATCTCCAGAACGAGTTATAGAATCTCCTGTAACCATTGAAAGAATGGGGATTGTTGATGTTAAAAGAAATACTTCTATCTCGTTTTATGACGGATTAACAAACTTAAAAGGAATCGAGTCGCGTGAAGCAAACTACGGATTCAAATCTGTTAACTCACGTGGTTTTTCTACTTTCGATAACACTCGATTTGTACAGTTAGTAGACGGGGTAGAAACATCAATTCCTGCATTAAATTTCTCAGCAGGAAATATTATGGGGCTTTCAGATTTAGATGTAAAAAATGTTGAAATTCTTCCAGGAGCATCTTCTGCTTTATATGGGGCAAACGCCTTTAACGGTATTTTGTTAATGAAAAGTAGAAACCCTTTTGATGATGCAGGTATTAGCACGTATATTAAAACAGGAAACATGTCGCAAGAAGCAGCAGGGAATAATGCTTTTTACGATGTGGGTGCACGTATGGCATATAAATTTAATAACTATTTAGCTGCAAAAGTAAACCTAACTTACTTTTCTGCAGAAGAGTGGCATGCTGATGATACTAGAAATACTACAGGAATTGGTGGTGTAGCAATTGATGGAGATAGAGATACCAATACAGATTACGATGGAGTAAATGTGTATGGAGATGATTTTTCAGTGGCTATTCCAGGTATTGGAAATGTAAGTAGAACAGGGTATGACGAAAAAGATTTAACAAATTATGATGGTTATAACTTAAAATTTGACGGATCTATTCATATCAGACCATGGGCTAATGATGCGTTCGAAATTATTTTAAATTCTCGTTTTTCTCGTGGAGACAATACTTACCAAGGATCCAACAGATTCTCTCAAAAAGGATATTTTATCGAGCAGTATAAATTAGAATTAAAAGGGAAGAATTTCTATGCAAGAGGATATTATACTGGAAACGATTCAGGAAAAACTCACGATTTACGATTTGCTGCAATTGCCTTAAATGAAAAGTACAATCCAACGCAAAACTGGTATAAAGAATACAGAGACATGTATTCAGGAGTAATTAACGATCAAGATTACACTGCTTTTAACGATGCAGACGCAAGAAGATATGCTAACAGAAATAGATTTGTACCAGGATCAGCAGAATTTAAAACAGCATTAGAAGAAGTAATTAATACTCCAATAAACAAAGGAGGAGCTGGTATAAAAGATGAAACTTCTTTTTACCATTTTGATGCCAACTATAACTTTAAAGATATTATTCGTTGGGGAGAAATTCAAGTAGGAGGTTCTTATCGTAAGTATGATATTAACTCAAACGGAACATTATTTACCGATGAAAACGATAATATTGAGTTTGATATGTTTGGGGTTTACTCTCAAATTCAAAAGAAATTTTTAGAGGATAGATTAAAGTTTACAGGATCTGTTCGTTATGATAAATCTAAAAACTTCGAAGGAAACTTCTCGCCAAGGGTAGCATTAAACTATTCTTTAGGAGACTCAAAAAACCATATTTTAAGAGCTTCTTATCAAACAGGGTTTAGAAATCCAAGTACTTTAGAGCAATACTTCGGATTACGTTCAGGACCAAGTAAGTATATTTTAGGAACTTCAGAAGAAAACTTAGACCGTTTTTCTACAATAGCAATGAATCAAGATGGTACTACCAATACAATTACTGGTAGAAACGTTTTTGACAACGCATTGGCAGGAGAAGATAACAGAGTTAAGCTTCATGTAAACCCAATTAAACCAGAAAAAGTAACTTCTTATGAAGTAGGGTATAGAAGTATTATTGATTTAAATAGTAGAAACATTTTAGAATTAGATATTAATGGTTATTACAACCAGTATAACGATTTTGTAGCTTTTAAAGATGTTATTGTAGCTAATTACGGAGGTTTAGAAGCAGATGGAACACCAAACGCTTTAGCTAATGCAGCAATTGATAATGGAGATTATACATCGTTTGTACTTAACACAAATACACCAGCTAATGTAGATTCGTATGGTGTAGGAATAGGGTTAAATACTAAAGTGTTTAAGACATTTAATTTAGGAGCAAATTATACCTATTCAAAACTAGTTTTTGATCAAAGTGAAGATTCAAGCTTTAAACCAGGATTTAATACACCAGAGCATCAAGTAAAAGTTATGTTTGGAAATCCGAATTTATTTAACAACTTCGGATTTAATGTGAATGTAAGATGGCAAGATGAGTTTTTATGGCAGTCGAGTTTCTTAGATGATATGGTATCTGAAAGAACAGTGTTAGATGCACAAATAAATTATAGAGTACCTTCACTTAAATCTAGATTTAAAATTGGAGGAACTAATTTAACAGGTAACGAATATATGGTAGCTCCTGGTTCAGGATTCATCGGTTCTATGTACTATGTTTCTTGGACAATTAATGACTAATTAATTTAGTTGTATAAAATAAAAGAGGCGTGAATTTGCAAATTCACGCCTCTTTTTGTATAATGATTAAAATAGTTTATTCATTTTCACTATCATCATTAATAATTCCTAATCGCTTAGCGCGCTGTTCCCAGCTCTTTCTAGCTAAAGTTTGAAGATTGGCTACATTATCACTTTCATCCATGATTTCATGTCCTAAAAGCGTTTCTATAACGTCTTCTTGAGTAACTAAACCACTAACCGAACCATATTCATCTACAACTAAGGCTAAGTGCTCTCTTTGTTCAATTAACCGATCAAATAAGTTTGGAATAGATAACTCTCGACTAGCTATTATAATATTTCTTTTAATAGTTTTTAAAGGTTCATCTCCTTTATTATCTACCAATGAAAGCAACAATTGATCTTTTAACACATAACCCGTTATGTTATCTGGATTTTCAGCATAAACAGGTATTCTTGAAAAACGTAAAGGTCTATTTTCGTCAAAGAAAGATTTTATACTTTGGTTTTCATCAGCAGTGGTAAGAACTGTACGAGGAGTCATTATATGCTTAGCTTGTACTTGTTTAAAGTTTAGCATATTTCTAATTACTTTTCCTTCACTTTCATGAAAAACTCCTTCTTGTTCAGCAATATCGGTCATTGCGGTAAAATCTTCTCTACTAAGTACGCTTTCACCATGGGCTCCTTTTCCAAAAATTTTGGTAAAAAGTTGAAGCGTCCAGATAATCCCAGTGTATTTGCAAAAAAAGATTAAGATGTTTAAAGCTTTTGTTGAAAAACCAGCCAACGATTTCCAGTAAGTAGCTCCTATAGTCTTAGGAATGATTTCAGAAGCCACTAAAATTAAAATTGTCATTATAGCCGAAACAATAAAAACACCATTACCATCGTCACTAAATATCTTTTTTGCTTGCGCACCTACTAAAATAGCGCCTACAGTATGAGCAATAGTGTTAACCGTAAGAATAGCGATAAGAGGTTTATCTACATCTTTTTTTAAGGCTTCTAAATCGTCAGCGTAGGCTTTCTCTTCCTTCTTTTTAACATTAACAAAAGTTGGTGTTACACTTAGTAAAACAGCTTCAAGTATGGAGCATAAAAAAGAAAAAAATATAGATAAAGTTGCGTAAACAATTAAAAGTGTCATTCGTTATAATTTTTAAGCTAAAATACATAAAAAAGAAAACCTCAAGAAGTACTTCTTGAGGTTTTAAATAGGTGTTTTGTTATGTTTTAAAAACCGTAGTTAATTCCTAAACCAAATACCTCTCTTGTTTGAAATCCTTCAAAAGCATTATCATCATAAATTGCTTGCATAGAAAGGTTGGCTGATAAATACTTGTTAACTTTCATCACAACATTTACAGTGTAATCAATATCTACATTTTGAAAATCTTCTAAGTAGTTGCTATAAAGGTTTAAAATATTTTCTACCGAAACGTTTTTCATTACATCTAACTTGTAATAAGCGTTTTAAAGCAGCCCCTAACTCATAACGAGTAGTTTCTCCTTGTGCAACACCAAAAGCGTCTCCCATTTCGGTTAAATGTCCGTGCATTACTATTAATTTAGAAGTTGCAGGGGCAATGTTAACTTTTAAGTTATCGTGTTTTTTCCATAACATACCAGGTCCAAATTGGAAGTATGCAGGAGAAAAGAAGTGCGAAGTTTGAACGCCATTCACATCAGTTGATGACATTTGTGTTTTAAAGTTGAAAAAAGCAGAGTAGTACCAGTTTCCACCAGCTTTTTTACCTACTAAAGAGTTTAACTCTAAACGGTCATCTGTTTTTTTCATTTCTTCTCCTTTTAGTTTTGTTAAACCGTAAGAAGCAATTAATTTATTGTCCCAAGTCCAATCACCTTTTGTGTAGTTAAAATCGTAGTTTAAACCAAGAGTACCAGAAATGTTATTTGTACCTCCGGCTAACCAGTTATTAAAAGCAGATTGATTGAATAGGAAAGAAATGTTTCCACTTCGTTTCCATCCTTCTTTAGGTTCATCTTTTTTTTCTTCTTGGGCATTGGCTGTTAAAGCACTAAATAAAACAGCGATTGCTAATAATTTTTTCATTTGGATAAATTTTAATTTATTTTTTTTGAAGGCGCGAATGTACACCTTACAAAAAGCTTAGACAAAGTTATTGATTAAAAGTCACGTTTTATGAAAAATATAATTTAATCCAAGTCCAAAAACCTCTTTAAATTGTATTTTCTTAGAAGCGTCATCATCAATAATGGCATGTAAACCAAGGTTTGTAGAAAGATTTTTGTTAATCTTAACCAAGATGTTTAATTGGTAATCTATGTCAATGTTTTGAGGTTTGTTTAAGTAATCTGAATAGACAGCAAGAATGTTTTCCATTGTTACATCTTTCATGATTTCTTTCTTGTAGTAAGCAGAAAGGTTAAAACCTAGCCCTAATTTTGAGGTTTTACCTTCTTCAACACCATATTTTCCTGAAAATTCATTAGAAACAAATGTATATCGTGCTGTAGCTGGTGCGATGTTTATCCTAGCATCGTCATTTCGTTTCCAAAGCATACCGGGACCAAAACTCCAATAAGCAGGAGAGAAAAAGTCAGAAACAGCTAATTTTGGTTCTTGCTTGTAGTCATACCCTCTAGAAAACTGCGTTTTAAAATTGCTAAAAAATGAGAAGAACCAAAGCTTAGAGGCTTTTAAACCTAATAAAGAGTTGTATTCAAATTGGTCTTCTGTTTTTATCATTCCTTGACCATCAACATAGCTTAAGCCGTAAGCAGATATGATTTTATTATCCCAGTTCCATTTCTTTTTTTTGTAGTTGAAATCATAACCAAGCGTCATGTTTCCTGCAACCGTGTTGTTTCCTCCTGCAGACCAATTGGCAAAAGATGATTGGTTGAATAAAAAAGTATATTTTCCGGTAACCATCCATTTTTTTGGTGGGTTCTTTTTTACCAATACTTCAGGAGTAAGGAATCGTCTTATAATGGTAGAACTATAGTCAACTTCAGCAGGAGCACTAACTAATTTTAATGCTGAAATGCTGTCTTTTTTTGTCCTTTGTGAAAAAGCAGAAAAAGAATAACATATAAAAAGAAATAAAAAAAAGAGTTTTTTCATCTATAGTTAAGTTAAGGAGTTTATAAATCGAATTACTTTTTTTTCTTGTAAAGTGGTACCGTTGAGCAAGCTTCTCCAAACATAATAGTCTTGGCTACAGTTTTTACTTTTTCAATCAGTAAGGTATATGCTGAAGGTGGTATAGGCTTATTTGCACAACCTTTTATAATTATGGGTTTGTCTTTGTATTCAGATATATCAATTTGGTTTATGATATCTTGATAAATAACTGTTTCAAGTAACGGTAAATCACCAACTACTACTTTTTTTGCAAAAGGAGTAAGTTCTACAGTTAGTAACAAGTATGCCCATGAAGGAATAATAGCATCAGAAGAACAAGTTAGAGCAACATAACTATCTTGATATTGAGACCAATCGTGATTTTTTACAGATTCTCTAAAATCTTTTTCACGCAATATGAGTTCTTCATACAGCCAGTCTTTTATGTCAAATACAATACGATTTCCTTTCGGATAAAAATCTTCAAGGTCTATTGTAGTAAGATTACTATTTGCTACTCTGTTAATTATTTCTTCTGCCATATATTTTAGTTGAAAGTTAAAAAGTTTTTAAAACTGGAAAGAGCAAAGTTTATTTGTTTATGGGTTGAATTGTTTAACTGTTTATAGTAGTTCCAAAGTTCCAAAGTTCCAAAGTTTCAAAGTTTTAAAGCGAAAAACTAAAAGTGAAAAATTTTATAAAATTATTTGTGACGTAAGTGTAAAAACAAACTTACCTAAAACCTAAAACCTAAAACCTAAAACCTACAACATTCCTAACTCTAATTTAGCTTCCTCACTCATCATGTCTTGTGTCCAAGTAGGATCAAAAGTGATTTCAACTTCACAGTTGTTAATCTCTTTTAGTGTTTTTACCTTTTCTTCAACTTCAACAGGTAAAGTTTCTGCTACAGGGCAGTTAGGAGAAGTTAACGTCATTAATATTTTGGCGTCATTTTCTTCTGAAATAAATACGTCGTAAATTAATCCTAATTCGTAGATGTCTACAGGGATTTCAGGATCGTATATTGTTTTTAATACACGTACAATTTTATCTCCTAATTCTTCTAATTGATCTTCAGTCATTAGTTCTAACTCTTTATAATCTTATAATTTCGACTGCTGTGCAATCGCATACATTTTAATCTGTTTTACCATTGATACTAACCCGTTGGCTCTGGTTGGACTCAAATGCTCTTTCAAGCCAATTTCGTCGATAAAATTAGTGTCAGCCTCTAAAATAGCTTTCGGTGTTTGGTTTGAAAATACCCTCAATAATAAAGCCACAATTCCCTTGGTTAAAATTGCATCACTATCGGCAGTAAATTCAATAGTATCACCTTTTAATTCAGAATACAGCCATACTTTTGATTGACAGCCTTTTATCAAATTTTCATCTAATCTATAAGCATCGTCTATTAATGGTAATGATTTTCCTAATTCGATGATGTATTCGTAACGTTCCATCCAGTCTTCAAACATTGAAAACTCATCAATAATTTCTTCTTGTATTTCTTTGATAGTCATTTTTTAAAACTATTTTTGCAAAGTCAAAAAGACCGTTTTTAATTAAAGGGGTAAAATTACGACAAAAAAGGCAGTTAACATTACAGTTTACGTCTTAATACATATTATTAGTAAAACTTTAAGTCTTACGTTGTTAAGGCAAAAAGAAAAGAAATATTTCTTCTAGTACAGGAGATTAGGTAGAGTTATGAGTAAATTATTAGCAGTAGGTACGGTAGCGTTTGATGCTATTGAAACACCTTTCGGAAAGACAGATAAGATTTTAGGAGGATCAGGTACATTTGTAGGATTGGCAGCTTCACAGTTTGGAGTAAAAACAGGAGTTGTTTCTGTTGTTGGAGGAGATTTTCCTCAGTCATATTTAGATATGATGAACAACAAAGGAATCAATACTGATGGAGTTGAAATCGTAAAAGACGGAAAAACCTTCTTTTGGAGTGGAAAATATCATAACGATATGAATTCTCGTGATACTTTGGTTACTGAATTAAATGTGTTGGAGCATTTTCAGCCAGTAGTGCCAGAATCTTTTAAAGATGCGCCAATTGTAATGTTAGGGAATTTACATCCATTAACACAAGCATCGGTTTTAGATCAAATGAATGAGCGTCCAAAGTTAGTGGTATTAGATACTATGAACTTTTGGATGGATATTGCTTTAAATGATTTACACGAAGTGTTAAAACGTGTAGATGTTATTACAATTAACGATGAAGAAGCTCGTCAGTTAAGTGGAGAGTATTCATTGGTTAATGCAGCTCAAAAAATCCATGAAATGGGGCCAAAATATGTGGTGATTAAAAAAGGAGAGCACGGAGCTTTTATTATTCAATGAAGGTAATATGTTCTTTGCGCCAGCGTTACCACTAGCAGAAGTGTTCGATCCTACAGGAGCTGGAGATACGTTTGCAGGAGGTTTCTGCGGATATTTAGCTAAAACTGAAGATATCTCTTTTGAAAATATGAAGAGTGCTATTATCTACGGATCTAACTTAGCATCGTTCTGTGTTGAAAAATTCGGAACAGAACGTATGGAGGAGCTGTCAAACCAAGAAGTACAAGCACGTTTACAAGCTTTTAAAGAATTAACACAATTTGATATTGAATTATCATAACTATAAATCCGCGCTTTTTGGTGCGGATTTTTTTATACAACACACAAAACCACAACACAACTAAATACTTGAAATTAAATGAGTGACGCTATTAAACATGAATGCGGAATTGCAATGGTTCGATTAAAAAAACCATTACAATATTATAAAGATAAATACGGTACCGCGTTTTATGGTGTAAACAAAATGTATTTGTTAATGGAAAAACAGCACAACAGAGGTCAAGATGGTGCTGGATTAGCAAGTATTAAATTTAATGTAGAGCCAGGAACAAGGTATATAAGTAGAGTTCGATCGAATGAGTCGCAACCTATACAAGATATCTTTGGAAAAATTAATAAAAGAATCAACGGGGTTTTTGAAGAAAATCCAGATAAAGTTGATGATGTTGAATGGCAAGAAGAAAATGTACCTTATTTAGGTAATTTATTCTTAGGGCATGTTCGTTATGGTACCTTTGGAGGAAACTCTATCGAAAATGTACACCCGTTTTTACGTCAAAGTAACTGGAAGCACCAAAGCTTAATTGTTGCGGGTAACTTTAACATGACAAACTCTAAACAATTATTAAATGATTTAATAGAGTTAGGTCAGCATCCAAAAGAATCTACAGATACGGTTACTATTTTAGAAAAAATAGGACACTTCTTACAATCAGAAGTTTCTGATTTATACTTAAAAGCAAAAGAAGAAGGATTCAATAAAAAAGATGCTTCTCCATATATAGAAGAACATTTAGATATTCAACGTATTTTAAAGCGTTCAGCTAAGAACTGGGACGGGGGTTATGCCATGGCAGGTATGTTAGGACACGGAGATGCGTTTGTGTTGAGAGATCCATCAGCTATTCGTCCAGCATTTTTCTATGAAGATGATGAAGTGGTGGTGGTAGCTTCTGAGCGTCCAGTTATTCAAACAGCTTTTAATGTAGATATCGATTCAATAAAAGAAATTGAAAGAGGTCATGCGTTAATTATTAAGAAAAATGGTCAAACAAGCATGTTGCCAATTTTAGAGCAACGTCCTAAAAAAGCATGTTCGTTTGAGCGTATTTATTTCTCAAGAGGTAGTGATGCTTCAATTTATAAAGAGCGTAAAAATTTAGGAAAATATGTATTTCCTGAAGTGTTAAAATCGATTGATAACGATATTGAAAACTCTGTGTTTTCATACATTCCAAATACAGCGGAAACTTCTTTCTTCGGAATGATGGAAGCAGCAGAAGATGTGTTAAATCAACAGAAAACAGATGCTATTTTAGCAGGTGGAGGAAAATTATCAAAAGAAAAGGTAACGGAAATTCTTTCTAAACGACCACGTTTTGAAAAGATAGCTATTAAAGATGCAAAACTACGTACTTTTATTACAGATGATAGTAGTCGTGATGATTTAGTAGCGCACGTATACGATATTACTTACGGAGTTGTAAAACCAACCGATAACTTAGTGATTATTGATGATAGTATCGTAAGAGGAACTACTTTGAAGAAAAGTATCATCAAGATATTAGATCGATTAAATCCAAAGAAGATTGTTGTGGTTTCATCGGCACCTCAAATTCGTTATCCAGATTGTTATGGTATTGATATGGCTAAGATTAATGATTTTATAGCATTTAAAGCTGCTTTAGAGTTGTTAAAAGAAACAAATCAATACAATATTGTTGATGAAGTATATCAAAAATGTAAGCAACAAGAAAATAGTGAGGATAAAGACGTGGTGAATTACGTAAAAGAAATTTATGCTTCGTTTACTGATGAAGAAATCTCTGCTAAGATTGCTCAGATGTTAAAAACTGAAGAAATCAAAGCTGAAGTAGAAGTAATCTTTCAACCTGTTAGTGAATTGCATAAAGCTTGTCCAGATAATTTAGGAGACTGGTACTTTACTGGAGATTATCCTACTGATGGTGGTCATAGAGTAGTAAACCAAGCGTTTATCAATTTTTATGAAGGAAGCGATGCTAGAGCTTATTAATAATAAGTATTAGTGATATAAATAAAAAAAGAGTGATCAAACTATCACTCTTTTTTTATGGTGTAAATATTGTTTTTACATTGGAACAACGATAGCTCCAGAGAATTTCTCGCGAATTTCATTTAGAGCTCTATCTGCGTGTAAACGTGTTTTGTAATTTCCAACTTGTATTTTCCAATTAGGTTCTTCATATGTTAGTTTGGTGTATATGCCAGGGTACTCCACTTGAAATCTATTTCGTAAGCTTCTAGCGCGTCCTTCTTGACCATAATATAGCTGTATTCTATAACCAGTTCCGTTGTGTTTGTTGTAAGCTCTCTTTTTCTCTATTAAAGAGTTAATGTTTTTGCTATCAGCGTACTTAGATTGTGCGTTTGCGCTAAAAACACCAGCTGTTAATAGAAGTATAAGTGTTATGATTAAACTGCTTTTCTTCATTTTTTGAATCTTTTTACAAAAGTAACGACTTGTCCGTTAATAGATTGTTAATCTCTTTTATTTAGAATTATTATAAATTGCAAATAAGCAATCTCTTTACATTTCACAATTTAGACAGAAGTAGTACTTTTGTGCAACTTTCTGTGTGCTAAATTAAAATTAGTAGTACAGAAAAAATTGTACCAAAATAGATACAAAACTTCTTTCTTTTTAGTTTTCTTAGTAAGTTTTTCGGCGTTCTCGCAAGATGTAGACGAAGCGCGTCAAAAAGAAGGGAAAAAATTATTTAAGTCTTTATGTGCTTCGTGTCACAAGTTAGATAAAAAACTTGTGGGGCCTGCTTTAGCTGGTGTTGAAGAAACAAGAACCAATGAGTGGTTAAAGGCATGGATTAAAGATAATGCTGCTTTAAGAGCTTCTGGAGATAAAGATGCTATTGCGATTTTTGAAGAGTATAATGGGTCTAGTATGAACGCTTTTCCTCAGTTAACTGATCAGAATATTGATGATATTTTGTATTACACAACTGTAGGTGAGTTGAAGACGGCTCCTGTTGCAGGTGCGGAAGTTGCTGGTCAGTCTCAAGGAGATCAAGCACCTCAGTGGTTGGTTTACATATTAGCGGCAGCAATTATTGTTGCGTTTTTAATTATTGGTAGTTTATTAAAAACTATTAGTGAATTAAAAGGTGCTCCAAAAACTCCAGGTTTGATGGGGCAAACTGCTGAATTATGGGAAGGTATTAAGCAAAATACGTTCTTAAAAGTATTAACGGTAATTTTTGGTGCTTTAGTAGCGGCGTACTTCTTGTTTGGTACATTGTTTAAAGTAGGTGTTGATACAGGGTATCAACCAATTCAACCAATTGCATTCTCGCATAAAATTCACGCAGGAGATAATAAGATAGATTGTCAATACTGTCACTCTGCAGCAAAACATAGTAAGCATTCGGGTATACCATCTGTAAATGTTTGTATGAATTGTCATAAAAACATTTCAGAAGTAGCAGAAGATACTAAAGTAGTAATGGATGACCATACGTTAGTGAAATCAGATTTAGATAAAGAAATCGCTAAGATTTACGAAGCTGCTGGTTGGGATCCAGAAAAATTAGAATACACAGGTAATACTAAGCCAATCAAATGGGTTAGAGTTCATAATTTACCAGATTTTGCATATTTTAACCACTCACAACACGTAACAGTAGGTGGGGTTGCTTGTCAAAAATGTCACGGACCAGTAGAGGAAATGGAAGAAGTGTATCAACATTCTCCATTAACAATGGGTTGGTGTATCGACTGTCATAAGGATACTAAGGTAGACTTAAAGGGTAATGAGTACTATGCTAAGATTCACGAAGAATTAGCTAAAAAGTACGGTGTTGAGCAAGTAACAATTGCACAATTAGGAGGAAAAGAGTGTGGTAAGTGCCACTATTAATCAAATTAGAAAGTAGAAAAACACATATATAAATGGCTTCAGACAAAAAATACTGGCAAAGTGTTGAGGAACTTAAAGGAAGTTCTATTGTTGAAACGCTACGTAATAATGAGTTTGTACAAGATATCCCTACAGATGAGTTTTTAGGTGATAAAGAAACCTTAGAAACTTCATCAACATCACGTAGAGATTTCTTGAAATATGTTGGATTTACCACTGCAGCAGCTTCTTTAGCAGCTTGTGAAGGTCCAGTAAGAAAATCAATTCCTTATGTAGTGCAACCTAATGATATCGTAGTAGGTGTTGCTGATTGGTACGCAACTACAATCGCAGATGGTTTTGATTTCGCAAACGTATTAGTTAAAACACGTGAAGGGCGTCCAATTCAAATCATGCCTAACAAAGAGGCAGGAGGAGTAACAAACGCACGTACGCAAGCATCGGTTTTATCATTGTATGATGGTAAATTAAGATTAAGAGAACCAAGAAAAGGTGAAACTGAAATCTCTTGGGCTGATGCGGATAAAGAAATCGTGGCTAAATTAAACGAGTTAAAGAACGCTAACGAACCAGTAGTGTTATTAACAGGAACTTTAGCGAGTCCTTCTACTGATAAAGTTATTGCTGATTTTATCGCAGCTTATCCAAATGTTAAGCATGTAGTATATGATGCAATTTCTGAAAGTGCTACAGCTGATGCTTTTGAAGCTATGTACGGTAAAAGAGCTTTACCAGACTACGATTTTAGCAAAGCAGGAGTTATCGCGTCTATCGGAGCAGATTTCTTAGGAGATTGGCAAGGTGGATATGAGAAATCATATGCAGATGGTCGTAGAGTAGCAACAGGTAAAATGTCTTACCACGTTCAAATAGAAAGTAACATGTCTTTAACAGGTGCTAGTGCCGATAAAAGAATTGTTGCTAAGCCATCTGAACAAATTTTCGCTTTAATCAATTTATACAATGCAGTAACAGGAAGTTCTCTTCCTTCTAAAGCAACCGCTTTTGATGCAGAAGTTAAGCAATTAGCTAACGATCTAAAAAAAGCAGGTTCAAAAGGAGTTGTAGTTACTGGATTAAATGATAAAAACGCACAATTAATTGCTTTAGCAATTAACAACGCATTAAACAGTGAAGTAATCGATACAAAAGCGGTAAACTTAACTCGCCAAGGTAACGATACTGAAGTTGCACAATTAGTAGCAGATATTAAAGGAGGAAAAGTAAAAGGTTTAGTTACGTATAACGTAAACCCAGTTTACTCTTTAGCAAATGCAGCTGATTTTGCAGAAGGAATTAAAAACTTAAAATTATCTGTTGCTTTATCTACTCAGGATGATGCAACAGCTAATGCTACACAATATACATTGCCAGCACCTCACAACTTAGAAAGTTGGGGAGATGTTATGGCTAAAGAAGGTGTTTATAGTTTAATGCAACCTACTATTCAACCATTATTTAATACACGTCAGTTACAAGACGTATTATTAAAGTGGTCAGGTAGTACAGTAAATTACTATGATACTTTAAAAGAATTTTGGAGTACTAATGTTTTAGGAGGAGCTTCTTGGAATCAAGCATTACATGATGGATTCTTTAAAGCTGCAACTACTACTGAAGATGTTGCTTTTGAATCTACTGCAGATGTAAATGCAGCAGCAGTTGGATTAGTAAGATTAGCTAACAGTGCTTCAGGATTCGAATTAAATTTATATTCATCAACTGCATTAGGAGACGGTAAACAAGCCAACAACCCTTGGTTACAAGAATTACCAGACCCTCTTACCCGTGCTTCTTGGGATAACTACTTAACTGTTTCTATGGCAGATGCTAAAGAATTAGGTTTTGAAAACCCAGTAAAAGATAACGGAGCAATTAACGGGAACTATGCTAATGTAACGGTTAATGGAGTTACAATTAACAAAATTCCAGTAATCATTCAACCAGGTCAAGCTAAAGGATCAGTTGGTTTAGCATTAGGTTATGGTAGAACTCAAGGATTAAAGCCAGAGATGCAAGTAGGTATCAATGCATATCCTTTCTATCAAAATGGAAACAACGTACAATTCAACGTTTCTATTGAAAA
>NZ_JAPEHZ010000024.1 GCF_028823685.1 Tenacibaculum sp. L6 | reverse complement strand
ACGGCAAAGTTTGAAACCTTAAAGAGTCAAATAGATCCACACTTTTTATTCAATAGTTTAAATGTGTTGACTTCTTTAATAAGTGAAAATCCGAAACAAGCAGAGAAGTTTACAACAAAACTATCAAAAGTATATCGCTATGTACTGGAGCAACGAAATAAAGAACTAGTACCAATTCAAGAAGAATTACAATTTGCGAAAACCTATATGGAATTATTGCAAATGCGTTTTGAGGAAGCAGTAAAGTTTACAATACCTGAAGAAGTAAGTAATTCTGAGTTAAAGATAGTTCCGTTATCACTTCAATTGTTATTAGAAAATGCGGTGAAGCACAATGTAGTTTCGGCTTCAAAACCTTTAGAGATACGCATTTTTGAAGAAGACGGATTTCTAAAAATTCAAAACAATATCAATCCGAAAGAAGCTATTGGAAAAAGTACAAAAGTAGGGTTGAGAAATATAGCAGATCGTTATGGTTTAATAACCGATAGAAATGTTCAAATAATTAATAATAACAAAACATTTACAGTGTGTTTACCGCTGTTAATTGATATAAAAAATAGTATTATGAATACAAAAAGCTTAGAAAATAGTAATTATGTAAAAGCAGTAGAAAAGGTAGAAAAACTAAAAGAGTTTTACCAAAACTTAGTTTCGTATTGTATAGTCACCCCTTTTTTAATATTTATAAACCTTAAAACATATTCAAAATTTCAATGGTTTTGGTTTCCAATGATAGGTTGGGGAATAGGGTTAGTTTTTCATTACCTAGAAGTAAATAATTACAATTTATTCTTAGGTAAAAACTGGGAAGAACGTAAGATTAAGGAGTTAATGGATGATGATAAAAACTATAAATAAAATGAGAAAAGATTATAGAATTGAATATAAATATGCGAAAGCAAAGAAAAAGGTAGAAAAAATAAAAGGGTTATACATTCATTTTATAGTAACTGTGTTAATTATACCAGTATTGATTTTTATAAACTTAAAGTTTGTACCTAGTTACCATTGGTTTTATTTTCCAACTATAGGAATGTTTTTAGGGCTGTTTTTTCATTGGTTGGGCATTTTTGGAATAGAAAAAATAGGCTTAGGAAAAGATTGGGAAGAACGTAAGATTAAAGAATTTTTAGAAAACAATAACAATGGAAGGTAATTATAGAGAAGAAAAAAAGTATTTAGAGGCTAAAAAGAAAGTAAAACAAGTAAAAGGGTTCTATGCTCATACTTTAGTAAATGTCATTTCAGTGATTATTATTGTTTTAGTGAATTTAAAATTCTCACCTTATTATCACTGGTTTTGGTTTCCTGTTATAGGAATAGTACTAGTTACTTTTATTCATTGGATGCTAGTTTTTGGTGTTAACATTTTAGGGCTTGGAAAAGATTGGGAGGAGAAAAAGATAAATGAATACCTAAATAAAAAGAATTAGTATGGAAAATGATTATAAAGAAGAACATAAATATTTATTGGCTAAAAAAAGAGTAGAAAAAATTAAAGGTTTCTATTGGCATTTAGCAGCGTATATAATTGTGAATATTTTTATTTCAGTTGTAATTATTATGGGCTTTATGAATGAAGACAAGTTAACTTTTATTAAAGCAATAGGTAACTTTGGGGTGTATGCTACTTGGCTTTTTTGGGGGATTGGAGTCTTTTTTCATTGGTTAGGAGTATTTGGAACTAATATATTTTTTAATAAAGATTGGGAACAACGCAAAATACAAGAGTATCTAGATGAACTAAAAAAGAAAGAAAATGGAAACTTTAAATAGAGAACAACAATATATAAGAGCTCAAAAAAAAGTAAATGAAATCAAAAAGTTTTATAAACATTTAGTGGTTTACATACTAATAAACTTAGTTTTTATAGGAAGAAGAATATATAAAGATATTGTTTATAGAGACGAATCTGTTATGGATGCTTTCTTAGATATAAACAACTATAATTTATTTTTTTGGTGGGGAGTCGTAGTATTTATACACGGATTTAGTGTTTTAGGAAAAGACAAGTTGTTTTCAAAAAACTGGGAAGAGCGAAAAATTAAAGAATATATGGAGCAATAATTACTGAGAATAGAACTATGAATGTTATAATTATTGAAGACGAAAAGCCAGCAGCAAGAAGATTAAATAGAATGTTAGCAGAACTGAATATAGAGGTTCAGCAAATGTTACACTCGGTAGAAGAGTCTATAAATTGGTTTCAGAATAATGAACACCCAGATTTAATTTTCTTAGATATTCAACTTTCCGACGGATTATCATTTGAGATTTTTGAAGAAGTCACTGTAAAATCAGCCATTATTTTTACAACGGCTTATGATGAATATGCATTAAAAGCATTCAAGTTAAACTCTATTGATTATCTCCTAAAACCAATAGATGAAGACGAGTTAAGAGTGGCGGTAGATAAGTTTAAAGAATATCAGCCTTTACAAAGTAACATACACGTTAATATAAATGACATTCGCAAGTTGTTAATAAACCCAGTAGACAGAAAGTACAAAAAGAGATTTACGATAAAAGTTGGGCAACATTTAAAAATTATAAATATTGAAGATATAGAATGCTTTTATTCAGAAAACAAAGCAACTTATATTCATACCAATTCTAATAGAAATTATTTAATTGACAATTCACTAGAATACTGGCAAGAGCAGTTAGACCCTGAACAGTTTTTTAGAGTAAATAGAACTTTTGTAGTACAAATAAATGCGATTAAAGATATTGTATCTTATACAAACTCTCGCTTACAATTAAAGTTGGAGTCTTATAATAATTCTGAAATAATTGTAAGCAGAGAGCGTGTAAAAGATTTTAAAAACTGGATTAACTAGCTTAAAGGTTTATAGTAAAAATGATTGTCAAAGTTTTTAGTTACAAAATACTGGGAAGGTTTAAGATTTGTAAAACTTTGAAATTCTTTAATAAAATGACTTTGGTCGTAATAACCATTATCTAAAGCAGTAGACAAATAATGTTTGTTACTCGATAGCAATACTTGTTTTACAGTTTTTTGAAGCCTAGTGATTCGTTGAAATTTTTTAGGAGAAACGCCAAACTTTTGTTTGAATAGACGTTCAAATTGACGATAACTTAAGTTGCTATGATAGGCTAATTCGTGAAGAGATATTGAATTAAAGTTTTTGTATAGAGTTTTAATTATCAAATCCCAATTAACTATAGTAGAAAAATGATGTTTTTTTAATTGATTGCATAGAAAGAAATCAATTAGTTTAATTTTTTCTTCTATACTAGGTAATGAATAAAGAATATCTAAAAGCTCTCTACCTTCATTATTCCATATTTCTTCTACAGACAAATATTGATTAACAATTTGTGTATGTGGAATAGAAGTAAAGTGCCTAAAACCACCACTATGAAAACGTACTGAAATATAATTTACGTTGTTTGTTGAATCAAAAATTAATTTATCTCTAGGACAAATAATATGAGCAGTATCTAATTTGTTGTTATTGATAGATAAAGGAGTATCAATATGAAAAAGTACTTCTAAACCAGTGCCTGGTAAAATTAAAGGAAGACTTTTGGTTTGAGAACAAACAAAATACCTATCAATATAAGGAGATAGGTATTTTGATGGTTTATAGTGTTTTACACTCATTTAGATTAATAAATGTTTATAATAGGCTCTTTGGTAATTAAAGCAGTAATATCCTTTATAAATTGATGAAAGTGAGTAGAGTTATTATGCGCATCTACAGCTTTTCTATCAATATACTCTTCATAAAACAAATAATTACCTTCACTAAATAAATCTTTATGTAATTGATAGGTAATGCATCCTGTTTCAGAGTTACTCGTTTTTACCATTTCCTCAGCCAATTTTAAAAAATCGCTTTCTTTTCCTTGTTGAATTGCTATTTGAGCTATAATTACTTTTTGCATTATAATGAATTAAAATTAAAACTCAAAAATACTGTCAAAGGTTTCTTATAAATTGTAAAAAAACGACATCTTAAAATTCTAACGGGTTAAAACATCCTTAAAATTTTTAGTAGCTAAAATATTTCTAAATTCATTAATTTTAACTCTAGCATCAGGATGTATGTCATTTCCATCTTCAGTAAACCAGGCATGGGCACTACCAAGATAGTTCATGCCTAAATATTTAGCACTTTCAATAAAAGGCATTTCAAAACCATTTCTACGGTCATTAGCTCCTGAGTTACTAATCATCGCCATGTTTTTACCTCGTAATAACCTTCCTAAGTCTTTTTTGTATTTTAATAAGTCAGACAAACGATCAAAAAATATTTTTAAAGTTGCACTCATTGTATACCAGTATACTGGGGTTGCAAAAACAATCGTATCATAGTTATTAATAACTTCTTCCATAACAGGAATAAAATCGTCATTAGCATTGCTAAAGTCATACTCAAAAACACCAATATTTTTTGTTTTTAAGTCGATAACATCAAAAGAGTTGTTGCTGTTGAGGTAGTTAATAACTCTGTTTGTATTTCCGTTACTTTTAGAGCTTGCTTGTATTATTACAGTTTTTTTCATTTTGTAGATTTAGTTTGATGTTAAAACTCTAAAAATAATTAAGACAAAAGCGACGTTCTTAATTGTAAAAATTGATAATAACCAAGAGAAAATCAATGCTAGAAGTCTATATTTTTGTACTTTTATGCTAAAATTAAGAGAAAAGATGGATGTAAGCGTATACAAGTATGAAAAGGGAACAGCTTTAAAAGACTATACTACAAAAGAGATAGACGAAGACGCTAAAAAGAAATTAAAAAAAGCGCGAAAAAAAATTAGTGAACTACAAGATACGATGTATGCAGAAGGTAAGTATAGCGTCTTACTTTGTTTACAAGGTATGGATACTGCTGGAAAAGATAGTTTAATACGTGAAGTTTTTAAAGATGTTAATGCGCGTGGGGTAGTGGTACATAGTTTTAAAGTACCAACAGAATTAGAATTAAAACATGACTTTTTGTGGCGTCATTATATAGCCTTACCACCTAAAGGAAAAATAGGAGTTTTTAATCGTACACATTATGAAAATGTGCTAGTAACCAGAGTGCATCCTGAATATGTGTTTGCAGAAAATATTCCGACTGTAAAAAGTTTAGAAGATTTAGATGATGCGTTTTATCATAGAAGAATGGAACATATCAATCAATTTGAAAAACACATTGCAGAAAACGGAACTATTATTTTAAAGTTCTTTCTAAATGTTTCTAAAGAAGAACAAAAAAACAGACTATTACGTAGATTAAACATTCCAGAAAAAAACTGGAAATTTTCCGCAGGAGATTTAGAAGAAAGAAAATTGTGGAATAATTACCAAGAGTGTTATGAAGATTTGTTGCAGCGCACGTCAACTAATTATGCCCCTTGGTATGTAGTTCCTGCCGATGATAAACCAACAGCGCGTTATATTGTAGCAAAAACTTTAGAAAAAGAGTTAGAGAAATATGGTTTTAAAGAACCAACGTTACCAAAAAAAGTCTTAGATCAAATAGACGAATTTAAAAAGCAATTAAACAACGAATAATATATAGAAAAGGCAATAAAAGAGTATTTAAAGTAAATAAAGTCATTGCCTTTTAACCCTTAATTTAAAAATGAATTTAAACTTAACCAAACCCATTGTATTTTTCGATTTAGAAACTACAGGAATCAACATAGCTAAAGATAGAGTTGTAGAAATATCAATTTTAAAAGTATTTCCAAACGGAAATAAAGAAAGTAAAACATGGTTAGTAAACCCTGAAATAGAAATTCCAGCAGAGGCAACAGCAGTACATGGAATTACAAATGAAAAAGTGGTAACTGAACCAACCTTTAAAGAGCTAGCGGATAAGATTAACGATATGATATCTGATGCAGATTTAGCAGGATTCAATTCAAACCGATTTGATATTCCTCTATTAGCAGAAGAATTATTACGTGCAGGTATTGATTTTGACATGAACAATCGTAAGGCAGTTGATGTACAAACAATTTTCCATAAAAAAGAACAGCGTACGTTAAGTGCTGGATATCAGTTTTACTGCGGAAAAGAGTTAGTAGGAGCGCATGGAGCAGAAGCAGACACAAATGCAACCTATGAAATTTTATTAGCTCAGGTTGATAGATATGACGATTTAGAAAACACTGTTGAAGCATTAAGTGAGTTTTCTACTCATGGGAAAAGAGCAGATTTTGCAGGGTTTATTTTATTTAATGAAGATGACCAAGAAATCTTTTCTTTTGGGAAGTATAAAGGAAGAACAGTAGAAGAAGTGTTAAAAGAAAATCCAGGATATAACGCATGGATTCAAAATGCGGATTTTCCATTATACACAAAAAAGGTATTACGAGAAATTAAAGAGCGAATGTCTGTACCAAAGAAAGAAACTATGACGGATGAGGAAAAATTACAGGCGTTACAACAAAAGTTTAATTTACGTTAAGTGTTTGAAAATTAACAACTACTTAAGAGCTCTTATAATTTTCAATTTTTACATTCGTTAAAAATTAAGTTATGAGAGTTTTTCTTTTTCTATGTTTTGTAAGTATTACAGCATTTTCACAAACAGTAGTTTTAAAAAATAAAGTAATAGATGCGCATACAAATGACCCTGTTGCCTATGCAAATATTAGTTTTTTAAATGAAAATGTAGGGGTGTCTTCCGATGAAAATGGTCACTTTTCATTACAAATCAATAAAAAGTTATTGAAAAGTAAAGTACATATTTCTTGTTTGAATTATAAAGATACAGTCGTATTAGCATCAGCTTTACAAAGTAAGCTTCTTAAACTTCAACCAAAATTATATGAGCTAGAAGAAGTAATAATTTCAAAAAAAGCGAATAGAGAGTTAGTTATAGATGAGTATAAAAGAAGAGATATAAAGTCTGGTTTTTCAGGAAGAAAAGGGAGACCTTGGACAGTAACTAAGTATTTTCCTTATAAAAAGGAATATGAAAATGTTCCTTTTTTAAAGAGTGTAACAGTTTATTTTACAAGTATTCTTTCTAGAAAGAAAGCAAAGTTTAGGGTTCGTTTCTTTAAAGTTGATGAAAAGACAGGTAAACCATCAGAAGATATACTAAAAGAAAATTTAATTGTTGATGTAAAAAAGACAAAAGGGAAGATTGAAGTTGATGTGTCTAAGCTTAACATAGATTTTCCTAAAGAAGGTTTTTTTATAGGATTAGAAAGAATACATATACCTTATAATTTCCATGAAAGAATTTATACTAAGCAAGGAAGTATAAAAAAGTATAAAGAAACTATAGTTGCTCCAAGTTTTGGGGCAGTATATACGAATGATACAACTTGGATGAAATCAAGTGGAAAATGGAGAAAACACTATTTTGCCCAAGAATTTTATAAAGGAAATGCGCTAGAACCAGCAATTTCCGTAACTTTGAGTAACTAAGAATTTATATATTCAAAAACATAAACATAAAGAACAATAATGTATACAGAATATAAAGAATTACCTAAAAATTCAAGAGTTTGGGTATATCAGTCAGATAGAGAGTTTACAGTTGAAGAAATAGAATATATCACAGCAAAAGCGTTAGTTTTTATTGAGAATTGGACACGTCATGGAGATGATTTAAAAGGATCATTCACCATAAAATACAATCAATTTTTGGTATTAGCTGTTGATGAAAACTTCAACAATGTATCAGGTTGTTCAATAGATGCTTCAGTGCGTTTTATACAAGAGTTAGAAAACGAGTTGAAGTTAGATTTAATGGACAAAATGAATGTTTCTTTTAAAGATGGAGACAATATCAATATTGTTAAACTTCCAGAGTTTCAAAACTTTGCCAAAGCACAAAAAATTACAGCAGAAACTGTAGTGTTTAATAACATGGTAAATACCAAAGAAGATTTTGAAGCCAAATGGGAAGTGCCAGCAAACCAAAGTTGGCACGCACGATTTTTGGTATAACTATTGACGTTATTTAAGAAAGAATATTTTTTAAACCCCCGAAATTTTAAAAGAAGGAAGGTATATGAAGAGAAAGGCGCTTACATTATTAGCATTCATTTTTGCACAAATAATTCAAGCACAACAAGTAGATCCGTTGTTGGCAAAAGATTCAGATGCGCAAGGTGTTTGGGTAGATAGTATCATGAAAAACATGTCTATAGATGAAAAAATCGGGCAGTTGTTTATGATACAAGCCTATTCAAATAAAGATAAAAAGCACGAAGATTTTATTTCGAATATGGTTACAAAATACCATGTAGGAAATATTATTTTTATGCAAGGTACGCCAGATAAGCAGGTAGTTTTGAATAATAAATACCAAGAGCTAGCAAAAGTGCCATTAATGGTTGGTTTTGATGGTGAATGGGGCTTAGATATGCGCTTGAAAAACACCTACCGCTTTCCTTGGAATATGACTTTAGGTGCAATACAAGATACGTTATTGTTACAAGAGGTAGGAAAAAGAATTGGAGAGCATTGTAAGCGAGTGGGAATTCATATGAATTTTGCACCTGTGGTTGATGTAAACACGAATCCAGATAATCCTATTATCGGAAACCGTTCTTTTGGTGAAAACAAAGAAAATGTAGCACAAAAATCCATCGCATTTACAAAAGGAATGCAAGGAGCAGGGGTTTTGGCGAATGCAAAACATTTTCCAGGACATGGAGACACCGAAGCAGATTCTCATCATACCTTACCAACAATTAATTTCAGTGAAAAACGATTAGACTCAATAGAGCTGTATCCGTTTAAGGAAGTATTTGCTAATGGAGTTGCTAGTGTTATGACAGCACATTTAAGTATTCCTGCCATTGAAACAAATCCGAAGTTACCATCGTCATTATCAAAGAATGTTGTAACGGGTTTATTACAAGATAAATTAGGTTTTCAAGGATTGATAATTACTGATGGATTAAACATGAAAGGGGCAGCGAATTATTCTACACCAGCAGAAATTGATTTAGCAGCAATTTTAGCAGGAAATGATATGTTGTTAATTCCACAAGATGTTCCAGGATCAATAAGTTTGATTAAAAAAGCGTTAACGGAAGGTAAATTGACTGAAGAACGTTTAAATCACTCCGTAAAAAAGATTTTAAAAGCAAAATATTTAGTTGGATTAAACAATTATAAACCTATTGCTACTGAGAATATTTCAAAAGATTTAAACTCTCCATACGATGAGGTATTGCATCGAAAATTGATAAAAAACTCAATAACGGTTTTAAAAAATCAAGAGAGTGTTTTACCTATCCAAAACCTTCAAGATAAAAAGATAGCTTATGTATCATTAGGAAATGATAATGGTTCTGATTTTTATGAAATGCTAACGAATTATACTAAGGTTGATAAAGTTTCAGATGCTAACTTAAATGTTTTATTACAAAAATTACAGAAGTATAATTTGGTAATTGTAGGCTTTCATAAATCAGATAAAAATCCATGGAAAAGCTATAAGTTTTCTACTAAAGATTTAGCTTGGTTACAAGAAATAGCAAGAAATCATAAGGTAGTTTTAGATGTTTTTGCAAGTCCATATAGTTTACTTCAAGTACCTTCTTTTACCAATATTGAAGGTCTTGTATTGTCGTATCAAAACAGCAAATTATCTCAAGAGATTTCTGCGCAAGCGCTTTTCGGAGCTTTTGAATTGAAAGGTAAATTACCAGTATCTATAAAAAATGAGTTCAAAGTCGGTCATGGACTTTTATTAGATGATTTAGATGTATTACAGTATACCATTCCTGAAGAAGCTGGAGTTTCTTCTGAAAAATTATCAATTATAGATAAAAGAATAGATACTATTTTACAGGAAAAAATGTCTCCAGGAGGTCAGATTTTAGTGGCTAAAAACGGTAAAGTGATTTACAATAAAAGCTTTGGATATCATACCTTATCAAAAGAAAGAGCCGTTAAAAATTCTGATTTGTATGATTTAGCTTCACTTACTAAGATTTTAGCTTCATTACCAATGATAATGAAAGCTGAAGAAGAAAGAAAAATCAGTTTGTTTTCAAATTTAGGAGATGTTTTACCAAGTTATAGTAAGTCGAATAAAGATACGCTATTGTTAAAAGAAGTGTTGTCTCATTACGGACGTTTACGTTCTTGGATTCCGTTTTATTTACAAACAAAAGATAGTGTAACAGGAGAAAATTCAACTAAGTATTACAGAAAGAAGCGTACTTCAAAATTCAGTATAGAAGTAGCTAAAAACTTATATATAGCTAAGGAGTATACCGATTCTATCTATAAACAAATAGTGGATTCTGAACAGCGTAAAAGGCCAGGATATAAATACAGTGATTTAGGGTATTATATTTTCAAAGAAATTTTAGAAAGAAAGTATAAAAAACCTTTGGATAAATTGGTAGACGAACAGTTTTATCAATCATTAGGAGCAAACAGAATGACGTATTTACCATTAAATAAATTTGATAAAGACGAGATTGTTCCAACAGAAAGAGACAACTATTTCAGACATCAATTAGTGCATGGTTATGTTCATGATATGGGAGCGGCCATGATAGGAGGAGTAGGAGGACATGCAGGATTGTTTGCGAATGCAAATGATGTAGCAAAAGTGATGCAAATGTTTTTACAAGATGGTTCTTATGGAGGGAAAAAATACTTAGAGCCAGAGACTGTACATAAATTTAATAAGCGTTATTACGAAAACAAAAGGGTACGTAGAGGATTGGGTTTTGATAAACCGCAGCTAAATCCTAATGTTAAAGCAACCTGTGGTTGTGTTTCAGATGTTAGTTTTGGACATAGTGGCTTTACAGGAACGTATACTTGGGCAGATCCTGCAACGGGTGTGGTGTATGTTTTCTTATCTAACAGAGTGTACCCTACAATGAGGAATTATGGTTTGGTTAAGAGTAATATTCGAACTAAAATTCAACAAGATATTCAAGACGCTATTCTGATGGCGGGGGAGTAGGTGATAGTTTAGTGTACAGTAGTACGATAAACAGCGAAGAGAAAAAATATGCAAAGGCAAATTTCCATCCCCAAAAAGAGCCTATTATCCAACTTTGGATACAATAAAAGAAAGGAAAAAGAATAGCATTTACACCAAAACGAAAAGTATCAATAAATTCAATTTCATCTATTTTTTTACTTAAAAATTTCCAGATAGTAAAAGGAATAATACTATTTAAAATAATTAGATAAAATAAAGGAAAAGTGTAGTTTTTACTGCGCCTTTTTTTAGTTGTAGTAAGTCTGTTTTTTATAGTAGCATTTACAGTATTTACATCCGTAAAATCCGTTTGATTTCTGTTAAGAGAAGTTAAGGTTTCTTCGTAGTCTTTATCAAAAGGAATGTGTACACTTAATTCTTTTAATTGTTCAGAAACGAGTTCTTTAATTGTTTTAACTGATTGGTTAATGTCTTGCTGATTATAAAAACTATTGGCTAAAATAGGCGAACCAAAGTGTATAGCTACTTTAGAAGGATAACTAGAAACATTTTGATAAGTAATTCCTATAGGAATAATATGAATATCTGTATCAGGATGCTCATCTAAAGTTCTAAAAAGAATTCTTTTAAACCCTTTACTCAAAGGTCTAACAGTTCTTGCTTTATTGTGAGTTCCTTCAGGAAATATAAGTAACGCTTTTTTGTCTTTTAAAAGATTTTGGCATTTGTTAAAGATTTCTTCATTTTTAGATAGTTGTTGTATCCCATCTCTAATGCGGTAAACAGGCATCATTCCAAGTAAATTAAAAAACTTAGCGATAAGAGGATTATTAAAAACAGCCGCACGTACTAAAAAATGTGTTTTTCTTTTCATATGTGTGGCTATGAAAAGTGGATCAACCAATCCGTTAGGGTGATTAGCAGTAAACAGAATAGCACCTTTTTTAGGGATGTTTTCATTTCCTAATACTATTATTTTTTTTGTGTAAAAGAATAAGCCAGATTTAACATATGCTTTAAAAAAGTAATATACTAAAGTTTTCATTTTTATTTTTTTCTTCCCCAATAAGTAGCTAACATCATTCCTGAAAAAATATCCCAAACACCCCAAAAAGCGGCTAATAAAGCCATACCGCCTAGACCATCAAAAAAACTAAAAATAAGCAGCAACCCTAATCCACTATTTTGAATGCCAGTTTCCATTGAAATTGTTTTACAATCTTTATTATTTAGCTTAAAAGATTTTGCAGTAACATAACCTATTACAAAAGCATAAATATTATGAAATATGACTAAAAACAACACTAAATGAATATAGTTTTTAAAAATGTCAGCATTGTCATATAACGCAACAACGATTAGTATAATAAAGAAGAAAATAGAAAAAGGTCGTAATAGCTTATTAATTTTTTTTGCCATTTCATGATGGTAGTGGTTCACAATCATTCCTAGAATTATTGGAATACCTAAAATTAATAAGACAAGTTTAAAAAGCTCAAAAGGGCTTAAAGAAACACTTTTTAAAATAATATTAGTTGGTTCATACAAACTCCCCCATAGCTGTAAGTTTAGAGGAGTCATTACCAAGCATATTAAAGTAGCAAAAGCTGTTAAACTAACCGATAAAGCGGTGTTTCCTTTTGCCATTTTGCTAAAAAAATTAGATACATTCCCGCCAGGACAAGCAGCTATCATCATCATTCCTAAAGCAAAGCTAGGGTAGGGTTTTATGATGTAGATTAGTATGAAGGTTAAAAAGGGAAGTAAAATAAATTGAGATAATAATCCTACAAATAATATTTTAGGGTTATTTATAAGTCTTTTAAAATCCTCAATTTTTATATCTAAAGCTATACCAAACATAATAATAGCAAGTGCTATATTAAGTATCCATAAAGCTTCTGTGTCAAAATTAATCTTTATGTCGTCTATCTGTAAGGGGTTAATGTTTGAAAGCATATTCAATTATATTAGCTCCCATTTTAAGTGCTTTTTCTCTTATTTCTTTTGGGTCATTATGTACTTCTTGGTCTTCCCATCCATCGCTTAAATCACTTTCATAATCGTAAAATACAATAAGTCTTCCTTCATAAAAAAGACCAAAACCTTGTGGTGGTTTCCTGTCGTGCTCATGAATTTTAGGTAATCCGTTTGGAAAAAAGAATGTTTGATTGTAAATAGGATGATTTTTAGGAATTTCTTGAAGTGTCAGTTCAGGGAATACTTTTTTTAATTCCCTTCTGATGTATGAATCCATTCCATAATTATCTGAAACGTGTAAGAATCCTCCTGAGATTAAATAGTCTCTTAACGTTGTAATTTCATCATTTGTGAAATAAATATTACCATGGCCAGTAATGAAAGTTATAGGATAATTAAAAATCTGTTCATCAGCCAATGTAACGGTTTCAATATCTTTTTCGATTGAAGTTTTAGTATTAAGGTTGGTAAAGTTGATTAAATTAGGTAATGCAGTTGGGTTAGCGTACCAATCACCACCACCATTGTATTTTAAAACAGCAATTTGTTGAGAGAAAAGACTAGAGAAGAATAAAAGAAAATAAAACGTTATAATGTTTTTCATAAAATAAGCTTTGCTTAGCTGAAGCAATATAAGAAAACAGTAATAAAAAAACACTAACAACTAGGTCGTTAGTGTTTTATTTTCCCCTTAAACATAAATTATACTTTTTAATTTGAAAAGTCCCCACTTTTTCAAAAAGCAATTAATTTACGATGCGAAAATATAAAAGATTAAATAGAAGAAGTACAATAACGTCTGATTGGGTGTTTTAGAACTTACTTTTTATAAAAAGTATAGTTTTAAAATGAAAAAGATCAACTTTTTTCAAGTTGCTTAAGTAAGTAAAAATAAAAAACACCAATATTCAATATTGGTGTTTTTAAAGTTTAGCTCTCCCTTTTTCGTATTGAGAACGAGTAGCTCCCAATAATTTTTTAGAAATCTTAATTATAAATTGAAAACCCCTTCAACTAATTTTCAATTACTAATTTCTTAATCTCACTACGTAAATATAATTTATATAAGGAGAATAGGAGTTCGAAAACATCCAGTTTCAGTGTTTTCGGACTTTCTTTTTATAAAAAGAAAGTAGAATTTTACCCGTTAATAGGAGTTAATGCTAGTTTTTTAAATTCTACAGGAGTGTTTCCGGTATGCTTTTTAAAAACAGTATAAAAGGTAGATTTAGAGTTAAAACCAGATTCTAAACCAATAGAGGTTATGGTGTAATCTGAATATTCAGGATCAAGTAGTAATGTTTTTGCCAAATCAATTCTCATTTCATTTAAGTAATCAGTAAAAGATTTTTTGGCAATGTTATTAATAATTAAAGAAAGTGTACTAGAACTTAATTCGGTGTCCTTAGCTAAATCTTGAAGCGTGTATTTCGTAGATAAATATTTCTTTTTTGACTTAATAAAATTATCAATTTCTTGAAATTGCTCTTTATGTCGTTCAGCTTGACTTTGAGAAGGACTTTTTTCAGTATCTACTTTTATGGTGTCTACACTAAAATTTCCGTTTAAATCAATCAAAAGAGATTTTCTAATATTTTCTCTTTCTTTTAAAATTCTAATCTGTTTAAAACCTTGGTAACCTAACCAGTAGATTAAAACAGTAGTGAATACTCTTAAAGGGTAATAAGAAAATAAGAAATCACTAAAGTTTAGACTTATTTTCACAACAAGAGCAAGAATCCAAAGCAAATATCCTACTGAAGAAAGAATAAAGAAGGAGTAGAGCCATTTAAGATTATCAAAAGATAATATTTTAGGGAATAAGTTTTCCTTTTTATACAAAATGTACATTGAATATATGAAAAAGCTTAAAGAAGTAAGCATACTAAAAAACTCTTCAAGAGAAGAGTACCTTTCATAAATATAGTCTAATCTTTCTTGTGAAGCAGAGTCACTGTAGTACACAACAAAGCTTATTTGAGCAATTACCATAAGGATAAATGCAGGAACAGCGAATTTTAAAACATTAAAAGATTTTTGAGGTAAATCTAAATAATGAACTAAAAACATGTATAAAAACGGCATAGCTAAAAAATGCCAAGAAAATTGCATGTACTCTAAAGCAAATTTATTTTGAAGTAAGCCTTTTTCTAAAGCCCAAGATTGAAGATTGTTTATAGAAATAGCTAAGATTAATAAATTTAAGTATATCATACTTTTTTCTCTACCATTTTTAGAAGAGAATAATACGATACTAAAAGCAAAGCCGTGAAGGGCGCTTACTAATAAAAAGAGATTAAATAGATATTCTATTGTCACAACCTATATTTTTAACAAAACGTTAAATATACAAAAAATGAATTATTGATGGAGGTATGAAATACTTTGAACTACGTTTAAACCTGCTGTTTCTGTTCGTAATCTATTTTCTCCTAATGAAATAGGTTCAAAATTTTTGGATAAAGATTGTTGAATTTCTTTTGATGAAAAATCTCCTTCCGGACCGATAAGGATTGTATAAGAAGCGTTTGGTGTTGCTATGTTCTTTAAAAACTTTTTTTCGGTGTTTTCTTCGCAATGTGCAATAAACGTTTCACTGGTAAAGTCTTGATTGATAAAATCAGAGAACTTTATAGGCTCGTTTAGTTTTGGTAAAGTAAATTGTAAAGACTGTTTCATAGCAGCTTGTACAATTCTTAAAAATCGTTCGGTTTTAACAACTTTTCTTTCTGAGTTTTCACAGATAATTGGCGTGATTTCATCAATGCCAATTTCAGTAGCTTTTTCTAAAAACCATTCAAAACGGTCGTTGTTTTTTGTAGGAGCTATGGCTACGTGTAAATAATAATCCCTAGTACGAGGCTTTTCTTCTGATTTTATAATTGAGGCAATACATTTTTTATCATTCCCCAATATAATTTCCGCAGAAAACAAAAAACCTTTTCCGTTGGTGATGTGCAATACATCTCCTTCCTTTTTACGTAAAACTCTAATGATGTGACGACTTTCGTCTTTATCAAAAATAATTTCTTTTGAAGTAGGTCCTAAATCAGGATTGTAAAATAATTGCATTATAAATCGAGTTTATAGGTTCTTCTACGTTTATGTATTTTAGGATTAAAAGCTTTCCAAATTTGATGAATAGCATGGTTATCTTCTAATTCAGGAGTTCTAATACAGTTTTCAATTCCTTTGGCTAAAAATGCAGAGTGAAACTGCTCAAAAATAACAGCAGTTACTCCTTTGTTTTGGTATTCTGGATCTACGCCAATTAGATAAAAGGTAACATCTTTTGAATTTTTTCTAGCATTTAATAAATGAAAAAGACCAAAAGGGAATAGCTTACCATTAGCCTTTTGTAAAGCTTTAGAAAAAGAAGGCATTACAATAGCAAAAGCAACGAGTTTATGGTTTTTATCAACAACAAACTTTATATATTCAGGGTTAATGAAACTGATGTATTTCTTTTTAAAATAATCTATTTGCGCTTTTGATATAGGTACGAAAGTTGATAGTTTTGAATATGTTTTACTAAACAATTCAAACATTTCATCAACATAAGGCATTATTTTATCGGTAGAAGTAAAGTTTAAAGGAGTTAAATTATACCTCTTTTTAATAATAGTACTCGCTTTTTCGTATTTATTAATGTCTACATTTTTAAAAGAAAAGATGCTTTCTATGTATTCTTTTTCTTTTGTAAACCCTAGTTGTTCTAGGTGTTTAGCATAGTAAGGATGATTGTACCAAGTAATCATGGTACCTATGTAGTCAAATCCTTCAACAAGAACACCAGTTTTGTCTAGGTTGTTAAAACCAACAGGTCCTTCGATGTATTCTAATCCATTTTCTTTACCTATTTCAGCAACTTTATCTAATAGAGCTTTAGTTACTTCTATATCATCAATTACATCAAACCAGCCAAAACGCATTTTTTTTATGTTTTGCTGAGTAGTTTCATAAGTATTGATAATGGCTACAACTCTACCAACAATTTTATCGTTTTTGTAAGCTAAGAAAAAACGAGCGTCCGCATGCTCAAAAACTGGGTTTTTATCTTTGTCAAAACTTTCAACTTCATCATTAATGATAGGCGGAACCCAATATTTATTGTTTTTATAAAGAGAAAAAGGAAATTTAACAAATTGTTTCATTCCCTTTTTAGTTGTTATTTCTTTAATTTGAATCATATGTCAAATGTAAGATTTTTAATTGTCATCTTTCTCTTGATCTTCTTTCTCTTTTTGTTCTTCTTTTTTGATCTCTTCTTCTAGCTTTTTAATTTCTTTTTCAAGTTTCAAGCGTTCTTTCTCTTTTTGCTTCGCTTCTTTTTCTTCCTCTTTTTTAATCTGCTTTTCAAGCTTTAAACGTTCTTTTTCTTTTCGTTTTGCTTCTTTTTTAGCCTTTTTTTGTGCCTTTTTAGCGGCTTTCTTTTCTTCTTTTGCAGTTTTCTTCTTTAGTTTTTTATCTTCTTTCGCAATAACATCTACTAAGGATCCTTGACGTTCTCTTCTTGGTTTTTGATTTAAGGCATCGCCATCAGTTTTAGAAATATCTAAATCAACTTTTTGTTCTCGTTTCTTTGAAAATAATTTTCCTGTTTTACTAAATAGTCTACCAAAGAAGCTTCTATCTTCATCGTACTTAACTTGCTTACTTTCTTCTATTTTATTTCCAAATTCATCTATTTCAACAAATTTGTCTTGGTGTCTATTAAGTCTATAAGAAACACCTATTGAAGTGTAAAGACCAATTTCATCTTGTTGCATATTGGCTCTTAGTGAGGCGTTAAATTGTAAATTTTCGCTAAATAAATAGGCTGCACCAGCACCTATATTGGTTCTTTTTTCATATTCTTCAAAAATACCTTGTATTTCTGCGAAACCAGACCAATAATCATTAAAATTATATGTTCCTGTTACGATGTAAGAAAGCTGTGAAAAGTCTGTTCCAATGTAATCGTAATGAAGGTTGGTAATTACGTTTAACTTGTCTGAAAACTCATTTTGTAATAAAAGTCCTACTTTCGGACTAAAACCATCTCTTTTGTGGTAGTCAGTTAAAAAACCACCAATGTTTACTCCCGCTGAAATACCAATATGAGGTATCCAACGTTTCCAGTCAAAAGAATGACGAGCTTTCCAGCTTCTTATTTCTTTACTTTTATCATCATACTTCGGAGCATAAATAAGGTGTTTAGCGCCTAAACTAAATTGACTTAGACCTGTTTTGTTATATGATGATTCAAAGATGTTTTTAA
The DNA here is from genome assembly GCF_028823685.1 of Tenacibaculum sp. L6. Classification (GTDB taxonomy): domain Bacteria; phylum Bacteroidota; class Bacteroidia; order Flavobacteriales; family Flavobacteriaceae; genus Polaribacter. Next base: position 13,844 of record NZ_JAPEHZ010000024.1, on the reverse strand, counting down.
AAGCTATTTTATCCCTTTGTAAAGAAGTATTTAAATTCACTTCTAATTTTTCAGAAAGAAAACTGGTTCTAAAAAACAAGTTCAATCCTAAGGCTTCTGGATTGCTAAAAGTAGGTGTAGCATTAATTTTTCTATAAAAAATACTCGATTCAAACTGATACACACCAGATCCAACGCTGTAAGGGCTCTCAGAAAAACCTGGTCTATTTGAATTTATAACAGGGGTGTATTGCGCGTTTGCAGTTAATACTGAGAAAAATACAAAAAACAAAAGGAGTTTCTTAATCATATAATAAGTCCAGATTTTCAGGTTTTACAAACATACGTAAAAATACAATTACCTATATAATATAAGTTTTGTAAAGTCTTAACGCTTCCTTTTGCTTCAAATTGTTATTTTTGATTGATTTTTTTATTTTTTAGAAAAAGATGACATATATAAATGAAGCTGGACCTGTGAATTTTTTAAAGACCATATTAATTATTCTGTTAGTTTATTACGCTATAAAGTTTTTGGCGAGATTATTTGCACCTTACCTTATAAAAAAAGCGGTAGATAAAGTACAAAAGAAAGCAGAACAACAGTTTAGAAACCAACAACAAGCATCGGATGTTGAAGTAGGGAAAACTGTTATTGATAAAAAGCCAAATACTACAAAACAAAGTAATAATTCGGTTGGCGAATACGTTGACTATGAAGAAATAGACTAACATGAACTTAAAGAAAATTTTACCGTTTGCAATTGCAATTATTGTCTTTGCAATAGCATCGGTGTTGTATTTTAATCCGGTTTTAAGCGGAAAACAAATAAAACAAAGCGACATAACTCAGTTTATAGGAATGTCGAAAAGTGTTAATGAATACAGAGCAGAAAAAGGAGAAGAACCATACTGGTTAGATAATGCTTTTAGTGGAATGCCAGCTTATCAGGTAAGTGCTTATTATCCGAATGATTTTGTACGATATATTGATAAAGCTTTTCGTTTTTTACCGCGACCTGCCGATTATCTTTTCTTATATTTTTTAAGTTTTTTTATACTATTAACTGCTTTAAAAGTTGATTGGAAACTTGCCATTTTAGGAAGCTTGTCCTTTGGTTTTTCTACCTACTTGATTATTATTTTTGGAGCAGGACATAATGCAAAAGCACATGCCATAGGATATATGCCAATGGTTATTGCAGGGGTTATTTATGTTTTTAGAAAGCGATATTTACTCGGGTTTGTACTCACAGCTTTAGCTATGGCTTTAGAAATATATTCTAATCACCCACAAATGACGTATTATTTAGGGTTTTGTTTGTTGATTTTAGCTATTGTTGAATTTATTGAAGCTTTTAAGTCGAGAACATTATCAGTGTTTTTTAAACAATCAGCAATTTTAGTAGCGGCGATGTTAATTGGTATCGGAGCGAATTCAACTAGGTTGATGGCAATGAAAGAATATGCTGATTACAGTACGAGAGGTAAATCGGAATTGACTATCAATCCTGACGGAAGTCCAAAAGAAAAATCTTCAGGATTAGATAAAGAATATATTACAGAATATAGCTATGGAATTGCAGAAACATTCAATTTACTAATACCTCGTTTTACCGGAGGAGGAACAGTTGAAAGGTTAGGAGAAGATTCTAATTTTTATCAAGTTTTAGAGCAGAATGCAGGTAAGAGTGTAGCGAAAGATTATTCAAGTCAAGCATTAACCTATTGGGGAAAACAACCGATTGTTGAAGCACCAGCTTATATTGGTGCAATAGTATTCTTCTTGTTTTTCTTAGGGGTTTTCTTAGTAAAGGGACGTTTAAAATATTGGTTGGTAGCAGCAACAGTATTTTCAATAGTTTTGAGTTGGGGAAAGAATTTTCCGGCAGTCACAAACTTTTTTATTGATTATGTTCCGTTATACAATAAGTTTAGAGCAGTTTCATCAATTCAAGTAATTGCAGAATTGTGTGTTCCGTTGTTAGGAATTTTAGCATTGAAGGAATTTTTCTCGTCAGAGAATTCTTCCGAAGAAAAAGAAAATGCCGTAAAAAAAGCATTTTATATAGTAGGAGGAATCTCGTTATTATTCCTATTATTCGGATCAAGTTTATTTGCTTTTGAAGGATTACGTGATGCGAATTATCAACAACTTCCAGAATTGATTGATGCTATAATAGCTGATAGAAAGTCAATGTTGTTCAACGATAGTTTACGTTCATTATTACTTGTTTTAGTGAGTGGATGTGTATTATGGTTGTATTTAAAAGGAAAACTTAAACAGGTGCCTGTAGTGTTAGCTTTAGGAGGTTTAATTTTATTTGATTTGGTGTCGGTAGATATGAATTATGTAAATAAAGAGGATTTTACTTCAGCAAGAAGAGTAGAAAAACCATTTACCGAGACTAAAGCGGATATTGAAATATTAAAAGATAAAAGTGATTATCGTGTAGCGAATTTTGGGGGAAGTCCGTTACAGGATGGTAGAACTTCATATTTCCACAATTCAATAGGAGGGTACCATGCAGCCAAAATGAAACGTTATCAAGAATTGTTTGATTATCAGATAGCAAGAAACAATATGGAGGTGTTGAATATGTTGAATACTAAGTATTTTATTATTAGTGATGAGCAATTTCAAGAAAACCCAGAAGTAAATGGAAGTGCTTGGTTTGTAAATTCATTAGAAAAGGTAACTTCAGCTAACGAGGAAATCATTGCCTTAGATAGTTTAAAAACTAAAACGGAAGCTGTAATGAATACCAAAGAGTTTGATTTTAGCGGAGTAGACACATATCAAAAAGATACTACAGCAACTATCAATTTAGTGAAGAAAGACCTTACAGAACTGGTATACGAAACAAACACAAGTTCAAAACAGTTTGCAGTATTTTCTGAAATATATTATAAAGATGGTTGGAATGCATATATAGATGGAGAAAATGTTCCGTATTACAGAGTAAACTATGTGTTAAGAGGTATGGAGATTCCTGCAGGAAAACACACTGTAATGTTTAAATACGAGCCAACAGTTATTAAAACAGGAAGTTTACTTTCGTTATTCTGTTATGGATTACTAATCCTTGTGCCTATTGGTTGGTTTGTAATATCAGGTAAAAGAAAAGAGCTTTAATTAATTGTCAAGAGTTTTTAAAAATGCAGATGGAGTTACGCCTACATGCTTTTTAAAAGCTCTTGTAAAAGCAGAGGCATTGGTGTAGCCTATTTCATCGGCAATGGCTTGAACAGAGTATTTTCTAAAAGTCTTGTCATTCTTTAGTTTTTCTACTACATAATTAATCTTAAGCTTAATACAGTATTGCTTAAACGATTCGTCATGGTATTTGTTAAAGACAAAAGAAACGTACGTATTGTTGGTTTCTAGTTTGTCAGCAATATAGTTAATAGAAAAATCAGGTCTTAAAAAGTCTAGGTTTTTTGTTGCATTTTTAAACTCATTTAAAATCTTATTTTCTAGTTCTTCGTCAATATTGTACTCTTTTTTTTCAGTCTCTACGGGCTTGTCGTTATTTATCATTAAAATAAGTTCTTTCTTTTTCTCTTTTTCTTTTTTTAATAAATAATAAGTAATAATAAAGAAGGTTATTAATAAAACAACAAATGAAATAGTGAGCTTTTTTTGTTTGCTAGCTTCTTTTTCTTTGATTTCCTGATTAAGTAGTTGAGCTTTGTTGAAGTTGTTGTTGTAGAATAAGTTAAAAGTTTTGTCTTTGTTATTTCTAGCCAAATTATATTGCTCTAAAGTGAGTGTAGAGTACTTAAAAGCACTGTCTAATTTATTTAATTTGTTATACTCCTTTGAAAGAATATCGTAAATAGTGATTAATTTACTTGTTTCACATTTTTTATGGTTTTTTAAAAGTTTATTTGAGTAATAAACAGCCGAGTCAGAACTGTTTAAGTTGTGGAAACAAATAGCTTTTTGAAAATATTCTCTATGAAGGTAATTATAACCGTTATTAATATTTTTATAGTTATTGATAAGGTCAATAGCTTTTTGATATTTATTTTGCTTCAATAACACCTCGGTTTTTCTAAAACTGTAAATAATTTCAGAGTCTTTATGAGGAGGATTAAACATCTTAGCTACTTCATAAGCTTTGTCGTAATAGTAATTTGCAGAGTCTAGAAAAGTTTTATTTGGGTGCTGATTATTTAGCGAAACATAAGTGTTGCCAAGACAATTGTATGAGTTAGCCTTCCAGTGAAGAAAAAATTCTTCTTTTTGAACATTTTTCAAAATAGGATTTTTAGCCTCTGATAATGACTGAAGCAAAATACTTTTGGCTTTGCTCTGCATATCAAGCTTGTTTTTTATAACGGCTTTGCTAAGAGTCAAGCCGAGTATATTCCTAAAGTTGACATCATCTTTAATAGGGTGATTTACTATTAGATCTTCTTTTTGTGTAAGAATAGCAAAGGCCTCTTGATATTTTTCTTGATTTTTTTTAATCCAAAAAAGCCTATTTAAAGCGGCTATTTTTCTGTCTAAAAGACAAGTTAGATTTTTGTGATTTAATATAGAGTCAACTTGTTCGATAACTCTGAGGGATATACTTTCAGCTTTATCGTAGTCTTTTTTTCGGTAAAAACCATAAGATTTACCAGTAGAACCCTCAAGACTTTTACAGATGTTGTTAGATTGTTCTAGTTTTTCACAGTAAAAAAATAAACTATCATTATTAGTGTTCTTATAATAATTGATTTTATCAAGGTAAAATGAATCTAAACTTTTTGTTTGAGAAGCACTGTTTGTACTGAAAAAAAGAATAATAAATATAGCAATTAAAAGTCTGGTCATTTTATACAAATCAATAAAACATATACTTTCTATAAAAAGCATAGGTTAGAAAACCAAATATAAGATTTTTTAGTTATGCTTTTTATAAAATAGGGTGTATAGTGTTTTTTTTATATCTAAAACAACAATATGTTTGCTGTAGTAAAAAGTACATACAATAACTGTACGGATTGCTATGGAAAATTAAAAAGTTAGAAGCGAAGGAATTACCCTTCGCTTTTATGTTTTTAATTACTGTTACAACGTATTTTTACTTCTATTGCTTAGAATGGTAAATAATAATACATTTGTTTTTAAAATAAATTTCATGTATTCTACATTACCAAAAAAGAGATACAATCATACACTTGAGTTTTTACAAAAACACCTTCCTGCTCCGGCAACAATATTAGATTTGGGAGTTCGTAATCCTTTTTCTGAAATCATGGAAGAAAACGGATATACAGTATACAATACTAATGGAGAAGATTTAGATGTGTTGCCACAAGTGGTAAAGGAATATAAAGTAGATGCTGTAACGGCTTTTGAAATTTTTGAACATTTGTTAGCTCCTTTTAACGTGTTAAGAGAAATAGAAGCAACAAAAATTATTACCACCGTTCCTTTAAAGTTGTGGTTTACGAGTGCTTATAGAAGTAAAACTGATATGTGGGATAGGCATTACCATGAGTTTGAAGATTGGCAATATGATTGGTTGCTAGAAAAATCTGGTTGGAATATTGTAGATACACAAAAATGGACAAGTCCTATTAATAAATTGGGAGTGAGACCTATCTTACGAAAATATACGCCTAGATATTACGCTGTTTTTGCTGAAAAAAAGAGTTTGAAATGAGAATAGGAATGATTTTAGACAAAACATTCCCTCCTGATCCAAGAGTGCATAACGAAGCTATTGAATTAATCAAATCAGGAAACGAGGTTTTTTTATTTTGTCTAACGTACTCGAATCAGCCTTTAGAAGAAGTAATAGACGGAATTCAAGTTAAAAGGTATAAGTCAAATACTTTAGAATATAAATTATCAGCTTTGGCGTATACTATTCCGTTATATTCTGTTTTAATGAAGAAAAAGATTACTCATTTTCTTGATAAGTTTTCTATTGAAGCAGTTCATATACACGATATGGTTGTTGCAGAAGCGGTTTTGAACGCTTGTAAAAAAAAGAAACTTCCTGTAGTGTTAGATTTGCATGAGAACAGACCTCAAATAATGAAGTTTTACCCTCATTTAAAAAAGTTTCCGCAGAATGTATTAATATCTCCAAAAAAGTGGCAAAAAAAAGAAGAGGAGTTTGTAAAAAAAGTTGATAACGTAATTGTTGTTACTGAAGAAGCAAAAGAAGAAGTATGCAAGAGGACTAAAATAAACCCTGATAAAGTTGTTGTTGTTCCTAATACAGTTAGAAGATCTTTTTTTGAAGAACAAGACAATTTTGAAGAAAACTCTGAAAGAGATACTTTTAATCTATTATACATAGGAGATACAGGAAAGAGAAGAGGTTTAGCTACAGCCATTAAAAGTTTACCTGCGTTAAAAAAGGAAATAGAAAATATTCAATTAGTAATTGTAGGAAGTGTTAATACTGAATTAAAAAAGTTATCTGAAGAATTAAAAGTTGAAGAACAAGTGAGTTTTGAAGGATGGCAGAAAGAAACTACATTTCCTGAGTATATAAAACAAAGTGATGTTTGTTTGTCTCCTTTACACAGAAATTTACATCACGATACAACACATGCTAATAAATTATTTCAATACATGAGTTTGAGAAAACCTTTATTGGTAAGTGATGCAACAGCTCAAAAAAACATAGTAGAAAAAGTAAATGCAGGATTGGTACATGAAGCAAAAAACGTAGAAGATTTTACCAATAAAGTATTTAGGTTATACAAAGATGAGTTGTTGAGAAGTGAATTAGGAGAAAACGGAGAAGCTTTTATCCGAAATGAATTTACATGGGATAAAACTTCGAAAGGATTGGTGAATTTGTACAATAGCTTATAATTTGAAAGTACTAATCATAACATATTATTGGGTTCCAGCAGGCGGATCGGGAGTGCAGCGTTGGTTAAAATTTGTGAAATACTTACGAGGTTTTAATATCGAACCTGTAATTTTTACAGTAGATGGGGCAAACTATCCAATTATAGATGCTTCTTTAGAGGAAGACATTCCAGAAGGAATTGAAGTAATAAAGAATCCAATATGGGAGCCTAACAATTTATTTTCAGTTTTTAAGAAAAAAGGAGCGAAAACCAGTGCGGGATTTTTAGATCCAAATCCTAGTTTTTTTGGAAAAGTTATGCAGTATGTTCGAGCGAATTATTTTATTCCTGATGCTCGTAAGTTTTGGATAAAACCTTCCGTGAAAAAACTAAAAAAGTACTTAGAAGAAAATAAAATTGATGCAATTATTACGACAGGTCCTCCACATAGTTTGCATTTGATAGGGTTACAATTGAAAAGAGCATTGGGGATAAAATGGATTGCAGATTTCCGTGATCCTTGGACGGATATAGATTATTTTCATCAATTACCATTAACACAAAAGGCAAGAGCTAAACATCATCAATTAGAGCAAGAGGTGCTTATAAATGCTGAAGTAACTTTAGTAGTGGGGGAAACCATGAAAAAAAATTACGAAAAATTTTCAAACAATATTCACGTTATCACTAATGGCTATGATTCCGAAGAACAAAAAGAAGTGGAAGTGAAGCTTGATGAGAAATTTTCAATTACGCATTTAGGTTTGATGAATGCTGATAGGAATCCGAAAATAGTTTGGGAGGCATTGTCAGAATTATCTAAAGAAAATGCTGAGTTTTCAGAAGATTTAGAAATAAAGTTGATAGGTAACATAGCGAATGAGGTAGAAGAGGAGTTAGCTAAATATCAGTTTAAAAATATTACCAAAATAGCTTACGTACCGCATAGTGAAGTGCAAAAGCATCAAAAATCATCGCAAATTTTGTTATTGGCGGTAAATAAAGTTCCGAGTGCAAAAGGAATTATAACAGGTAAAATTTTTGAATATTTACAAGCAAAACGTCCTATCTTAGCAGTTGGTCCTGAAGATGGTGATTTAGCAGAAATTTTAACTAAAACCAATGCAGGAACCATCGTTGATTTTGACGGTAAAGCTAAAATGAAGAAAGAAATCATGCAGTTGTATGCAGATTATAAAAAAGGTAATTTGCAAGTGGCTTCTAAAGATATAACACAATACCATCGAAAAAAATTGACGGAACAATTGTCTATCATACTTAAACAAGTCGTTAATTCTTGAAAAAAATAGTAACCATATTAGGTGCTCGTCCGCAGTTTGTAAAAGGAGCTGTGTTAAGTAGAGTGATTCAAAAACATAAGGAAGTTGAAGAAATAATAGTGCACACAGGTCAGCATTTTGATGCCAATATGAGCGCTGTTTTTTTTGAAGAAATGCAAATTCCGAAACCGAAATACAATCTAAACATTAACGGATTGAGTCACGGAGCGATGACTGGGCAAATGTTAGAGAAAATTGAAGAGATTTTATCGATAGAAAAACCAGATGCCGTAATTGTATATGGTGATACAAACTCTACATTAGCGGGAGCTTTGGCAGCTAAAAAACTACAGGTTAAAGTGGTGCATATTGAAGCCGGTTTACGTTCTTTTAACATGCAAATGCCTGAAGAGGTAAACCGAATTTTAACAGATAGAATAGCAAACTTGTTAAGTTGCCCAACAGATATAGCCGTATCAAATTTAAAAAACGAAGGTTTTGACGGATTTGATACCCTAGTAGAAAAACACGGTGATATTATGAAAGATGCTGTAGAGTTTTACAGCAAAGTTTCCAAAGAAAAATCTACCATTATAAGTGATTTAAAATTAGCTAAAAACGAATTCGTACTAGCGACAATTCATCGTCAAGAGAATACTGATGATCAAGAAAAACTAAAGAATGTTTTTTCAGCTTTAGAAGAAATTAACAAAACAAAACAAGTGATACTTCCTTTGCATCCTAGAACAAAAAAAATGTTAGAGAAGTATCATTTACAACCAAACATCACGTTTATTGATCCCGTGGGCTATTTTTCAATGTTAGAATTGTTGAAAAACTGTTGCATGGTAATTACTGATAGTGGTGGATTACAAAAAGAAGCATTCTTCAATAAAAAGTTTTGTGTAATTGCTCGTGAAGAAACCGAATGGAAAGAGCTTGAAGAGAACGGGTATGCTACTATTTCTGGTACAAATACTGAAACGTTGGTAAACGATTTTAATCAGTTTTTAACTTTGAATAAAAGTTTTGCAGAGGAGCTTTACGGAAACAATGTGGGAGAAAAAATATATCAATCAATAAAAAAACTAATTCAATAATACTTTGGGAATCGTATTTAAACAATCGTTCAAAAACACGTTAATAATCTATTTAGGATTTTTAATTGGAGGTATTAATACTGTGGTTTTATACACGCGTTTTTTAGGTGATGAATACTATGGATTGGCAACCTACGTGTTTTCGGCGTCTAACTTAATCATGCCGATTACAGCCTTTGGTGTTCATTTTACGATTATCAAGTTTTTTTCAAGTTATACTTCAAAATCAGAGCAAGATAAATTTTTAAGCTCTGTAATATTTCTGCCGCTTTTAATCGCTATTCCCATAGGATATTTTTGGGATTACTTTCATAATTGGATTATGCATTATGTTGCTAAAAGTAATTCAAAAGAAAACCTAGTTATTGAAAGCTATACGATTTATATATACATAATAGCGGTTTGTACAGCTTATTTTGAAGTGTTTTACTCATGGGCTAGAGTGCAAATGCAATCTGTCTTCGGAAACGTTTTAAAAGAACTATATAACAGGGTTGCTGTAATGGTAATGCTGTTTGCGGTGTTTTTTCAATTCATAACCAAAGAAGAATTTCTTATTTATATGTCTATAGCGTATATTTTAAGAACTTTTTTAATGATGATTTACGCATTTCGTTTGTACACACCAACGTTTTCTTTTTCATTACCGGACAACATAAAAGAAGTATTACGCTACACTTTTTATATCATTTTAGCAGGAAGTGCAGGAGCAATTATTTTAGATATTGACAAAGTAATGATTCCTGGTAAAGAAGGCTTTGAAAAAGCCGCTTATTATACCGTTGCCGTTTTTATAGGTTCTTTTATTGAAGCACCAAGTAGGGCAATGGGACAAATATTACAGCCTTTAACTTCTAAGGCACTTAATGAAAATAATCCTGTTGAGACAGAAAATTTATACAAGAAAAGTTCTATTAATCTTTTGTTGATAGGTGGTTTGTTTTATGTGTTAGTAAATTGTAATGTAGAAGAATTGTTTAAACTGATGCCTAATAAAAATTATGCTGAAGGTGGTGCTTTGGTGGTATTATTAATATCATCAGCTAAGTTGTTTTTAATGTCTTTAGGAAGCAACGGAGCCATTATAAGTAATTCTAAATTTTATCGTATTACGTTACCAGTAGGAGTAGGAATGGCGTTATCGGTATATTTTTTAAACGATTATTTTTATAATGGTTTAGGCATGGGAACTGAAGGATTGGCTTTGGCTACTTTAATTACAGTTGTAGTATTTAACACGTTTAAACTGTGGTTTGTTAAAGAGAAGTTTAACATGATGCCATTTACAAGTAAAACATTTTTAATGATTATAGTCATTTTAATCATGTTTTTAGGATTTAACTTTTGGAACTTCTCAGTACCTGAGTTTTCTGTTTTAGACTTCCCTATTCACCCGATAGTAAACATATTGCTAAAGAGTATCATTATTATAGCTGTCTACGGATTTGTAGTTGTGAAAATGTCTATTTCTGAACAAATTAATAATCTTGTAAAAAGGTACGTGAAATAATTTACAATTTTTAGTTTGTTAGTTATGGTGAGTAACAAGGTTATATTGTTGAATTAAACTGTTTATAAAACAAAAAAAAGACTTACACACACAAGAGGTAAGCCTTTTATTAAGGGGGAATGAAACAAATAATAAGGGGGAATTTGTCTCTGGTCAAATATAGGAAAAATTAACAATACGATTGTTAACAAATGTTAAGAAAGTTTATTAACAATAAGTTTTTTCTTAATTCTACTAAGTTGCACAGGTGAAATGTTTAAAAAAGATGCAATATATCTTTGTGTAATCAAGTCATCTATATTCGGAATTCTTTCTTTCAAGGCTAAATATCTTTCTGTAGCAGTAAGGCTAGAAATTTTTAAGAGAATATCCTCTGCTTTTACGTAGGCACTTTCTAGTGTTTTAATGTAAAACAAACTCAATTCATGATGTTTTAAAGTCAATTTCATTAAATCATGAAAATTACCTTTATACCCTGTTACTTTGGTTAAGGCTTGATAGTTTACTTCAGACGGAATTTTTTGCATCATTGCAGAATTAGCCCCAGTAATATCACCCGAAGTAAAAAAAGCACGAGTTGTTTCCATACCATTATCATTTAATAAATAGGAACGCATGATTCCTGTTTTTACGATAAAAAAATTACTAGGATGTTCACCCACTTTTGTAAAGATTTCATTAGGTTCTAGCTCTGTATAGGTAACTAATGACTCAAAAGTAGTTATTAGGTGATCAGGTAATTTTATATACGAATTAAGAAAATTCTTAACATCATCATTCATAATTAACAAGTTATATGCTGATAATAAGAAAACTAATATACTAAAAAAAATAAAGTAAGGATGCGAAAAACAGACCTAATTTTAAGGGGAATTAGGTCTGTTATATTTTAAGGGGTTGTAACTTGTTAATTACTCTACAAATGTATGACGGTTTTAAATTTTGAGCATTAACATATGTTAATAAATGGAATTTTTTCTGATTCTACTCAACTGTACTGGAGTAATATTCAAATAAGAAGCAATATGGTATTGATTGATTAAATTATCTATACCAGGATAATTTTCTTGTAGTTTTTTGTATCTCTGAGTGGCATCTAGCATTTGTAGTTCTAGAATTTTTCCTTCTTCTCTTATATAAACATTTTGCAATATCTTGTAATGAAAAATTGATATTTCATGGTATTGCAACGAGAGGTTGTAAAAATCTTTATAGTTACATTCTAAGACTTCACAATCGGTTAAACACTCGTAAATTAATGTTGAAGGTTCATTTTTTATAAGAGCTCCTAAATTACCAGAAGTACTAATAGGAGTGTAAATAGTTTTGGTATGTTCTTTGTTTTTTTTAACACTATAAGAACGTATAACCCCTGTTTTTAAAATGTATACGTTTACAGGTGTTTCATTTAATGACACCAATTCGTAGTTTTTTGGGAGTTTTTTTACTGTTAAAAGGTTGAAAATTCTTTCTAAACCATTTTCAGATAGGGGATGGAAATTAAGTGCAAATTCTTTAAAAAACTCCATAGAAAGATGTAAATGTTGAGATTATCTCAAATCTACATCAATTTTTTCTAAAAAGCTAATCGTATTTGGCCCTTCCATAAAAAGTAAATCTAAAATGGATAAATCAGGAATAAACCCGTGTTTGTCATCAAAAATTTGAATGTAGGTATCCATTTCTATTTCGATACCTTTTTTTGCAATGGCTAAATCTCTATAATCTGTGCTGTTTGGAGTTAACTCATAACTCGATGTTTTAGCAAAGTTTTGCTCCATTTGTAAAGCATCTGTTACAAATAGATGGGTATCGATGTTTAAGTCTTGTAAAAAAGTATACTTTTTATTGAAGATTTTTAATAAATCTTCTTCAAAAAATTCAAAAAAAGGAGAAGAACGATATGCAGATTGTAACGATTTATAGTGTTGTTGTTGCCACGGAAAATCATTTTCTACTAAAGTATCTTTAGTCTTTTTTCTCCCTTTAGTTGCATTGTGTTTTACAGGAATATTTAAAGCCAATTTACCATTAGCTCCATAAATATAACATCGATTACGATAGGTTTGCTTTTGATAATTGTCTTCTAATTCAAAAGTAACTGATTCTGCTTGGTATATCGCTGCGTACTGAGAAATAGGAGCGAAGTAAGTAGGAATAAAAAGTGACATTACGCTTTCTTCTTTTTACTTTTTCTAAAACTATATACAGTGTAACCTCCAATTAATACTAGTACTAACCATAAATACGATACAGGTTTACCACTACCACCAACAGTTGTAAACATTCTATCCCAACGAATAGAGTTTAGTTTTGCAACAAAATTAGGAGCATTAGCATCCCAACTTAACCAAATCATTACAGGTTTTCCTACTACATGGTCAAAAGGTACATAACCCCAGTTTCTTGCATCTAAAGAACGTTGACGGTTGTCACCCATCATCCAGTAATAATCTTGTTTAAAAGTATAGTTATTAGCTTTTTTTCCGTTGATATATACATCGTCACCTATAAAAGTAAGGTTGTTGTTTTCGTATCTTCGGATAATTTGCTCGTAAAACGGAATTGTTTTAGCATTTAGCTCTACGGTAACTCCTTTTTTAGGAATATAGATAGGGCCAAAATTATCAGAAGACCAAGCATATCTCGGGTCATGAGGAAAAACAGATTCATCATAAAACCCTTTAGGCGTTAAGTATTTTTCAATGCTTTTAACAATAGGGTTTTTGGCAACCAAAGCTGCTTCGTCATCTGTTAAATTTAGATAATACTTGCCATCGTTGGTTGTTCCTCCTTCTCTAATATTGTATCTAGAAAGAGCTCCTTGACTAAATTTTTCTCCGTTGGTGTCAACTATAAAGTGCCACTGTGGTTTAGCTCTGTCGGGTAATACAGTTCTTTCTCCATTGATAAAAACATATCCATCACGTACTTCTAGGCTATCACCAGGAATTCCTACAGCACGTTTTACATAGTTTGTACGTTTGTCAATTGGTTTATAGGTAAAATTACCTGAGTTGTCTCCCCACATCGTAGCTAGCGAGTCTGAAGGCCAGCTGAAAACAACAATATCGTTACGCTTAATTTTTTGGAAACCAGGCAAACGCATGTATGGTAATGATAGTTTGTTTAATAAACCATCTTTGTTTTTATCGTCAGATAAAA
>NZ_JAPEHZ010000249.1 GCF_028823685.1 Tenacibaculum sp. L6 | reverse complement strand
TTCTTGTTTTATTAAAGTTAAACGTAGTATCTTTGCAGTCCGATTTTAACGGGAATAGTTCATTAAAATAGTGTAGTAAACAAACGAAAAAAAACTTCAAAAAAGTTTTTGTTAGAATAAAAAGAGTTTGTATGTTTGCACCCGCTTTAAGAAAGCGGTTATAATCAGAGAGATTTTGGAAAGCGAATAGCTACTAGTTCG
>NZ_JAPEHZ010000248.1 GCF_028823685.1 Tenacibaculum sp. L6 | reverse complement strand
TTGTTTTCAAGAAAACTGATGAAGATTCAAAAATGAAAGAAGTGGAATTCAAAAATGCTTACATCGTTTACTTCAAAGAAGATTTAGATGTGAACAATGAGATTCCAATGAAATTAACAGTTACTTTCTCTGCTGAAGAATTACTTATAGGTAATGCTAACTTAGATAACCGTTGGCCAGTAGCTTAATGAGAAGGACTAAATA
>NZ_JAPEHZ010000247.1 GCF_028823685.1 Tenacibaculum sp. L6 | reverse complement strand
TGGGTAGCAGCTACTCCAACTACTAGTTTTACTGGTATAAATCCTGGAACTTTAGTAGATCCAGCATTAAGAATTATAGACGGAAGTGGAACTGAAGTATGTATTCAATTTTTAAATAGATTTGAAACACCTTTTATTGTAGAAGGATTGATTGTAAATCCCGTTGCAAACCCATCTGATTGTACCACTGGATTATCAGTTACAGT
>NZ_JAPEHZ010000246.1 GCF_028823685.1 Tenacibaculum sp. L6 | reverse complement strand
ATAGTGCCCTCATAGGTTTTCATTGCCTGCTGGTCATCGATTTTGACGGAAACGCTTTCGCCTATCGTTATCTTGGCCAATTGGGTTTCACTTACGTAAACACGCAGTTCCATTGTTGATAAATCGGCAATTTTATAGAGTGGTTTTCCAAAAGCTACAATCTCGTTGGCTTCGGCATATTTTGATAGCACAGTTCCGTTTATTGG
>NZ_JAPEHZ010000245.1 GCF_028823685.1 Tenacibaculum sp. L6 | reverse complement strand
ATTGCGAATTGGTGAAGCCTTACAATTAACGTTAAAGGATATTGATAGTAAAAGAATGCTTATTCATATTAAAAATGCAAAAGGTAAAAAAGATCGATACACATTATTGGCTCCTTCATTTTTAACTTTGTTACGAACATATTATAAGCAATATAAACCAACCCATTTTTTATTTGAAGGAAAAAATGGGTTGATGTATTCGGACTACTA
>NZ_JAPEHZ010000244.1 GCF_028823685.1 Tenacibaculum sp. L6 | reverse complement strand
CTGGTATATTTTTTTCGGTTTTAAGATTTTGTAACGCTTTTACAATACCAGCTACATCATCTGCTTCACCTACAGGGGAAGGTGAGCAATTGGCCTGAGTGCTCATTCCTAAAGAATTAATAAAATGAGAATGTGGGTCGATAAAGCTAGGCATTAAGGTTTTACCATTTAAGTCTATCATTTGATGACCGTTTCCTGCTATTTCCATAGCTTC
>NZ_JAPEHZ010000243.1 GCF_028823685.1 Tenacibaculum sp. L6 | reverse complement strand
ACATTGCAACTCAAACAGAAAATCCTAAGAACGGATATGATGTTTACGATGAAGAATTTAGAACACAATTTATCGATTGTTTAGGAAATTATCTTTTGTTATCTAAATCACATAATTGTTCAGTCGGCAACAAACCTTTTTCAGACAAAAGAGATAGTTATACAAAATCTAATCAGCAAAGAGAAATTGCTGAAATGACAAAGGAAAATGCTAT
>NZ_JAPEHZ010000242.1 GCF_028823685.1 Tenacibaculum sp. L6 | reverse complement strand
TTATAAAAATATTGTTAATACGGTTGGTATAACTGCTGAATTGATCGAAGCAAGTTTATATTATAAAAGATCCATAGCAATAAAAAATGGAGTGTCTAAGAGTATAATAAACAAACTGAATTATAGAGCTAATAGGTTTGGAAATTTTGGAGACGGAATAACTGTATTAATGTGTGCATGGGAAGCTTTTGATAGTCAGAATGGAAGAGATTATG
>NZ_JAPEHZ010000241.1 GCF_028823685.1 Tenacibaculum sp. L6 | reverse complement strand
CCGTAAGTGTTTTGTAAAAAACTACTTAGGTTTTCTAAATCTGTAGCTGAAGAAGCTCCATTATAATTAGCAATATCATAAGGTTGTGGAGTTTCATCATCTTGTCTTTCATAGTTTACGAAAAAGAATAATTTATCTTTAACAATTGGACCTCCAATTCTAGCACCATAAGTTAATGCTGTAAACTCATCTAATTTTTTACGATTATTTTCTGAAATA
>NZ_JAPEHZ010000240.1 GCF_028823685.1 Tenacibaculum sp. L6 | reverse complement strand
TTCTACAGATATATATAACTTCACAATAGTACCCAACAATATTAAAGAAGTTATCTTAGAAGGTATAACTTCATATACACTACTTGTAAAAAGACCTTTTTCAACTCCAGATTATTTTGAAAATTTAGTTATACAACTAAAAGAAGGCGAAGAAACCAAAGCTTAAAAAATTACAGTATTCTTTATTGCACTAACTTTTATGGGATGTGCAGAGTTACA
>NZ_JAPEHZ010000023.1 GCF_028823685.1 Tenacibaculum sp. L6 | reverse complement strand
TCTATGTGGTAATACAGTTGTTTGTCTACGATCTGGAATATTGTTTTTATTGAAGTTGTAAGCTGCTCCCCATTCTGCTTTAAAAGCATCACTAATTCTATGATCTCCTAATAACTGGTGAACATATAAAGTGTTTCTCATAAATGTTTGTCTTTGAATTACAGCTCCACCTTCTGGCGCATTATCAAAAACATCATAAATTCCTTGATAATCATCATGAGAATTGCTAGAGTTGTTTACCATTAAAGCGTTATACTTTATCTCTTGACCTTTGTGCTTTAACCTAATATTCCCCATAAAAGTAGTATTAGTGTCATAAGAATAAGATTCTCTAGTTAAATCTTTTCTAGCTACTCCAGAAACGTTAACATCTCCTCTAGCTACTCCTTCTTTATAACTGTAACCATTGTCAAATGATCCAACAGCAAAAAAGCTTATTTTAGTTTCAGGAGATAAGTTGTAAGAATCTCCTCCTTTAATAGCGATAGAAGAACTTACTGGGAAGTTACCAGTTTGTCTGTCCCAACTAGTTGTGAAGTTGTAGTTGTTTAATGGAAAAGCAGGATAATATGTTTTGTAAAATCCGAAATTGCTAGGTCCATCAGCAACGTAAAACTTACTTTTTTGTGATGCAACAGTGTTTAATGAAGACCCTAAGCTAACTTCAGCAAAACCGTTACCTTTATATACTTTTGAGGCAATATTGATGTTAGCTCCACCAAAATCTCCATAGTTTTTAGTAGAATATGTTTTATCTAAACCAATATATTCAACAATATCAGTAGAAAAAATACTTAAGTCAATGTTTTTTCTTGATGGATCATTTGATGGTAATGGAAGTCCGTTTAACGAAGTTACATTATATCTATCTCCAAGGCCTCTAACAAAAACACTACCTCCAGAACCCTCTTGTTTAGAAACTCCAGTAGTTTTTGTTACAGCAGTAGCAATATCACTAACTCCTTTTCTTGAAAGCTCTTGATTACCAATTTTGGTTTCAATAGTTACAGCTTTTCTTTGTTCTAAAAGTAAAGCACTTTCTTTCTCTCTACTAACCGTTGCGTTAATTTTTACTTCATCTAAAGCAACTCCTTGGTTAGCTCCAATTTCTTGGTTTACTATCAGTGCTTCGTTTGCTTTAACAACGATAGTTCTTTCTTCAGTTTGGTATCCTACGAAACTAAAAACAATAGTTTGATTTCCTGCTGGAACACTTAAAGTATATTTACCTTCCATATCGGTAGTAGCACCAATAGATGTTCCTTTAATAAAAACATTAGCAAAAGGCAATGCTTCACCGCTCATTTCTTTGTCAGTAACAGTACCGTTTACAGTACCTTTGCTTTGAGAAAATGCTAAATTACATAAGCTTAAAAAAGCTATAAATAATATTTTTTTCATTCTAATCTTTGAATTCTGTTTATTTATGGCGCAAAATTCAAGTTAAACAGTAAAGCTAATGTTATGTAGGAATTACTTTTGTATTATTAGAATGTTGATTTAATGTTAATCAAATAGCTGTATGTTACGCGAATGTTAATTACTCGTAAATTTTACACCAAAAACGAAGGTTCTTGGGGTGGCTGGACCAAAAATAAAGTTGCTATCCCTGTCTTTTCCTGTATCAAATTCACTTTGATAATCGTCTAAAATGTTCTTAAT
Source organism: Tenacibaculum sp. L6 (assembly GCF_028823685.1). Taxonomy (GTDB): domain Bacteria; phylum Bacteroidota; class Bacteroidia; order Flavobacteriales; family Flavobacteriaceae; genus Polaribacter. The sequence continues at coordinate 30,605 of NZ_JAPEHZ010000023.1, read as the reverse complement.
ACCAGCGTTAAGCTCTATATTGGTGTTAAGTTTTTCTACATTAAAAGTATAACTAGTGTTAACACCTAAGTTAAAAAATGAAGGAGAGCTAAAATATTCACCAATATTTTCATGATTATCATTTGGAGGGTTGAAATCAGGATTAGGTATAATGTGTAAAACATTCATTTGTCCTGTGTATACTAAATTTAAAGCAGTTTTAAATTTTTGATTAGGAGTATAGGTAGCAGTAGCGTACCCGTAAGTTGTGGGTGTTCGTAAAAACTCTCTTTTAGGCGATAGATTATGAAAATTATCAACAGCTGTATTAAATTTACTAGATTGATATGTGAACCCTGCGTCTAACTGTAAAATTCCATCATAATTTAAACGGGTTTCTAAAGTAATTCCTTGCACAACAGCTCCGTCTCCATTTCTTTTTTCAAAAATTTCCCCAAAATCATCTTTATCTGTAGCTTCTAAGTAAAAAGCATCTTTTAAATTGGTGTAAAAACTCTCAATGGTAAAACTATATATATAATGTTCTGTAGGTTTGTCGTAATTAAAGGAAAGTGTATAACTATTAGAACGTTCTCTTTTTAAATCATCAGCTAATACAACTCGTGATACTCCTCCACCAGCAAAAGCAATGTGTAAATCGGTGTCAAAAGCTTGCGGAGCCCTAAAACCAGTACCCCAAGTTCCTCTGATTTGAGTATTTTCAAATGGTTTGAATAATAATGATACTCTCGGGCTTGCAACATTGTTCGTAATGTTTTTTTGAGTACCATCTGTTTTAAGTGTGTTAAATGTATGGTTGTCATATCGTATTCCTGATAGTAAATTTAACTTATCTGAAATTTCCCAATCACTTTGAAAAAAGAATCCGTAGTTTTTAGTAAGCTGATCTACTTTATATTGATAAGCATCAATAACATCAAAAACATCGTCTTGTACAAATTCACTCCCTAGTGTAAGTATGTTGTTACCTCCAAGAAATTCTTCTAATTTATGGTTGAGTTGCAGTCCTCCTTGAAAGGTGGTTGTGGTTGAATTTCCGTACGGTGGATTAGCCAAATGTGCTGTGTCTTCAGTAGTGTCAATATCTGGACGAATACCTGTATAATGTTCTCTTCCGGTATATTGTATAGCAAAATAGGTAATGATTGAACTTTTATCATCGTTAAAATTAATTTGATAATCAACATTTCCTACATACACGTCATGCACGCGTTCTTCAGATTGCATTGCAAAATGTGGAGCATTATCAATCATTTCTCCACCATAACGATATTCATTCATTTTGCTGAAGTTGATTTCTAATTTTTGATTTTCAGTTGGAAGAAAGAATAGGTTTGTTCCAAAAGAGTTGTTCTTTAACTCAGGAAGTTCAGAAAAATTATCACCATTAGCATCATACATGGCTCTTCTTCGGTTGTTGATAAAAAATGAAGCACCCGCATTTCTGTCTTCATTAACTATGGTTGCATTTCCGGTAATAATATGGTCAGAAATTCCTTTTATATTCTGATAAGTGTACCCCATACTATAATTGTTTTTCTTTGGAATTTTAGTAATGACGTTTACTGTCCCTCCAATCGCACTTGAACCGTACAAAGCAGAACCTCCACCGCGAACTACCTCGATACGTTCAATCATGTTGGTAGGTACTTGCTCCAATCCGTATAAACCAGTTAATGGACTAAAAATAGGACGACCATTAATTAATATTTGTGAATATCCGCCAGCTAAACCATTCATGCGAAGTTGTGTATAGTTGCAAGTTTGACAGTCGGTTTCTACACGTAAACCCGTTTGAAATTTCAACCCTTCAGATAAATTACATGCCTGAACATCTGCTAAAGTTTGACTGTTGATAACATTTACAATCACAGGGCTATTCGTTCTGCGTTTATCTGTGCGTGTTCCCGTAATGGTTACTTGGTCTAAAATTTCTGCAGTTTCAGTCAATATAAAATCAACTGTTTTTTCTTCGGAAGAGTTTAAGGTTACTGTTTTTCTTTCAGATAAAAAACCTAAGGAAGATGCAACCAAAACAAATTTACGTTTAGTGGTTTTTAACTCGTAGTTTCCATATTCATCAGTAGTTGTTCCTTTTTCAGTTCCTTTTATAAATACACTAGCAAATGGTACTATATCGCCTGATGATGTGCTGATTTTTCCTTTAATAGTTTGTCCGATAGCAATATTTGATAGCAATAGAATTGTGAAAGCAACTAGATTTTTCATCCTAAAAATAGTTTGTTGTGGTGGTTTCGAAATAAAATTTGATACAAATATAAATATATTTTTAGGTTGGTCTAAAAATATATTTGATTAAACTAAAATTTATATATTTGTACATCTAAAAAAGAATATGATGTTTAGTCAATCTGAAGAAAATTATATAAAAACGATCTATCATTTAGAAGCTGATTTTAAAAAAGGAATCAGTACAAATGCTATAGCTAAAAAGTTAGATACAAAAGCATCATCGGTAACAGATATGATTAAGAAACTATCTGAAAAAGATGTTGTGACTTATAAAAAATATCAAGGAGTAACCTTGACCGATTTTGGGAAAAAAACAGCAGCTAATATTGTTCGTAAGCATCGATTATGGGAAGTTTTTTTAGTAGATAAATTAAATTTTTCTTGGGATGAAGTTCACGAGGTGGCAGAACAGCTTGAGCATATCAAGTCTCCGAAATTAATCAATGAACTAGATGCTTTTTTAGAACACCCTAAGAGAGATCCACACGGAGATCCTATTCCAGATAAAGAAGGTAACTTACAGGTAATAGAAAAAAGTTTATTATCAACGTTGAAGGAAAATGAAATAGGAGTTTGTGTAGGGGTTGATGATAGTTCTTCAGAATTTTTACGCTTTTTAGATAAACAAGGAGTTGCTTTAGGAAAACAAATAAAGGTAGTAGAAAAAGAACCTTTTGATGGTTCTCTAGTTATAGAAATGGATGGGAAAACACTGTCTGTTTCAAATAAAATAGCAAGTAACTTATATATTCAAAAATCACGTTAAACAACTAATAAGAGATAGTATTATAGATGGATTTATTTAATCAATTAGTAGAATTTGGGAAGGAACACCCAATTCAAGCAGCATTATATGCATCGCTTTTTACCTGGGGATTAACAGCTTTAGGAGCTAGTTTAGTGTTCTTTTTCAAAAAAATGAACCGAGCAGTTTTAGATGGAATGCTTGGTTTTACAGGAGGAGTAATGGTTGCAGCGAGTTTCTGGAGTTTGTTATCGCCAGCAATTGATAATAGTCCAGGTGAAGGGTTTGTAAAAGTAATTCCATCAGCAATTGGATTTGCTTTAGGAGCTTTAGCATTATTCGGAATGGATAAATTATTACCACACTTACATATTAATTTTAAAGAACATGAAGTTGAAGGTGTTAAGACGAGCTGGCATAAAACAACTTTGTTAGTTTTAGCAATAACCTTACATAACATTCCGGAAGGATTAGCAGTAGGAGTATTGTTTGGAGCAGCATCAACAATGGTAGGAGTAGAGCAAACTGAAATGATAATTGCAGCAATTTCATTGGCCATTGGTATTGGGATTCAAAACTTCCCTGAAGGATTTGCAGTAGCAATGCCGCTTCGTAGACAAGGAGTAAGTCGTTTTAAAAGTTTTTGGTATGGTCAAATGTCGGCAATTGTAGAGCCAATGGCAGCTGTTTTAGGAGCGGTAGCGGTATCGTTTTTTACACCAATTTTACCGTATGCTTTAGCATTTGCTGCAGGAGCAATGATTTTTGTGGTTGTAGAAGAGGTAATTCCTGAAACTCAACGAGATAAATATACAGATATTGCTACACTCGGTTTTATAGGTGGGTTTATTGTTATGATGTCGTTAGATGTCGGTCTTGGCTAGAGTGTAAGCTATTTTGATAAGCATAAAATTATGATTCTTGCGAAAGCGGGAATCTTTTTTTTTGGTTAAATTGCTAGCTCAATTATATTTTCATTTTGTTACAAAATCCATCAAGTTTTCAGGTATATAACGCTTCGGCAGGTAGCGGTAAAACATTCACTTTAGTAAAAGAGTATCTAAAAGTTTTGCTGCAATCTGAAGATATTTTCCGTTTTCAAAAAATATTGGCAATTACATTCACCAACAAAGCTGCGGGTGAAATGAAAGAGCGTGTGTTGCAAAACTTAGAAGTTTTTTCAGAAGGAGAAAATAACGATTTGTTAGAGGTAATTTTGAAGGAAACTTCGCTTGACAGAACTGTTGTTAAAGAGCGAAGCAAAAAATTATTAGATGAAATTCTTCGGAATTATGCAGCGTTTTCAATTACTACAATTGATAGTTTTACACATAAAATCATAAAAAGTTTTGCATACGATTTAGGATTACCACTCAATTTTGAAGTAGAAATGGATGCAATTTCATTGTTAAATGAAGCGGTAGATGTACTCATTTCAAAAATTGGAACCGATGAAGCTTTAACAAAGTTGTTGATTGATTTTTCATTAGATAAAGCTGATGATGATAAATCGTGGGATATTTCTCGTGAACTAAATGAGTTTTCTAAAATTTTATTGAATGAAGACGATACAAAGCATTTTAGAAAATTAGCAGATAAACAGCTCGCTGATTTTACCAATTTAAAAACAAAACTATCCAAACATCAAAAAGAAATAAAAAAACGTTGGAAAGAAATTGGAGAAGAAGCACTTCGAGTGATTGAAAGTATGCAATTAGCTCATAATGATTTTTATCGTTCAATGCTGCCTAATCATTTTTTAGCGTTATCTCAAAATCCTGAAAAAGCGAAGTTTTTTGATGAAAGTGCTCTTAGAGAACGAATAGAAGAAAATAATTTTTACGCCAAGTCAAAGTCAGATGATATAAAAGCAGCTATCGAAGGACTTTTACCAGAATTACTTCGATTATATACAGAGTCAGAAAAATTGTATCAGCAGTTTTTGATGAATAATTTGGCGTTAAAAAGTATCATTCCGCTGGCAGTTTTAAATAATATCAATCAAGAACTTTCACATTTAAAAGAAGAAAATAACTTACGACTAAACGCAGAGTTCAATCAGTTGATTTCTGATAATATTAAAGACCAGCCTGCACCATTTATTTACGAACGTATTGGGCAACGATTTATGCATTATTTTATTGATGAAATGCAAGATACTTCCTCTTTACAGTGGCAAAATTTAATTCCGCTGATTGATAATGCGCTGGCGCAAGAAAACAGTAATTTGTTGTTGGTAGGTGATGGTAAACAGGCAATTTATCGTTGGCGTGGAGGAAAGTCTGAACAATTTATTGGTTTAGGATCGGAGAAAGACAATCCGTTTCATATTTCGAAAGAAGTAAAAACTTTAGAAACTAATTTTAGGAGTTATGCTGAGGTAATAAATTTTAACAATCAGTTTTTTCAACATACAGCAAATTTCTTGCAAAATGAATCCTACAAACAATTGTTTATTGATGGAAATAAGCAGCTAGAAAACTCAAAAAAAGGAGGTTGTGTATCGCTGACTTTTTTGGAAAAGGAAGATGAAAAAGAAGATGAACAGATAAAATATCCGAAGAAAGTTCTAGAGCTTGTCAAAAGATTAGAAAAAGAGTTTTCGCTGAATGAAATTTGTATTCTGGTTCGAAAAAAGAAAGATGGAATTGCTGTGGCAAATTACTTGTCAGAAAATGGAATTGATATCATTTCTTCAGAAACTTTATTGTTAGAAAATAGTTCCAAAGTCAAGTTTATTATGGATGTTTTACAGGTAATTCAACATCCGAATGATAAAGAAACATGCTTAGAAATGCTCTATTTTTTGCAAGAACATTTAAAAGTTACAGAACATAAACATTCGTTTATTGCTGAGTTGATTGGTCAACCTAATGAAGCCATTTTTCAACAGTTAAAAAACTACGGAACTACTTTTGAATTATCAACTTTCCATCAGCTGCCTTTTTATGAAAAAGTAGAAGAAATTATTCGAGGTTTTCAACTGATTACTTCTTCAGATGCCTATGTGCAATTTTTCTTAGATGTGGTATTAGAACAACAGCGAAGAGGAACGAGTATTCAAGAGTTTTTAGACTTTTGGTCAGATAAAAAAGATAAGTTGAGTATTGTGGCTCCAGAGAGTGGAAATGCGGTACAAGTGATGACGATACACAAATCAAAAGGATTGGAATTCCCGGTGGTAATTTTTCCCTATGATTTAGATGTGTATCGACAAGTCAATCCGAAAGTTTGGTTAGATGAATTACCCGATAATTTTGATGGATTTAAAGAATTATTAGTTCCCTTCAATAAAGACTTGAACTATGTAAACGACCGCGGTTCGGAGATTTATCATCAGCAGCGAGAGGAGTTAGAATTAGATAATTTTAATTTGTTATATGTTGCATTGACAAGAGCGGTAGAACAGTTACATGTTATAACCGAAAAGAAAATTTCTTCGAAAGGAGAAGAGAATACGAATTTTTACTCAGGGGTTTTTATTAATTATTTAAAAGCTCAAAATTTATGGAATGATGACCAGCTAGAATATACTGTTGGTATTCCTGAAAGAGTAAGTGAATCTAAAGAGCAGAATAACGCAACTGAAATTCAAGAAACGTTTATTTCTACTCCTTGGCAAGAACACAATATTCAAATGTTGGCTAGTGCTTCTAAATTATGGGATACTGAACAAGGAAAAGCCATTGAGTTTGGTAATTTAATCCATGAAATGATGGCGGAAGTAAGCACTAAAGAGGATATTAATGAAGTAGTACTTCGATATGAGCAGCAAGGAATTCTTCCGAAAGAAAAAACAGAAGAAATAACTAAAAAGATTCGGCAAATTATAAATCATCCATTGTTACAAGATTATTTTTCGGATGAGATAACGGTATTCAATGAACGCGAAATTGTAGATATCGATGGTCAAATTGTAATTCCAGACCGATTGGTGTTTAATCAAGAAAACGAAGTGGTAATTATCGATTATAAAACAGGGAAGCCTTCCAAAGTATATCATCAACAATTATTGAGGTACGCGAGAGTATTGCAAACGATGAATTTTAAAGTTCAGAAGAAACTACTCATATATATTGATGAAGAAATTTTGGTTGAAGAAGTTTAAAACCTAACTTTGACCTTTTATAGCAAACAACTTTCAAACATAAATTATGTACGGAAAAATTAAAGAACAATTACAACAAGAAATTCAGGATATTAAAGATGCTGGATTATATAAATCAGAGCGCATTATTACTTCGTCGCAAGATGCGGTTATTAAAATCTCTACAGGTGAAGAGGTAATCAACTTTTGTGCAAATAATTATTTAGGGTTGTCGAATAATCCAGAAGTAATTCAAGCAGCAAAAAATGTTATGGATACTCATGGTTTTGGAATGTCATCTGTACGTTTCATTTGTGGTACGCAAGATATTCATAAGCAATTGGAAAAAAAGATTGCAGATTTTTATACTACGGAAGACACTATATTATACGCTGCAGCTTTTGATGCAAATGGAGGTGTACTATTATTTCTGATAGTTTAAACCATGCATCTATTATTGACGGAGTGCGTTTGTGTAAAGCAGCTCGTTACCGTTATAATAATAATGATATGGCTTCATTAGAAGAGCAATTAATTGAAGCGAATAAGAAAGGTCATCGCTTTAAAATTATTGTAACTGATGGTGTTTTCTCTATGGACGGAATTGTAGCAAAGTTAGATGAAATATGTGATTTAGCTGATAAGTACGATGCAATGGTAATGGTAGATGAATGTCATGCAGCAGGATTTATAGGGAAAACAGGTAGAGGTACAGTAGAGCTTAAAAATGTAATGGATCGTGTTGATATCGTTACCGGAACTTTAGGGAAAGCTCTTGGAGGAGCAATGGGAGGATATACAACGGGTAAAAAAGAAATTATTGAAATTTTACGTCAACGTTCTCGCCCGTATTTATTCTCAAACTCATTAGCACCTGCTATTGTAGGGGCTTCTTTAAAAGTATTTGATTTATTATCAAACGATACATCGTTACGCGATAAATTAGAGTGGAACACCAACTATTTCCGTACAGAAATGGAAAAAGCAGGTTTTGATTTAGTAGGAGCTGATGCTGCAATTGTACCTGTAATGTTATACGATGCAAAGTTGTCGCAAGTAATGGCGAATAAGTTATTAGAAGAAGGTATTTATGTGATAGGTTTCTTTTACCCTGTAGTGCCAAAAGAACAAGCAAGAATTAGAGTGCAACTTTCAGCAGCTCATGAAAAAGAGCATTTAGATAAGGCAATAAACGCGTTTATCAAGGTTGGAAAAGAGCTGAAAGTGATATAAATTAGTTCTTCAAAAACTTGCATTTGTTGTAAGTTTTTGTAGATTTGTTTTTGTAAATAAGTTTTAACAACTTACATTTGCGAATATATAAACGAACTTTTAATTTAAATTTTTAATAATGAAACAATTAAAATTAGCTGTGATGGCTTTATTTGCGTTTGCTGCAGTAAACGTTAGCGCACAGGATTCAGACAACCCTTGGGCGGTTGGTTTCGGGGCTAATGCAGTAGACATTAGAGTTCCTTCTAAATTTGGAGATTATGCTAAAGATTACATCGGTACTAGTGACTGGAACATCTTACCATCTATCTCAAGAGTAACTGTTGATAGATACTTAAACGATGGGTTTACATTACAATTAGCAGGGTCTTTAAACAAAATTGAAACTGTTTACACAGAGAATGATTCAGATATGCTTTACTGGGCTATTGATGCTAACGTAAAGTATGACATGAACAACTTATTTGGACACACTGGATGGTGGGATCCTTATGTATATGTTGGTGGAGGTTATACTTCTGTTGATGATTTAGGTGAAGGTATGTTAAATGCTGGTGCTGGATTCAACGTCTGGTTTAACGACAATTTAGGGTTAAACTTCCAAACAGGAGGTAAGAAAGAGTTTGCTGATAAAGTAAAAGATCACTTCCAACACTCAATCGGTTTAGTATTCAAATTTGGAGGAAAAGATACTGACGGAGACGGAGTATACGATAAAGAAGATGCTTGTCCAGAAGTTGCTGGATTAAAAGAATTCAACGGGTGTCCTGATACAGACGGAGACGGAATCAAAGATTCTGACGATGCTTGTCCAGAAGTTGCTGGTTTAGCTGCTTTAAACGGATGTCCTGATGCAGATGGAGATGGTATCGCTGATAAAGATGATGCTTGTCCAACTGAAAAAGGAACTAAAGCTAACAACGGTTGTCCTGATGCTGATGGAGACGGTGTTGTAGATGGAAAAGATAAGTGTCCTAACACTGCTGGTCCAGCTGAAAACAACGGATGTCCTTGGCCAGATACTGACGGAGACGGAGTATTAGACAAAGACGATAAGTGTCCAAACGAAGCTGGTGTAGCATCTAACAACGGATGTCCAGAAGTAGTAATCAAAGAAGAAGCTGTTAAGCAATTAAACGAGTTCGCAAGAGCTATTTACTTCAACTCTGGTAAATCTACTTTTAGAACTGGTACTACTGGTAAATTAGATTTAATCGCTGCAGTAATGAAAGAATATCCTAAAGCTAACTTTAGCATTCAAGGACATACTGATAGTTCAGGATCTAACTCATTAAACCAAAAATTATCTGAAAGAAGAGCTAAAGCTGTTTTAGATTACTTAGTAGCTAAAGGAGAAATCGCTGCTGACAGATTAACTTCTGCAGGTTTTGGTGAAGATTACCCAATCGCTGATAACAAAACAAGAGAAGGTAGAGCTCAAAACAGACGTGTTGAAATTAAAGTTGTAAAATAATTTTAAGCACATATCTATAAAAATTAAGCCTCACATTTGTGAGCCGCCTCACATTTGTGAGGCTTTTTTTATGGAATTTTTTTATGGAAAAATACCGCGAAAGGTTTTTTAAATTCCACTAAAAAAATTACCTTTGCACCTTGAAAAAATGAGTTAAAACTCATATAGTAAATAAAATAACTTTAATTACATATAGTAATGTCTACAATAACAGGTAAAGTTTCTCAAATTATTGGTCCAGTAATCGATGTTGAGTTTAATACAGAAAATGCTGAATTGCCAAAGATTTATGATTCGTTAGAAATTAAAAAAGCAGACGGTTCAACTTTAGTTTTAGAAGTTCAACAACACATTGGTGAAGATACAGTTCGTACTATTTCTATGGATGCGACTGATGGTTTACAAAGAGGGCAAGAAGTAATTGCTACTGGTAATCCAATTCAAATGCCAATAGGTAGTGATATCTACGGTCGTTTATTTAATGTAACAGGAGATGCAATTGATGGATTAGGAGATTTACCTAAAGAAGGTGAAGCAGGTTTACCAATTCACCGTCAAGCGCCAAAATTTGAAGAATTATCAACTTCTACCGAAGTATTATTTACAGGAATTAAAGTAATTGATTTAATTGAGCCTTATGCAAAAGGAGGTAAAATTGGATTATTTGGAGGTGCAGGAGTAGGGAAAACTGTATTAATTCAAGAGTTAATTAACAACATCGCAAAAGGACACGGAGGTTTATCTGTATTCGCAGGTGTAGGTGAAAGAACTCGTGAAGGAAACGATTTATTACGTGAGATGTTAGAATCAGGAATTATCAAGTATGGTGATGATTTCATGCACTCTATGGAAGATGGAGGATGGGATTTATCTAAAGTTGATAAAGCTGGAATGAGAGATTCTAAAGCTACTTTCGTATTCGGTCAGATGAATGAGCCACCAGGAGCACGTGCTCGTGTAGCATTATCTGGATTAACAATTGCTGAGTATTTCCGTGACGGAGCTGGTGAAGCACAAGGAAAAGACGTATTATTCTTCGTTGATAATATCTTCCGTTTTACACAAGCAGGTTCTGAGGTATCGGCATTATTAGGTCGTATGCCATCTGCGGTAGGTTACCAACCAACATTAGCAACAGAGATGGGAGCAATGCAAGAGCGTATTACTTCTACTAAGAAAGGATCTATTACATCTGTACAAGCGGTTTATGTACCTGCGGATGATTTAACGGATCCAGCACCAGCAACAACGTTTGCTCACTTAGATGCTACTACAGTATTATCTCGTAAGATTGCCGAGTTAGGTATTTACCCAGCAGTAGATCCATTAGATTCTACATCAAGAATTTTAACAGCAGATATTTTAGGAGATGAGCACTATAACTGTGCACAAAGAGTAAAAGAAATCTTACAACGTTATAAAGAATTACAAGATATTATCGCAATTTTAGGTATGGAAGAATTATCTGAAGAAGATAAATTAGTAGTTCACAGAGCGCGTCGTGTACAACGTTTCTTATCTCAACCATTCCACGTAGCAGAGCAGTTTACAGGAATTCCAGGGGTATTAGTAGATATTAAAGATACTATCAAAGGATTCAACATGATTATGGATGGTGAATTAGATAAGTATCCTGAAGCAGCATTCAACTTAAAAGGATCGATTCAAGAAGCAATCGATGCTGGAGAGAAAATGTTAGCTGAAGCGTAATTAATTGCCTTAAGCAATAGCTTAAAGCCCTAAAGCATTAAAATATGTATTTAGAAATTGTAACACCAGAAGCTATCTTATTTTCATCAGAAGTTGATTCTGTAGCAGTACCAGGTGTAAATGGAGAATTCCAAATGTTAAATAATCACGCACCAGTGGTGTCTATTTTAACTGAAGGAAGAATAAAAGTACATGTACACACTCAAACTCATTTAGTTTTTGATGATTTACATGCAAACATTGAAAGATTACCAGAAGATGATAAAGTATTAACTTTAAAAATCAAATCAGGAACTCTTGAAATGAAAGATAATAAAGTGATTATTCTTGCAGACTAATGCATTTTATATAAAATAAAAAAGCAACCAAATTTGGTTGCTTTTTTATTTTATATAAAGTATAGGAAATTGAATTTAACTATCTTTGCAGTGATGAATGGAATATTTTTATTTATTGGAGGACCAGAGATTTTTGTAATCTTGTTAATCGTAGTTATGTTATTTGGGGCTGATAAAATTCCTGAGATAGCAAGAGGGCTAGGAAAGGGAATGCGTCAAATTAAAGATGCAACAAACGACATTAAACGAGAGATTAATGAAAGTGCAAAAAATCAAGGTATAGATACAGACTTTGTTAAAGACATAAACAATGAAATTAACGAAGTAAAAGATAATATTGATGATTTTACAGGCCCTATAAAAAGGAGTCGTTAAATCAATAAAATTGACATAGTTCCTAAGAATTATGTCAATTTTATTTTTGTAGTGTTTTTAACTTGCTTCATTACAAACGAGCTTTGGATGTTTGATATTACTTCTAACTGTGATAATTTTTTTAGCACAAAATCCTGATATTCATTCATGTCTTTCAAAACAACTTTTAACAAGAAGTCATACACACCAGCTATATAAGACACCTCTACTATTTCATCTATTTTAGACATGTACTCTTCAAATTCTTTAAAAGCACTTTCTTGATGCTTTACTAGTGTAACTTGACAATAAACAATTAAACTCTTATCAATTGTTTCTAAGTTTACTAAAGCCACGTATTTATCTATAATTCCGTTAGCCTCCATCTTTTTTACACGTTCGTGAGTAGGTGTTATAGATAGGTTTACTTTGTTGGCTAGTTGTTTTATAGATTGCTTACAGTCATTTTGCAATTCTTCTAATAGCTTTTTATCTACATTATCTAGTTGATGCATGGTATGTTTTTCTGTTTTAAAATGATTTTCAGAGTTAAAAAAGAAATTTAATCTTTTTAAAGGTTAAAAATAGGTGTTTTTTCTTTATTGATAGTGTTATTGCAGATTTTTATACTTTAAGAATATATTTGTTAAGTAATTTATTAATATTTAAAAATAGGTAGTTATGAGTAGAATAAAAGACGTTTATGACAGAATTAGTGATGCTTCAGCTAACTTTCTTGGGTATCCTTTAGCAAAGGATTTCAATTACAGTGAATTTGCACCTTTTTTAAATGTATGTATTAACAATGTAGGTGATCCAGAATCTCCTTCTACATTATCTATTGATACAAAAGATATAGAGCGAGAAGTAGTTAGTTTTTTTGCTGATATATTATCATCTTCAACCAAAGATGTATGGGGTTATGTAACGAATGGAGGAACTGAAGGAAATCTATACGGTCTGTATTTAGCACGTGAGAGTTTTAATAATCCAGTGGTTTATTATAGTGAATCTACACATTATAGTGTTAAAAAGAATTTACACTTATTAAACTTAAAGAATATCGTTGTTAGAAGTCAAGATAATGGAGAAATGGATTATGAAGATTTAGAGAATTTGATAACATTACACAGAGATAAACCAGCAGTTTTCTTTTTAAATATTGGAACTACCATGACAGAAGCTGTTGATGACTTAGATAGAATTAAAGCAATTATTAAAAAGTACGCTATCAAAGATTATTATATTCATTGTGATGCAGCATTTTTAGGGTGCATTGCTCCTTTTGTTGAACCAAAACCAAAATTTGACTTTGCTGAAGGGATTGATAGTATTTCTATATCTGGACATAAGTTCATTGGTGGACCAATACCTTGTGGAATAGTTTTAGCAAAGAGAAAACATAGAGATAGAATTGTGAACTCAGTTTCGTATGTAGGAACTTTAGATACTACAATTACAGGGTCAAGAAATGGATTAACACCTTTATTATTATGGGCTTTTATAGAAAAGCACGGAAAAGAAGGGTTGATTTCAAGAACGAAAAAATCGCAAGAATTAGCTGCTTATACAGAGCAAAAGTTAAAAGAAATAGGTGTTAATGCATGGAGAAATAATGAAGCATTAACTGTTGTGTTAGATAAACCTTCGGATGTTTTATGTAAAAAGTACCAATTAGCTTCAGAAAATGATATGGCGCATATCATTTGCGTTCCAGGAACTGAAGAATGGCAAATAGACGCTTTTATTGAAGATTACAAAAAAGAATTATTTATTGCAGAAAGATTAACGTGTAATTAAATTTTAATTTCATCATTTCATAAAAACAAAAAGGTAAATCATATGATTTACCTTTTTGTTTTTACAACCGTTTCTAAGCGACTATCTTCATTTAAGAGTCTATTATATTCAAGAAGTATTTTTGTGTCGATATCTTTAGGATCTAGTTCTTCAATTACTTTACCACTCCAAAGTACATTATCAGATAAAATGATACCTCCTTTGTTCATTTTTTCGATAATCAAATGAAAATAGTTTACATAATTAGATTTATCGGCATCAATAAAAACCAAATCAAACTTAGCATCAATTGTAGGAATAATGTCTATGGCGTTTCCAACATATTGAGTTATTTGATCTTTGTATTCCGATTTTTGAAAATATTTGTGCTGCAATTCTTCCAATTCCTCATTTTTATCAATCGTATGAATCATTCCATCTTTTGAAAGTCCTTCAGCTAAACATAAGGCAGAATACCCTGTGTAGGTACCAATCTCTAAAATAGTTGTTGGTTGTACTAATTTAGAAATCATTGATAAAACCCTACCTTGAAAAGCACCACTTAACATACGCGGATTTAATACTTTTTGCCAAGTTTCTCTACTTAATTCTTGTAGTAGTTTAGGTTCAGCTTGAGAATGCTCAACAACATAATTATCTAGTTTTTCTGGTAAAAAGTGCATGTGATTATTTTTTCTGTGGCAAAATTAAAAAAACGGAATTTATCGCTACAATAAATTCCGTTTCAATCTAACAAAAAATCAAAAATTGGTTATAAAAACCAAACTTGTTAATTAAAGTTATTTAATTGTTCTTTTAAAGCTTCTTTTTCTTTCTGAGAAAAACAAGGGTTATTTTTTTTACAATTGCCTGATTTTAGTTTTAAAATATCAGACATTTTTCTGTTTTGTTTAGAGTACAAAATGCAAATTTTACAAACTACTAAATGCCAACTAAGCTGAATTCTTTCATATATTGAGGCTTCACCATATTGGCTTTTATCACAAATAGTAGTGGCTTCATCACATGTAATTTTAAAAAATTTAAACATCTTTTTACTTATTAAACCAGTTTTGCTCCATACAGTTTCTTAGTTGTGTTCTTGCTCTATGTATCATTACCCATAGGTTTGACGGAGTAATATTTAGTTCCTTACAAATATCTTCTGTTTCAAATTGTTGAATAGTTTTCATTTTAAAAACCATTGCATATTTTTCAGGAAGGCTATCAATACATTTATCTAACTGATCTTTTAGTTCTTCATTTTCAATGTTCTTCTCAGCTTCATTATTCCATGATTGAGGAACGCGTTCTTCAATCCAATTTCCTTCATTATCACCGCTATCATAAAAGTTCATTCTAATTTCAGCTTGTCCTTTTTTAGAATTTATTTTTCGATAATAGTCAATAATTTTTCTTTTTAAAATGGAAACCAACCAGGTTCTTTCACTAGATTTTCCTTCAAAATTTTTAGCAGATTTTAATCCAGCAAAAAAAGTTTCCTGCACTAAATCTTTAGCAATATTTGAGTTGTTTACACGAGCAATAGCGTAATTAAACAAATAATCAGCATAATTGTCTACCCATTTATTAGGAAATAAAATATTTGCAGGATTCGATTGGCTCATCTTTTCAAAGATAGGTTATTTTTTACTGAAAGGACTAACATAAACTCTACTCAATCCATTAGGGTTAGTATTCAAATACTCTTTAAATTCAGACAAAGTCATTTTTTTAGAAAGCACTTTAGGAATTGAAGAAGTACTAGAAGTAAAATACAAGGTATTCGTTTGTAAATCAACAAACGGACAGTAGTCTAGTTTATTAGAATTAATACTTTTTAAATGAGTAGCAGGTAACCATTCGTTATTGGTTCCTTTTTTACTGATGTACAAATCACCTCTGCCTAAATCATCTTTTCTACCGTAAGAGGTGAAAATTATAAAACTTTCATCAGGTGCAACAAAGGCATTAAATTCATATTTATCTGAATTCACTCCTGAACTTAGCGGAGTTGGTTTAGTGTATACTCCATTCACCAATCTACTTACGTAAATATCTTCTTTTCCTGTGGTGTTGTCTTTGTATTCTGCAGTGAAAAATAAATCACCTTTTTCGGTTACTGAAGGATAAAATTCATCGGCATTGGTATTTATAGTCGTGCCAATATTTATAGGTTCTGACCATGCATCCTCCAAAGAATTTCTTGTAACATACCATATATCCATGTCATTTTTTATTTCGCCAGAGGAGTTGTCTTTTCTGTTAGAAGCAAAAAAGAGTTGTAATCCGTTAGGAGAAAGGAAAGGCTCTAAATCTTTATGTTGCCCAGAAAAACTAGCAACTTCAGGTTTTTGCCATTTTCCATTTACTTTTTTTGAAGAAGCTATAAACGTGTATTCTTTTAAGTAGCTTTCAACAGTGAAGTAAAATTCATCTTGATTTTTACTCATTGAAAAATCTCTGACGTTTGGTAAACCATTAAACAATTCTGGATGAAATAATTTTGATTCTTGAGCAAAACTGAAACAAGAAAAAAGTAAGAAAAGTAAACTGAACTTTTTCATGTATTTATTGTTTATTAGCATCACAATCACCTTTACGTCTCATATCAACTAAGTAAATAATTTCCCATTTACCGTTGTTGTTAAAAAGCTGAAATGAATTTGCTCCGCAGTGACTAAAATTATTGTTTAAATAAAATTCATAAGGAGTCCATACAGAAGCTAAATTTCCATCAATTTTTATATCCCATGATAGTAACTTTTCTAAATAAGTATGTTCAGGTTTTTTATTAGCGATACTAGTTAACAACTTGTTTTTACTTTCGGTAACTAATACATTTTTACCCTCTTTATTGGTAAATGTAGTTTGAATAGTAATTGTTGGGTGTAAAGTAGAACTTACGATTGTACTATCACCTTTATGCAAGCCTTCAAAAAAGGTTTCAACGGTGTTTTTTATGGCTTTCTCTTGAAGATCTTCTTGAGCATTTACAACAGTAGAAATTACAAAAACAATAAGTAAAGTGAATATCTTTTGCATTTTAGTTTGATTTAGTTAGGTAAAGCTATTAAAAAAATAAAGGGCTAAAATTTAATTAACACAAGATTAACGGCGTTAAAAAAAAGAGAATTAAGCAGGTTATAAAAATGTAATAAATAAAACCAGTGAATAATTGTGTATTTTTACAATCTATAAAACAAAAGAAATGTCAGTAGCAAAAAAACAATATAAAAGAATTACTACAAAATCTCTTGTTGAGATGAAAGCCAACGGAGAAAAAATATCGATGCTTACGGCATACGATTATACCATGGCAAAAATTGTTGATGGAGCAGGGATTGATGTGATTTTGGTAGGTGATTCTGCATCAAATGTAATGGCAGGTCATGAAACTACATTACCTATTACTTTAGATCAAATGATTTACCATGCAAGTTCTGTTGTAAGAGGAATTGACCGTTGTTTGGTTGTGGTTGATTTACCTTTTGGTAGCTATCAATCTGACCCTAAAGAAGCATTACGTTCTGCTATTCGAATTATGAAAGAAAGTGGAGCGCATTCGATTAAATTAGAAGGAGGAAAAGAAATAAAAGATTCAATCAAAAGAATTTTAAATGCAGGAATTCCAGTAATGGGGCATTTAGGGTTAACACCACAGTCTATATACAAATTCGGTACTTACACAGTAAGAGCCAAAGAAGAGGAAGAAGCAGAGAAGTTAATGCAAGATGCTTTAATGTTAGAAAGATTAGGGTGTTTTGCAATAGTACTTGAAAAAGTACCAGCTAAATTGGCTCAAAAAGTAGCAGAAGCGTTAACGATTCCTGTAATAGGAATTGGTGCCGGTGGTGGAGTAGATGGTCAAGTATTGGTAATGCATGATATGTTAGGAATGACTCACGAGTTTAATCCACGTTTTTTACGTAGATATTTAGATTTACATACCGAAATGACAAATGCTTTTGAACAGTTCATAGCTGATGTAAAAAGCAAGGACTTTCCAAACGAAAACGAACAATATTAATTTAGATTATTGGATTTTTAGATAGTTGGATTATTCAATTTCTAGAAGTTAAGAGATGCACAGATACAAGGATTTTAAATTTTGGCAAGTGAGCAGGTCTTTTTGTAAAGATATTTATTTGCTCACATCAAAATTTCCTGAAGATGAAAAGTATGGATTAGTATCTCAATTAAGAAGAGCTTCTGTGTCAATTCCTTCAAATATAGCAGAAGGTTGCTCAAGAACATCCAATAAAGATTTTTCTAGATTTTTGGTCATTGCATTAGGTTCATGTTATGAAGTTGAAACTCAATTATTACTTAGTTATGATTTGGGTTTTATTTCTTCAAATGATTTAGAGGAACATACAGAAACTCTAATTAGCATAGTGAAAATGATGTCTAAATTCAATTCAACATTAGTCTAGATCCAGCCATTAAACTATCCAAAAATCTAAAGATCTAAAAATCCAACAAATCTATTTTAATGAAAATACTTCATTTAGATACAAACCACCCTTTATTAATAAAACAACTTCAAGAGTTAGGTTTTGAAAATCAAGAGGATTATATTTCTACTAAATCAGAAATTGAAGCAAAAATTCATGAGTACGATGGAATTATAATTCGTAGTCGTTTTACAATTGATAAGCAGTTTTTAGACAAAGCAACAAACTTGAAGTTTATTGGACGAGTAGGTGCTGGTTTAGAAAATATTGATTGTGAATATGCTGAAGAAAAGGGAATAGTGCTTATTTCTGCCCCAGAAGGTAATCGAAATGCAGTAGGAGAGCATACGTTAGGAATGTTGCTATCGCTTTTTAATAAATTGAACAAGGCTGATAAAGAAGTTCGCGAAGGTAAATGGTTACGAGAAGAAAACAGGGGAATTGAGTTAGACGGAAAAACCGTAGGAATTATTGGTTATGGTAATATGGGTAAGGCATTTGCTAAAAAGCTTAGAGGTTTTGATGTAAATGTTATTTGTTACGATATCAAACCAAATGTTGGTGATGAAAACTGTACTCAAGTTTCTTTAGAAGAACTACAAAAAAGAGCAGATGTTCTAAGTTTGCATACTCCAGAAACAGCATTAACAACAAATATGATTGATGCGGAATTCATAGCTAATTTTTCAAACCCTTTTTGGTTGTTAAATACGGCGAGAGGAAAATCTGTAGTAACGAAAGACTTGGTTGAGGCTTTAAAATCAGGAAAAGTATTAGGTGCAGGATTGGATGTCTTGGAGTATGAGAAAAAATCTTTCGAAAACCTGTTTAAAACAAAAGATGGGGTGCTGAGCGTAGCCGAAGTACCAAAAGCTTTTCAATATTTAATCAATGCTGAAAATGTGTTGCTTTCTCCTCATGTAGCAGGTTGGACTATAGAAAGTAAAGAAAAGCTAGCGCAAACTATTGTAGATAAAATTAAAGAAAAATTTTGCTAACTTGATGCTTCAAATTCATGTAACATGAAATATGAAGTATCAACAGTAGAAGAATATATTTCTCAACTTCCTGAAGAACGTCAAGAAGTTTTACAAAAATTACGAAATATAATTAAGGAGAACTTACCTGAAGGTTTTGAAGAAGGAATCAATTATAAGATGATTGGGTATTATGTTCCGCATTCAATATATCCAGATGGGTATCATTGTGACCCTAAACTTCCATTGCCTTTTATGAATTTAGCTTCGCAGAAGAATTCAGTGAATTTATACCATAGTGGAATCTATGCAAATAAAGAGTTACACGATTGGTTTGTAGCAGAATATCCTAAATATTCAAAAAGGAAACTAGATATGGGTAAAAGTTGTATACGTTTTAAAAAGCTGGATGACATTCCGTATGAATTAATTGCTGAATTGTGTACTAAAATGTCCGTTGATGAATGGGTTTCTACTTATGAATCAGTTGTAAAAAAGAAATAAGATGAAGAAAAAAGGTAAAGTAACTGGTATAGGAGGTGTTTTCTTTAAAACAGAAGACCCAAAAGCAACAAAAGATTGGTATAAGAAGAACTTAGGTTTTAATACAGATGATTGGGGTTGTACATTTTGGTGGAAAGATAATGAAGACAAAAAAGCATCTACACAATGGAGCCCGTTTGCAAAAGACACAAACTATTTTGAGCCATCTAAAAAAGATTTTATGTTTAACTATCGGGTAGAAAATTTAGTTGAATTATTAGAAGATCTTAAGGAAAAGGGAGTTAAGGTAATGGATAAGATAGAAGAGTATGATTATGGAAAATTCGGTTGGATTTTAGATTTAGATGGAAATAAAATTGAGTTATGGGAGCCAAAAGACGAAGCTTTTTTATAAATTTAGCACCGTCTAATAAATAAAAAATTAAAAAAATGAATGTAATTGATGAAAACGGGAATACTGTTCCTAATCAAGAAAGTAAACGTGTATTAGCAGGTATCTTAGCTATTGTAATTGGATCAATTGGAATACACAAATTTGTGTTAGGGTACACTAAAGAAGGTATCATACAAATTATAGCTACGATTATAACTTGTGGGTTTGCTGGAATTATTCCTTTTATTGAAGGAATCATTTATTTAACAAAATCAGATGATGATTTTATTGAAACATATCAAGTAAATCATAGAGGTTGGTTCTAAACATTCTTTTTTAATTTTTATATTATGTCTGAAAATAAAAACACCAATGATAGCTTAAACAAAGGGCTAGATAAAGCTAAAGAAGTTATGGATAATATAACAGAAAAGTCAAGTAATTTAGCAGGAGAAGCTGGTGAACATTTAGTAGATATAGTAGAAGATGTAAAAGAAAAAGTTGAAGAAATTATTTCCGATGAATCAATTCAAAAAGCTAAAGAAAAAGCAAATG
This sequence comes from Tenacibaculum sp. L6, assembly GCF_028823685.1. Lineage (GTDB taxonomy): Bacteria > Bacteroidota > Bacteroidia > Flavobacteriales > Flavobacteriaceae > Polaribacter. The sequence continues at coordinate 9,766 of NZ_JAPEHZ010000023.1, read as the reverse complement.
AATTAACTAATGAAGCAAAAGAAGTATTAGAAGATATAACTGAAAAAGCTTCAGAAGTTGCAGGAGAAGCTAGTGAACATCTAGCCGATTTTGCAGAAGATGCTAAAGAAGAATTTCAAGAAACTAAAACCAAAACGAAAAGTTTTTTTCAACGCCTTTTTGGAAAAAAATAATAAAAAAGCGCCTATTAGGCGCTTTTTTTATGAGGCAATATTATTTGCTTTGTTTGTTTTAACTATAGCTTGTTCGTTTTTCCAATCAATCCATTTTTGACCTTTAATACGACGCATCACATTATCTATTGTACGCATAATAAATACATTATAAACAGCCTTTCCTAAGTTTTTAGGGTTACGAGCAATGGCACGTAAACTCATTGAAAAACCTGGGGTTACATAGCGCATATAGTGCCAATATCCTTCAGGCATATACAAAACATTTCCGTGCTCTAATTCAGCAACATAACCTTTGGCATTTTTTAATGCAGGCCATTTTTCAAAATCAGGATCGTTAAAATCAATATCTTCACGAGTAATTAACGAATGCGGAATTTTATATAAGTATTTGTTTTGCTTTTGATCGAATAAAATACACTTTTTTTTTCCTTCAAAGTGAAAGTGAAAAATGTTAGCTAAATCAATATCATAGTGCATAAACGTGTACGAATCACGTCCGCCAAAAAATAACATTGGTAAGCCTTTCATTAAACTTAAACCAAAATCAGGAAATTTAAAGTCTTTTTGTAATTGAGGTACTTCTTTTAAAATGTTCCATAAGAAAATCCTAAATTTAGTTGGTTCACGTTTTAATAAATCAACATACTCACTCATTTTCATGGTCGCATGAGGTTCGTTAAAACCATCTTTATAATCAACAGGTCTGTCATCGTATAAAGGTACCGTTTTATCGCCTGCTACTTCTTTCATGTACTCTAAAGACCATTTAGAATAGGCTGGCCAATCTTCAATAAAACGTTCAATAACCACAGGTTTTTGCGGTTTAAAATAATTCTTGATAAAGTCTTCTTTGGTAATTGTTTCGACTCTTTCGATTTGAGAAAGATTTAATCCCATAACATGTTGTTTAAAGAAAGCAAAGTTAAGAAATCGTTACGACACTTTATTCTTAAATTTTTACTATATTAAAGATAATACAATCATAGAATTATCTGAGGTTTTTATAAGGGAGTATACATGATTGAAGAGTTTTAAAAGTCCTCAGAAAATAAGCTAATTAGTTAAAAGTTTATTCTAAAACTTAAGTTTGGAGTAAATGGTAATGAATAGGTATTTACTTTTTTAACACCAGTTTCACTAGTGTCATCAATAACATAGTATGCGTTTATACTATTCTTTCTATTAGTAATGTTAGTAAAACCGACTCTAACCGTTGATTTAATATTGTTAGAAATATTGAATTGATAGCTTCCAGATGCATTAACTCTAAAAAAGTTGCCTAATCTTTCTTTGTTTGGAGCATCGTAATTTATAAGAGTGATATCACCATATTGTACGGTTTCATTTCCAGCTATAGGCGTTGTATATGGAGCTCCGTTTCGTAAAATTGTTCCTGCAGAAAGGTTGATTTTAGGAGTAAGGCTGTAATTTAATGCAGCGCTTAAAGAATGAGTAATGTCTAAATTACTAGGAAATGTATTAGGGTTAAAAGTATTGAATGTATAGTCGTTTTCAGTAAAAGTATAACTTAACCAAGCACTGATTTTTTTGCTTTTTTTATTGATTAAAAACTCAACACCTTTACTTTCATAACTTCCAATAGAGTTTAGTGTTTGTACATTGTTGTAAAAACCTTGATTAGCAGCTGTAATACCATCAACAAATTTGTAGAATCCAGTAAGATCTATTTGTAAGTTGTTTTTTGAAAATTCAGTACCAAAAGAAATTTGTTTACTTTTAATGATAGGGGTTTTATCATTATCAGCTAATACCCACCTTCTTTTTTCTATTCCTAAGAAATTATCTTGGAAATCTATTTTTTGGGTTGTTGTTTGATTTTTTAGTTCTCCTTCTAATTTAAGGTATAAGTTGTTAATTACCTTTTGCCTAACATTTATTCTAGGTTCAATTAAAAATTGATTAAAGTCATGGAAATAATTGGCGCGCACACCTAATCGAGCATAGGTGTTTTTGTGCTTGTATTCAAGTTCAGAAAAAATAGCAGATTTAAGTAATACATCTTTAACTGATTTGGTGTATGAAGGAGCATTTACTGTAGTTTTATTAGCAACTCCTATTTCATTAAAAACAGCACCATTTGTGAAATTTAGCAGGTCTGAAAATTTATATTTAGTAAGTAGTTTTATCTCAGTTTCTAATACATTATTGAATTGTGTTTGTAGTTGATTAGAATCTATGTTAAAGTCTGAAGAGTTAATCGTATATTCAGATAAAAAAGTAGATAACTCAGAAGAAAAACGATTACTCCAATTGGCTTTCCATGTAATATTAGCTCCCAAATTTTCTTGTTTTAGTAAGCTGTTTTCTTCAAAAGTTGTATTTCCAGAAGTGTATTCTTCAGTGTAGTCTAGTTTATTTTTAATGCTTATCAAGTTGGCTCTTAAAGAGTGATTGTTATTAATATCATACAAAACCTTAAAAGAGTAATCGTAGAAGAAAAAACTGGTAGTAGTTTTATGTTCTTTGTTTGAAGCAATAGAGTTTTCTTGAAAACTTCTATCAAAATACTTGTTATAAGTAGGCGTGTTTACCGCATCGGTAAAAGATCGTCTTGCTGAAGCGTGAAGTTCTAATTTATCAGAAATAGGAACGTGTATAAAAGCATCTGCACTCAGTAAATTAAACCCACCTCCTCCAGAAAGCTTGCGAGTAATTTTATTGTCGGTAAGCATATTTACTGTACTAGAAACACCATCACTAAACTGTGCGCTAGTACCGTTTTTAATTACGGTAGCTTTTTTTGTTAAGTAGGGATTGTAGGCAGAAATTAATCCAAAAAAATGACCTGCGTGATACATTTTTATACCGTCCCATAGCATAAGGTTTTGATCGTTTGTGCCTCCTCGAACATTAATATTGGCAATACTTTCATTTATACTTTCAACACCAGGTAAAACTTTAATCGTTTTTAAAATATCAGGTTCTATTAACCCAGGAAGAATTCCGAATTTTTTAGAGTTTAATGTGGTGCTTCCATCAATGTTTTTTTGTAATCCTGTTGTTAAAAAATTAGGGATGATAATTTCTGAAAGTTCTTCAGAGAGTTCATTTAGATAAATTTCCTTGCACGGAGTTTCAAAAAGTTTTTTAACGGGCAAGGTAATTGAATTGTACCCGATATAAGAAATTGTTGCTGTTGCATTAATTGGTGCTTCCTTTAGAAAAAAATCCCCATTATTGTCTGTGCTGGCTCCTATATTACTATTGTCAATTATTACAGAAGCTAGACTAAGCGGTTCAAGAGTTTGTGCGTCTAAAATTCTTCCGCAGATAGTGATTTTTTTATCTGCAAAAGAAACCGTTATAAATCGATCGTTTAAAGCTTTAAAATTAAATAACGTAGCACTATTTAGGTAATCAATCACTTCGTTTAAAGACAAGTTTTTTTGAGGGGCGGCAACGACACTCCCTGTTAAGTCTTTATCAGAATAAGTAAATTTTACATCGTGTTGTTTTTCTATTTCAACCAAAAAACTTTTAAGCTCAATTTTGTTTTGAGCTTTTAAAGTTAGTGAAAGGAGAAAAATAAAAACAAGGCTAAGTTTCTTACTAATCATATTTATATATAGTAATTATTTTTCCTTCTATTTTGTACGATAACTGCAAAGGAATTGTAATTGCTTGTAGTGCCACATTTATATCGCTATGAGTAAAACCACCAGTATAAAGCTGTTCAAGGTTTATATCTTTAGTTTTTACAGTATAATCGTATTGATTTTGCAACTCATTTAAAACTAGTTGAAGTGGAACGCTTTTAAAGTTAGATTCTTTTTGTAACCAAGATTTATTCGTAAGATTAAAGGTGTTTAAAGTATCTATTTTACCATTAATTACTTTAAACATTTTTCCTTTTGCTAATTTAACTAAGGCGTCTTTGTACTGTACGCTAACTAAACCTTCAAAAGTTTTTACTTCAAAATAGTTGGCTCTTTCTTTTACGTTAAATTGAGTTCCGAGTACGGTAACTTTTCCTATAGAAGTATGAACCGTAAATGTTTTTCCTTTTTTTACTTTAAAATAAGCTTCACCTTTAAGTTGTATGTTTCTACTGTCTTCCCACTTTTTTTTGTTGAATGAAATAGTAGAATTTGCATTTAAAATTACTTCAGAATCATCGGGTAAATTAAATGTTTGTGTTTCTGCGAATTGTGTGTTGTAGTTTGTTGCTCCATTAAAAAATAAGAAGTAAGAAGAAACTAATAAAACTATTATCGTAGCAGCATATTGGTAAAATCTTTTATAATTAAATGAAACAACTTTTCCTTTTTTAGTGGTAGTCGCTTTTTTAAGTTCAAACTCCTTAAAGGCTTTGTCTACATTTATGGTTGGTGTTTCTATCTGAGAAGAATAATGCGCTATTTTTTCAAGATTTTTAAAGTTTTTATCTTGTTTTAATAGAAACAGTTCTTCATCGGAGATTTCTCCGTTTAACCATTTTAATATGTATTGTTCATCTTTCATTTTGTGCTTAACTAACTTTTAGACAATAAAGAAGTAAATTTCCCTACCCTTACAATAATTCTATTTTTGATCTCAATTTTTTTAATGCTGAAGACATCCTTTTTTCTACCGCTTTTTGAGAAATATTTAATAACTCCGCTATTTCTCTATACTTTTTACCATCTATTCTATTCATTAAAAAAACCTCTCGTTCAGCTTCGGTTAAATCTTCAATTGCTTTTTTAAGTTTATGTTTAAACTCTTCTTCTTCTAATAAATATTCAGGACTTTGATTGTTAATATCAATATAAGGTGAGTTTTTAGCATAGTTTAAAACAACTTTTTCATGTTTTAAGCCGTTTAAAAAAAGATTATTTACACTCGTAAATAAGTACGATTTAGCTTTATCGTATGATATTTCAGAACATTTTTCCCACATTTTTAAAAATACTTCTTGAATCAAATCAAGGGCAGTATCTTTATCATTAAATTTATAAGATGAGAAGTTGGTAACGAATTGAATATTAGTCTTATAAAACTCGTTAAAGTCTTCCTCATTACACAGTGATTTTTTAGTCATATGAATGCTTTTATGGAGTTAAAATAGAAAAAAAATCGAAAACAAAGGTAGGGTAAAACGATTTATAGTTTTCTAAAGGACAGAAAGAGCTCAAAAAACAAATGTTTAAAAAATTAAAATTTATTAAGATGAAAACAATAAAATTAATAAGCATACTTGCATTAGCTACTTTGACAATTTTTACCTCATGTCAATCAGAAGAAAATGAACAAGTAGGTACAAATCCAAATGCAAATACCCCAACTTCTGAAACGGCAAAGAAGTATAAAAGAACAGGTATGAACGATGGTTCTGAAGATGATTTTTTGGATGGAAATTCATGTGCTGAGTTATTGTTTCCAATAACAGCAACTATAAACGGTAAAGAAGTGACTATTATAAATGAATTAGACTATAGTTTAGTTCTTGAAATAATGGATGAGTTTAATGATGATGATGATACCGTAGTTTTTAATTTTCCAATAACAGTAAAGTTAAATAACTATACAGAAGTAACTATAACTTCGCAAACAGAATTGGAAGAATTAAATAGAAAATGTGATGAAGCATCAGATGAAATGGAGGATGCTATCTCTTGTGCAAAAATAGAATATCCAATATCAATGCTCACTTATGATGTTAATTTAGAACAAACAGGTACTGTTGTAATCGAATCGGAAAAACAATTGTACAACTTTGTAGATAGCTTAGATTCAAGCGAATTATTCTCTGTTAAGTATCCAATAACTATAACTTTAAATAACGGCAGTTCTGTGAAAGTTAATAGTGATTCTGAATTTGAAGACGCTATTGAAGAGTGTACCTCTTATGAAGAAGAAGAGGAAGCAGCAGAAGTAGCAGCCGACGAGTTAGAGACCATTATCAGTAAAGCTAAATTTAAGGTAGAAAGCTTTATTCAGGCAGGAGTAGAAAAAGCTGACGAATATGCTGCATATACTATAGAATTTACAAATGAAGGGAAATTAATAGCAAGAAATATAGTAAACACAACTTTAGAAAATATCGAAGGAGAATATGATGTAGAATCAGATACAAGAGTCCTTTTAGAAGTTGAGTTTGAAGCTGGAACTGTTGTAAGCGCTTTAGGTAATGAATGGGTTGTAACTACTTATACAAGCACTTTACTTACATTACAAAGTACAACAGATACTTCAATAACATTAACATTTAAAAAGATATAAAGAAAAAATCTTTTAAGCTAGTTGATTTTGGAACTTTATGGCTACGCTAGTAGTAGCCTAAAGTTTTAAAAAACCAATGATATTCAAATTACGTAAGTAAGATAAAGAAAGAATAATGAGAAAAAAGTTTTTTACAGTTTTACTATTCAGTGTTTTGATTTGGGGATGTTCCAAAGAAAGTGAACCAATAATTAATGATGGTGTTGAGGTTGCAAAAGAGAATAGAAAACCTACGGGAGCATCAGCAAATGAGTTATTATCAGACAATGTTTATAAAAAAATGATTGTAGAGTTAGCTTATGTTGAAGGATTTGAACCAACTGAAGAGGCAAAGAATAACTTTAAAAACTTTATTAAAGAAAGAACTTTCAAACCAAACGGTGTAGAATTATATACGAAATCAATACCTACTATAGGAAAAGAAGTATATACAATCAATGATATTGTAACGATTGAAAACGAGCATAGAACTTATTATAACACACAAAATACCATAACGGTTTGGGCATTGTTTATAAATGGTAAATCTTCAAAAGATTCCGATTCTTCTTTTGTTTTAGGCACTGCATATTATAATACATCGTTTGTAATTTTTGAAGAAACTATTAGAGAACTAAGTAATGGAACATTTGAGCCAGAAAGAAGCTTATTAGAGTCTAGTGTAATCCATCATGAATTCGGACATATTTTAGGACTTACAAATTTAGGAACTCCTTTGCAGACAGATCATGAAGATGCAGATCATCCAAAACATTGTAACGAAGAAAGCTGTTTAATGTATTGGGCAGCAGAAACTAGTCATGGTATTGGAAACGTATTCTCATCAAATAAAATTCCAACATTAGATAGCCAATGTATATCAGATTTACAAGCTAATGGTGGAAAGTAGATCGTAAAATTAAATCAATAAAAGATGAAAAAAATTCAGTTAGTAATAGTATTTATAACAATGATTAGTGCATCTATAGTTGCACAAGATAGTAGTAAAAAGTCCAAAGCTGGTATTAAAGGAGGATATAACTTGTCTGCAGTGAGTTTTAATGGAGACTCTGAAACAGAACAGCTACATGGTTTCCATATAGGTTTTTATGGAGAGTCATTTATAGGAAATAATGTATCACTTCAATTGGAATTACTGTATTCACAACAAGGATATAAAATTATAGATGGAAGTGGTACTTATAAGCAAGAGTTAGATTATATAAATCTTCCTTTAATGGTAAAACTGTATCCTTCTGATAACTTTTTTTTAGAGGCAGGGCCTCAAATAGGACTTTCAATAGCACATAAAGAAACCTTTGATAGTGGCTTTATTCTGTATGATACCTCAAAAGAGTTTGATCCTAGGAATTTTGATTGGGGATTAAATTTTGGTGGAGGTTTTAAAACAAATAGTGGAGTAAGTTTAGGAGTAAGGTACCATCTAGGATTGAATGATATTTATGATGAAGACAAACCCAAAAATAGAGTCTGGCAATTTTATATAGGGTTTGACTTCTAGTAAAAAAAGCGATGTTTAAGCATCGCTTTTTTTGATATTAAGTTATCCTCTTAACAGTAGTTAAATTAAAGAAGCTTTATTTTTAAATTTGTAAAAATAAAAGTAAGAAGAAATGATAGAGTTGTCAGAAACATTTTGGAATAATAAGTACTTACATAATAAAACAGGATGGGATTTAGGAAAGATATCCAACCCGTTAAAAGAATATGTTGATCAATTAGAAGATAAAAGTATTCAGGTTTTAATACCTGGAGGAGGAAACTCATACGAGGCGGAGTGTTTATTTAATAAAGGATTTAAGAATGTTTTTGTAGTAGATATTGCTTCAACACCGTTAAAAAGAATTCAAAAAAGAGTTCCTAACTTCCCAAAGGAAAATTTAATTCATGCAGATTTTTTTGAATTAAAAGGCACTTTTGATTTGATTATAGAACAGACTTTTTTCTGCGCTATCAATCCAGGGTTAAGACTAAAGTATGCACAAAAAGCACATGAATTACTAACTAATAAAGGTAAACTAGTTGGTTTGCTGTTTGATGCAGTACTAAATGAAGACCATCCACCTTTTGGAGGTAGTAAACAAGAATATGAGGATTATTTTATGCCTTATTTTTCAGGAAGTATGGAGTCTTGTTATAACTCATCAGAAGGTAGAAAAGGTATGGAACTGTTTGTGAAAATGATAAAAAAATAACCGTTGAATTAATTCAACGGTTATTTTATTATTTTTTATTTGATGTTAGGCTCTTATTTCTTTAGCCTCTTGCTTCTTTTGTTCGTTACGTTCAATTTTATGGTCTGGTCTTGTCCATTTTGGTTTTTCACCTAACGATTGGTATTGTGAGTTTTCTGCTTCAACAGATTCTCTTTGTTCATGCTTAAAGAAAGGCTTCTGTGTATTCAATCCTAACTCTTCAAACATTTTCATGTCTTCATTAATATCAGGATTCGGAGTTGTTAATAATTTATCTCCAGCGAAAATAGAATTTGCTCCAGCAAAGAAACACATTGCTTGACCTTCTCTACTCATTTGAGTTCTACCTGCTGATAAACGTACTTGTGAGTCTGGTAACACAATACGAGCAGTTGCTACCATACGAACCATTTCAAAAATGTTTACTGGAGGTTGCTCTTCTAACGGAGTACCTTCAATGGCAACTAATGCGTTAATTGGCACAGATTCAGGATGCGGAGAAAAACGAGTTAACGTTTCAAGCATTCCAGCTCTGTCTTCTAACGATTCTCCCATACCAATAATTCCTCCAGAACAAACCGTTACATTGGTTTTACGTACATTTTCAATAGTATTAATTCTATCATCAAAAGAACGTGTAGAAATTACATCATCGTAATAATCTTCCGAAGTATCAATATTGTGGTTGTAGGCATATAAACCAGCTTCAGCTAAACGTTTTGCTTGATTTTCGGTAACCATACCTAAGGTACAACAAACTTCCATGTCTAGCTTGTTAATAGTACGCACCATTTCTAACACTTGGTCAAATTCTGGTCCGTCTTTTACGTTTCTCCAAGCGGCTCCCATACAAACTCTTGATGATCCACCATCTTTAGCACGTAAAGCTTGTGCCTTAACTTGGTTTACAGTCATCAAATCATTTCCTTCAACATTGGTATGGTAACGTGCTGCTTGCGGACAATATCCACAATCTTCTGAACATCCACCAGTTTTAATCGAGATTAAGGTACTTACCTGTACTGTGTTTGGGTCGTGATATTTTCTATGTATAGTTGAAGCTTCGTACAAAAGCTCCATTAAAGGCTTATTGTATACTTCTAGAATTTCCTCTTTCGTCCAATCGTGTCTAATTTCATTCATAAATTCGAGTTGTTTGTGGTGGTAAAAATA
>NZ_JAPEHZ010000239.1 GCF_028823685.1 Tenacibaculum sp. L6 | reverse complement strand
CAAAACATTTCTACAATAAAGTTAAAGTGTATTCGGGGAACCGTTAAGCTTAAAAAGCTACGCGTCAAAATGTCCGACGGCACAGAAAAAGAATTCTCTCCAAAAGGCACCGGTGTTTTTACCAATGGGATGTCATCTTTTGCGTTTAAGCTACCTGGAAATGATACTAAATTAAAAGAATTAGAAATTGATTATGACTCAGCTGGGAATATCATATTTA
>NZ_JAPEHZ010000238.1 GCF_028823685.1 Tenacibaculum sp. L6 | reverse complement strand
GTCTAGATTTTTTTGGTTCGTTTTTTCATCAATGGAAAAAATGAACAGCATAAAATAAGTACGTCATTGCGAACCCGACATATCAAAAAGTAGAATTTAATAATAAAAAATCTCTTTTTCCTAAGAATAGGATGCAAAAGCTTCGAGATTCAGGTGTGAAACGCCTCGAAGTTTTGCGTACGGTTCTGCATGGCAGAAATTCCTATTGAAAAAGTGTCCTT
>NZ_JAPEHZ010000237.1 GCF_028823685.1 Tenacibaculum sp. L6 | reverse complement strand
CTGTACTTTCTTCAGGTTCAAAATACTTATCATCATCAAACTTTCCAATCCAATCGATTACTCTTTCATAAGGTTTTAAATCATTATTTAAAAGTAATTCTTTCTCTGAACCGTGTGTTTTAGTTGGTTCTCCAATGATGCCATTTTTTGAAGCGATAAAAAATACTCGTTTTCTTTTTTGAGGCACACCAAAATCAACAGCGTGAGCTCTATAAATTATATA
>NZ_JAPEHZ010000236.1 GCF_028823685.1 Tenacibaculum sp. L6 | reverse complement strand
TGTTTTTTGCCAAGCATATTGACTTTATCTGTTTCAGCCATGTAAGACACAGTTTTTTCCGATAGTTTTATCCAACCCTTTTCTTCAGACTGCGCGAAGGAACGAAGCCCAAACGCAACAATCAATACCACAGCTAATAGAATACTTTTTTTCATTTTATTGATATTTTAATTTTGTTAACCGACAACAGCGGTTCAATTCTTTGAGTGTTTTCAATCCAACTT
>NZ_JAPEHZ010000235.1 GCF_028823685.1 Tenacibaculum sp. L6 | reverse complement strand
GGAGCCACGGTTATTGTTAACAACAATACTCAAGCAACCATCACCAACGAAGATGGTACATTTAGCTTAGAAGGTATTCTTTTAGAAAAGAACATAGTTACAGCTTCATACATGGGGTTTCAATCAAAATCAAAAGAAATAAAATCTTCTACCAAACCAAACAACACTAAACTAGAGGTAAATTTTTCTTTAAATGAAAACTTAGAATTACTAGACCATGTTAG
>NZ_JAPEHZ010000234.1 GCF_028823685.1 Tenacibaculum sp. L6 | reverse complement strand
CTTGGACTGGTTTTCTGTGCCTTTTTTACTAGATCAATAACCATTTGTTGCCCTAGATCTCCGTTTGAATGGACATGAATTTTATAATCATTATTCCAATACATCATGAGTTGCTCTTCGAATAAATCCAGTGGGGTCATCCATTCTCCATAGTGCCCATCTGTGTATCCATCTTTCATTTGCATGAGTTGAGAATAAATGGCTCCGTCTGAAAATAGTTTTACCTGTT
>NZ_JAPEHZ010000233.1 GCF_028823685.1 Tenacibaculum sp. L6 | reverse complement strand
TTTGCATATACCCAAGGCAAAGTACCATTGGCACCATTAGGTGCTGCTACAGCATCACTTAACACATTATTTTTAAAATACGCCTCTAAAGGGGTATCTTTTAAATAATAGGCTAATGCTGTTTATCCTATAGCAATTCCTCCTACTACAATTCCTGCAGGAGTAAAACCAAGACTAGCCAAACCAGTAGCTATTGTACTTCCTCCAAAAGAAAATGCTCCCCAAGCTGCTCCA
>NZ_JAPEHZ010000232.1 GCF_028823685.1 Tenacibaculum sp. L6 | reverse complement strand
TTCGGGAAGATCAACTTGATTCTTTTATGGAATTGAATGTCATTGCTTCATTATTTCCGCTACATACCTATTACTGGGGAGACTGGCACAAACAGATTATTGGAGATAGCCTTGGAAACTCTATCAGTCCTACCAGAACAGCCTTGGATAAAGGTTTGAGGATAACCATCCATACAGATGCACCTGTAGCCCTGCCAAATTTAATGAGGATGGTCGGGATTTCAGTTGAGCGAAA
>NZ_JAPEHZ010000231.1 GCF_028823685.1 Tenacibaculum sp. L6 | reverse complement strand
ACATAATTTGAAATTCAATATCCTTTTCAAAATATTTTTGTAACTCTGTCTTTATATAATTCTCTACTTCTATATTATTTTGTTCTATTTTTAGTAAGACCTTTCCTTTTTCCTCTTGAACAGCTTGATAATTTAAAACTACATCATGATTCAATGCTAAATTTTTAAATACATAATAAAATGTTAAACTTGGATAAGAATTTTTATATCCAACAACATTTTTACCAACTCTCCCT
>NZ_JAPEHZ010000230.1 GCF_028823685.1 Tenacibaculum sp. L6 | reverse complement strand
GAAGAAAAGATCCTTACGACAAACAGACACTGAAGGCTGTACCCTGAGCGTAGTCAAAAGGTAATCAAAAAAAAGGATACGTCATTTCTACCGTAGGGGGAAATCTTTAGGTTCAACGTAGCTAAATCTTAAAGTTGTGAGTTACTCCTTTTAATAAGATTTAGCTGCGCTGAACCTAGCGGTTTCTCATATTCGTTACCACTCATATTAGAAATGACATTTTGTTTGTTATTTCGA
>NZ_JAPEHZ010000022.1 GCF_028823685.1 Tenacibaculum sp. L6 | reverse complement strand
ACGCTCCTTACCACTTTTTAAAACTTCTTTTTCTGGTGGAGTGGCTAACATGGCTCCAAGAGTGAACAAATCGCTTTGAATCTTTGCTAGGGCTTTTTTTAAAGAGTCGTCTATTTCTTGGTCTCTGATTAAACCAATGTAAGAGTTTAATTCATCAACAGTTCCGTAGCTTTCTATTCGTAAATGGTATTTTGGTACTCGAGTGCCGCCAAATAGAGCAGTAGTTCCTTTATCGCCAGTTTTCGTATATATTTTCATTAATTTTTTTGTTTAGTTATTTTGAAGCAGCTAATTTATCTAAAATATAATCAGGACAACGCATAGGTTTTTTGGTTTCAATGTTAATAAAAGCCAAAACGGTGTTGCCTGTACAAATTAGTTCGTTGTTTTGATTGGTGATTTCATAATCAAATTCAATTTTAACTGAAGGTATTTTTTTTAGAATAGTGCTAACCGTTAATTCATCGTCGTATAAAGCTGATTTTTTAAAATTAGAAGATAAAGAAATTACCGGTAGCATGGTACCTGTTTTTTCCATATCTTTGTATGTAACGCCCAAAGAACGTAGCCATTCGGTGCGACCAATCTCAAAAAATTGCGCGTAGTTTCCGTGGTAAACTACTCCCATTTGATCAGTTTCAGCATACCGAACACGTATAGATGTAAGATGTTTTTGCAAAAGAATTTTTTATTTAATGTGCTTTAACATTACGCAAAAAAAAAATAAAAGTCAATGGCGATTTGATTTTTTTATACTAAAATTTATTCACACTTTTGTTCGCCCAGACGTTGGTGTTTGGTGTCCCCTAAATCTGAATAAAAATTAACAACTAAAATTGATTTTTTACCGAATATGACTAAAACAGCCGATTCAGTTTGGATGGAATGCTTGTCTTTTATCAAAGACAACATTAAACCTCAAGCATACAAAACTTGGTTCGAGCCAATTAAGCCTATTAAATTAGCGGGGGAAGCTTTAACTGTACAAGTACCTAGTAAGTTTTTTTACGAATGGTTAGAAGAGCATTATATTAAATTGCTAAGAGTTGCTTTAGTTCGTCAGTTAGGAAGTGATGCAAAATTAATCTATGATGTACGTATGGAAAATACGTATAGTAGTAATAGTCCGCAAACGGTAAAAATACCAAGTTCCAACCGTAATCCTTTAAAACCTCAAAAGGTAACAGTTCCGTTAGAGTCGAAACGCGAATTGAAGAATCCTTTTATTATTCCAGGTTTACAAAAGGTAAAGATTGAATCTCAGTTAAATCCGAACTACAATTTTGTGAATTTTGTAGAAGGAGATTCAAACCGATTAGCACGTTCTGCAGGTATGGCAGTTGCGAATAAACCAGGAGGTACCTCATTTAATCCATTATTAATTTATGGTGGGGTTGGTTTAGGAAAAACGCATTTAGCACATGCTATTGGTGTTGAAATAAAAGATAAATATCCAGATAAGACCGTTTTATATATTTCTTCGGAAAAATTTACACAACAATTTATCGATTCGGTAAAGTCAAATACAAGAAATGATTTTATTCATTTTTATCAAATGATTGATGTGTTGATTATTGATGATGTTCAGTTTTTATCAGGAAAAGCGGGTACACAAGATGTGTTCTTCCATATATTTAACCATTTACATCAAAACGGAAAACAGGTAATTTTAACTTCAGATAAAGCGCCTGTTGATATGCAAGATATTGAGCAACGATTATTGTCTCGTTTTAAATGGGGATTGTCAGCTGAATTGCAAGTGCCAGATTATGAAACAAGAATTTCTATCTTACAAAACAAATTGTATAGAGATGGTGTTGAAATGCCAGAAGAAATTGTAGAGTATATTGCTAAAAATATCAAATCGAATGTTCGTGAGTTAGAAGGAGTAATTATTTCGATGATTGCACAAGCTTCTTTCAACAGAAAAGAGTTTACAATTGAGTTGGCAAAACAAATTGTAGATAAGTTTGTAAAGAATACGAAAAAAGAGTTGTCGGTTGATTATATTCAAAAAGTGGTATCGAAGTATTTTGATATGGATGTGGCAACTTTACAATCAAAAACACGTAAACGTCATATTGTACAAGCACGTCAATTGGCTATGTATTTTGCTAAACGTATGACAAAATCGTCATTAGCAAGTATTGGAAGTCAAATTGGTAAAAGAGACCACGCTACTGTATTGCATGCTTGTAAAACTGTAGATAATTTAACGGAGACTGATAAGCAGTTTAAAAAGTACGTTGAAGATTTAACGAAGAAATTAACGCTTTAAAAAATAGCCTCACTAAGTGAGGTTTTTTTATTTTATAGAGATGAAAAAAATATTAATGGTTTGTTTGGGAAATATTTGTCGATCACCATTGGCAGAAGGAATTTTACAAGCAAAATTATCTTCAGAGTTATATGAAGTTGATTCTGCAGGAACTGCTGGTTATCATGTAGGCGAATTACCAGATAAACGTTCTGTTCAAGTAGCAAAAAAATATGGGATTGATATTACAAATCAACGTTCAAGAAAGTTTGAAAAAGCTGATTTTGATAAGTTTGACATGATTTTTGCTATGGATAAAAGTAATTACGAAGATATTGTAGCGATGTCTGAAAACAGTATGCAACGAGAAAAAGTAAAAATGATTTTGAACGAATTGTATCCTAATGAAGATATGAGTGTTCCTGATCCGTATTATGGAGGAGATCAAGGTTTTGAAAACGTGTATAAAATGTTAGATGAAGTGTGTACAATTATCGCTTCAAAATTAGAGATAAATAATGAAAGGTAAATTATACTTGATTCCCACAACTTTAGGAGATACTGAACCTTTAGAGGTGATGCCTTTGTCGGTTAAAAAAGTGGTAGAGCAATTAGATTATTTTATTGTAGAAAATGAGAAGTCGGCTAGAAGGTTTATTAAAAGAATTACACCTACTAAATCTCAACCTTCCTTACAGTTGATGTTGTTAGATAAATATTCAGATGATTTAGAAACTAAGAATTATCTAGATATTTGCGAAACAGGAGTGTCTGTAGGTTTACTTTCAGAAGCAGGAGTGCCTGCGGTGGCTGATCCAGGAGCGAGCATAGTAAAATTAGCGCATCAAAAAGGAATTCAAGTAGTGCCATTGGTTGGTCCATCATCAATTTTGTTGGCTATTATGGCATCGGGAATGAATGGGCAGAGTTTTGCTTTTAACGGATATTTACCGATTGATAAAGCGGAAAGAAAAAAAGCAATCAAAGACTTAGAGAAGCTATCAAAAGATAAAAATCAATCGCAACTATTTATAGAAACACCTTATAGAAATGAGAAAATGTTAGACGATTTACGAGCTACTTTATCTCCTGAAACAAGGGTTTGTGTTGCATGTGATATTACACTTCCAACAGAGTATATTAAAACACTAACAATAAAAGAGTGGAAAAGCGTTAAACCAGATTTACACAAGCGTCCCGCTATTTTCATCATTCATAAATAACAAAAAAAGCTCACTGAAAAGTGAGCTTTTGTATTAATAAGCGATTAGCTGTAGCAATTCTTCTTTAAAACGCTCTTTGGGTAAGTATTCCTTTTCTAAATTTCCAGCGAACGGAATAGGAGTTTCAATACTTGCCACTCTTTTTACAGGAGCGTCTAAATACTCAAAACAGTTTTCCATAATAAGAGAAGAAATATCACTAGAAACACTTCCAAATAAAGAATCTTCTTGTAAAATAATTACTTTTCCTGTTTTTTTAACCGAGTTGTAAATAGTTTCGGTATCTAAAGGTTGTAAGCTTCGTAAATCAATTACATCAGCTGATACGGCTACCTGTTCTAAGGTTTCTAAAGTCCAATGTACCGCAGCACCAAAACTAATAATTGTAACCTCATTTCCTTCCTTTAAAACAACCGCTTTACCTAAAGGTAGCGTGTAATATTCTATAGGAACATCTTGATACGTACTTCTGTACAATCCTTTATGTTCAAAGAATAAGACAGGATTCGGATCGTTAATAGCAGCGGTTAATAATCCTTTTGCATCGTACGGAAAAGCAGGATATACTACTTTTAATCCTGGAGTTTTGGTAAACCAAGCCTCATTGGTTTGAGAATGAAAAGGACCTGCACCCACACCAGCGCCACAAGGCATTCGTATTACAACATCGGCTTTTTGATTCCAACGATAATGCGACTTGGCTAATAGATTGACAATAGGATTAAAGCCTGTAGAAACAAAATCGGCAAATTGCATTTCCATTACAGCTTTCATTCCGTTGACCACCAATCCGTAAGCTAAAGAAACAATTGCGGATTCACAGATTGGTGTATTGCGAACTCTTTCCTTCCCAAAAGCTTCTACAAATCCTTCAGTGATTTTAAATACACCACCATATTCAGCAACATCTTGCCCCATAATAACTAAATCGTCGTAACGTTCCATAGATTGCTTTAAACCTTCTGAAATGGCGTCTATTAAACGAATGTTTTTTGTTACCGAATTAGGAGTTACAATATCTGGAGAAGATGTTTTATATACATCATTTAATTCATTTTCAATTGAGGAAGTAATAACTGGTTCATCAAAAGTCGTATTCAAATGTTCTTGGATGATGTCCTTAAACTCGTTTTTAAATTTCTCGTCCTCTTCTGGTGTGAGTATTTTCTCTTCAATAAGGAAATTTCTATAATTTTCAATAGGGTCTTTTAAAGCCCATTCTTCCATCAATTCTTCAGGTACATATTTAGTTCCACTAGCTTCTTCGTGTCCACGCATTCTAAAGGTTTTAAACTCCAGTAAAATAGGTCTCGGATTTTCACGAATGCTTTCTGCTAATTCAGAAACTTTGGTGTACACTTCTAAAATATTATTTCCATCAATAATATGAGCTTCCATTCCGTAGCCGATTCCTCTATCTGTAATATGTTCACAGTTATACTGTTCTGAAGTAGGAGTGGAAAGTCCATATCCGTTATTTTCTACACAAAATAAAACGGGTAAATTCCATACCGAAGCTACATTTAATGCTTCGTGGAAATCACCTTCGCTGGTACCACCATCGCCTGTAAAAACAGCGCAGGCTTTTTTATCTCCTCTAAGTTTATTGGCAAGAGCGATTCCGTCAGCGATTCCTAATTGAGGACCTAAATGAGAAATCATTCCTACAAGCTTATATTCTTGAGTTCCGAAGTGAAAGCTACGATCTCTTCCTTTGGTAAAGCCATTCTCTTTTCCTTGCCATTGAGAAAACAATCGATATAAAGGAATTCCTCGAGTAGTAAAAACACCTAAATTTCGGTGCATTGGCAAAATATATTCATCGTTTGTTAGTGCAGCAGTAACTCCGACAGATACTGCTTCTTGACCAATACCACTAAACCATTTTGATATTTTTCCTTGACGTAATAGAATAAGCATTTTTTCTTCTATGAGCCTTGGTAAAAGTAGTTGTTTGTATAGTTTAATTAGCGTTTCATTGGTAAGGTTTCCTTTTTTATAAAACATTGAAACTTCGTTGTTTGTGTTAAGAATTGTTTTCATGGTTAAGTTATAGTTCTTCAAATGTGGCTAAAAAAAAAATAGAATCAAAATGAGAATTGAGAATTTTTAATTACATACATTCGTGTAAAAATTAAAATCTGATAAAAAATGACTAAAAAAATTATAGCCTTGTTATTATTCGTTTCAACAATAACATTAGCTCAAGAAAAGGTATTACTTCGTTTAAACTATGAAAAAGGAGATTCATACACAATGACTATGAAAATGGCTCAAGAAATGGGTATGGGAGAGATGACTAATGATATGGATATTCAAATGGAATATGATATTACTAATGTTTCAAAAGACACCTATGAAAGTACTGCAAAGTATACTAAAATGGTAATGGATATGAAGCAAGGTGCTTTACAGATGTCATACGATTCAACTAAAAAAGAGGAAGAATTAGACGAAGCAGGAAAAGTGATGAGAACTCAAATGAAGCCTATGATGGATGCTGTTATTACTATGAAAGGAGATAAAAGAGGTACTATTTTAGAATCAAAGGCAGAACCGAACTTTCAAGGTGCAGAAAAAATTACAGAACAGTCTAATAGTGTTGTGTATCCTGAAAATGCTGTGGCAGTAGGAGATACTTGGACAATGACTAAAAATCAAGAAGGAATGAATATGGATTTTACTTATAAAGTTAAATCGATATCTTCTAAAAATGTTTTAATTGATGTTAGTGGAAAAGTTACTGGAATAGCAGATGGAGATATAACAGGGGCTATAGATATTGATAAAAAATCGGGATTATTGACAGAGTCTAAAATCAATATGACAATGAAAATTCAAGGTCAAGATTTCACAACGAACATGACAATGAATCAGTTTAAAAATTAAACTAAAAAATAGTACGACAAAAAAGCTCAGAAGAAATTCTGGGCTTTTACTTTTTATGATAGTACCACCAATTCATATCACGAGTAAGTTGATAGCCTAACTTTTCATAAAGTCCAATGGCAGGATTTCCTTTGGTAGTATGTAACATAGGATGTTTTCCATCTTTGATAATTTCTTGAGTAACAAAATGAGTAAGCTGTTTTGCTAATCCTCTTCTAGTGTAGTTAGGGTGAGTAACTACAGCACTTACTTCTACAAAATCATCTGTTTGCATACGTTGCCCAGTAATAGCTACAAGTTGATTGTCTTTAAAAACACCAAAGTATTTTCCCATATCAAAAGTTCGTTTTTTGTAATATCCAGGCATTACTAACCAAATCAAATTATAAATTTCATCGATATGATTTTCGGTTAGTTGAACAATTTCTTCTGAAATTTCTAGCTCAACCAAATTATCAAGAACCATTTGACAACCTTCAATTTTTTTATCTAATTTAATATAGTTGCTATCGAAGGTTGGAGTCTCATTTTCAGAAACTAAAAAGAATTTATCAGTTAGTTTAGCATATTCATTAAGAGCTGCTGCAGTTTTAGAACTATTTGTAAAAGCTCCAAAAGGACAAATTTTTGGATCGTAAAATTTTACTTCATCATAATCAATTACAAACTTTTGATGTGTTTCACATAGTGAGTGCCAAACAGGATTCTTAAGCTTATTTTTCATTATAAACATTGTTTAAAGCTGATTGTAAATCAGGAAAATTAAACGAATAGGATTTTCTTACTTTTTTAGCAGAAACTCTACTGCCGTTTAACAAAACATAAGCCATTTCACCTAATACAGTTTTTAAAACAAAAGAGGGAACGTTGAAGGGAAATAGAGGTTTTTTTAACGTTGTAGCCAATGTTTTAGTAAAGTTTTCATTGGTTTGATGTTCTGGTGCAACAGCATTAAAAATTCCTGTAAACTTTTTGTCTTCCACAGCTTTTATATACAAAGCACATAAATCATCTATGTGAATCCAAGGCATGTATTGTTTTCCACCACCAAGTGAAGATAAAAATAAAGGAGTATTCATTTTTTGCAAAGCACCATCGCTTTTAGTAAGCACAATACCTGTTCTTAAAATAGTTACAGAAATATCTAAATGTTCAAATTTATGAGCTTCATTTTCCCA
The DNA here is from genome assembly GCF_028823685.1 of Tenacibaculum sp. L6. Classification (GTDB taxonomy): domain Bacteria; phylum Bacteroidota; class Bacteroidia; order Flavobacteriales; family Flavobacteriaceae; genus Polaribacter. The sequence goes on along the minus strand of NZ_JAPEHZ010000022.1, from coordinate 25,122 downwards.
TTTTACACAAACTTTTGAAATAAAGTCATTTTCAGGATCGTCTTCTTCAGTAAAAATTTCATCTGATGTAATAGCTCCGTAATAACCAATAGCCGATGCTGAAATAAATGTTTTTAGAGGTGTCTTATATTCTTGTACTTTATTAAAAAGTAAACTGGCAGTTTTTACTCTACTGTTAATTAGTTCTTGCTTTCGTTCGTTTGTCCAGCGTTTATCAGCAATTCCAGCTCCAGCTAAATGAATAATGTGGCTCACATTAGTAAAAGCATCTTTATCAATAAAATTTTCTTTAAGACTCCAACGAAACTCATTGTTTTTTTTAGGATTCCTACTAAGAATGTTTACAACATGTCCTTTGTTGGTTAATTTTTTAGTTAACTCTTTACCTATTAAACCGGTTCCGCCTGTAATTAAAATAGTAGCCATAGTACTCAAAAATAAACAATTCATTTTTAATAAAAGAAAAGAGTTTAGTGAAGTTTTTCTTAAAAAGAATAAGGTAGAAATTGATTGTTTTAGGAGGTGTGAAATTTTATTTTTTGAAAAAAATGAAAAAATAAAAAACCGTGATTGTGTTTTTCTCGTAAGTAAGGATGAAAGAGTAATTAACTATTAAAATTCTTAACAATGAAAAAACTAACTTAAACCTTCGACAATGAAAACTTTTAAAATAATTATATATACTATTTTAACTAGTGTTATAGTAAGTTGTTCAACTTCAAAAAAAACACAAATAGCGGATAAAAGGGATTATAATAAGTATATCCAAAACATAGAAACTGCATCAACATCTTTAGCTCAAACTGAACTTAACTTTTGGCAAGAAAAGTTAAAAAATCAACCAACACAGTATCCGTATTTAAGTAAGCTAGCAAAGGCAAACACATTATTGTTCTCAGAAAAAGGAGATATTTCTTATTTGATAGAAGCAGAGCAAAAGTTGCTAGAAATCAATCAAAAAACTAACTATAATAAAGCATCTTATGTAAGATCTTTAGCAAGGAATTTTATTTCTCAGCATCGATTTAAAGAATCGTTAGAGCTATTAAAAAAAGCAGAAATAAACGGAGAAAACCTTAATGCTACTCAGAAAATGTTGTTTGATGTTTATTTAGAGTTGGGAGATATTCAAAATGCTTCAGAATACTTAGCAAAAATTGAAGATTATTCTGATTTTGATTATTTAATAAGAGTTTCAAAAAGGTATGATCATAAAGGATATTTGTCTTCTGCAATTCGTTTTATGGAAAAAGCAATGAAGAAAGCAGAAGAAGCAAATGACAAAGATTTAAAGGTTTGGAGCTATACTAATTTAGCTGATTTTTATGGGCATAATGGGCAAATACAAGATTCTTATAATTTATACTTGAAAGCTTTAGAATTAGATAATAATAATACTTATGCAAAAAAAGGTATTGCTTGGATAGTATATTCTCATGATAAAAATCCAGATGAAGCACTCCGAATTTTAGATATCATAAGTAACGAACATTCTTCTCCAGATTACTATTTGTTAAAGGCAGTAATAGCCGAGTTTAAGAATAATTTAACAATAAAAGAAAGTAATATAGAGGTATATTTATCGGCTGTAAAAAATAGTTCATATGGTGTAATGTATAATCAGCATTTAGCTAAATTATATTTAGAAGAATTTAATGACACATCTAGTGCGTTATCATACATCGAAAAAAAAATTGAGAGTAGGTCTACGCCACAATCTTACGATTTACTAGCCTGGTATTATTACAAAAATAAAGACTTTAAAAAAGCTTTAGAAGTAATTAATACATATGTAGTAGATAAAACTTTCGAGCCCGAAATACAGTATCATATAGCTGAAATTTACAAAGCAAATGGAATTAATGATAAAGCTATGGCTTTAAAAGAAGAGTTATTAGATAGCTCTTTTGAATTAGGTCCGTTGATGACAGAAAAAATTTTGAATATATAACCAAACTTCAGTATTTTGAAAACAAAGATTTTATTTTTAGCATTATTGCTAGGTAGTTACCATGTATTTTCACAACAATTTAAAGGAAAGGTATTAAATACCAACAAAAAGCCTTTAGAGGATGTTTATGTGTACAATACAACTAGTAATACCCATACACATACTAACTTAAAAGGAGAGTTTACCTTAGATAATTCAAAAGAAGGTGATAATGTAGAGTTTGGAATTTTAGGATACAAAAAAATTAATATTGAATTAAAGAATGAGGATTTAAAAGGTTCGAAAACAATAGTTTTAGAAATGAAAGATTTCTTGTTAGATGAAATGGTTTTGTCTAATAAGAGAGATCCGTTACAAACTATTGTTAAGGTAGATTTAGATAAAAAACCAGTAAACTCATCTCAACAAATTTTACAACGAGTACCTGGACTCTTTATAGGGCAACATGCAGGAGGAGGAAAAGCCGAACAAATTTTTTTAAGAGGTTTTGATATTGATCATGGAACTGATATTGCATTATCGGTAGATGGAACTCCTGTTAATATGGTTTCTCATGCACACGGACAAGGGTATAGCGATTTACACTTTATAATACCTGAAACTATTGAGAAAATTAACTTCGGAAAAGGACCTTATTATGCTAATAAAGGAGATTTTAATACAGCAGGATATGTTGAGTTTAAAACAAAAACATTTTTAGAAAATAGTCAGGTTGAAGTAGGGTTAGGACAGTTCAACACTTTTAGAACTTTAGGAATGTTTAATTTGTTAGATAAAAACAGCACAGATAATGCGTACGTAGCAATTGAATATTTAGAAACTGATGGTTTTGTAAAATCTCCACAGAACTTTAGCAGAATCAACCTGTTTACAAAGTATAGAACTTTTTTAAAAGATAATAGCAGTTTAGCAATATCAGCATCGCATTTTACCAGTAAATGGGATGCATCGGGTCAAATACCACAACGAGAGGTAGACAACGGTAATATTACTCGTTTTGGCGCTATTGATGATACTGAAGGAGGAACAACATCAAGAACAAATATCAATTTAGAGCACACTAAAGTTTTAAAGAATGATGTTAGTGTAACCTCAAATGTTTTCTACTCGAATTATAATTTCAACTTGTTTTCAAACTTTACCTTCTTTTTAGAAGATCCTGTAAATGGAGATCAAATAAAACAGACGGAAAATAGAGATGTTTTTGGTTTCAATACACAGTTTAAAAAGAAAACATATTTATCAAATACTCCTGTAGAACTTACTTTTGGAACAGGTTTAAGAGCTGATATTGTTGATAATTTAGAGCTATCGCATACACTTCAAAGAAAAGAAGTATTAGAGCAGTTACAGTTGGGTAAGGTGAGTCAAACAAATTATTATGCTTTTGTAAATAGTGAGTTTGAGCTAGGAAAATTTATGGTAGCACCAGCAGTACGATTGGATTATCTAAAATTCAATTACAACGATTACTTATTAGATGAATATGAAACATTTTCAAAGTCACAAGTAGTTGTAAACCCTAAAATTAATATAACCTATACTCCAAGTACTAAAATTCAATGGTTTTTAAAATCAGGAATTGGGTTTCATTCAAACGATACAAGGGTAGTGGCTACCCAGCCTAATAAAAAAACATTACCAAGAGCTTACGGTGTTGATTTAGGAACTGTTTGGAAACCTACACAAAAGTTAGTTTTTAATACAGCGTTATGGTATTTATTGTCAGAAGATGAATTAGTTTATGTTGGAGATGCTGGTATAGTAGAACCTTCAGGAGAGGCTCAACGTTATGGTATCGATTTAGGACTTAGGTATCAATTAACAGATTGGTTATATTTTGATAGTGATGCAACTTTTACAAAAGCAGAAAGTGTTGATGATCCTTCAGGAGAAAATAATATTCCTTTAGCACCTAAAGTAACGGTGACAGGAGGAATATCCTTAAATGATTATAAGAATTTTTCAGGAGGAATACATTATAGGTATATAGGTGATAGACCTGCAAATGAAGATAACTCAATAGTTGCTGAGGGGTATTTTATTACTGATGCGAATCTTAGTTATAAAATAAATAATATAACATTAGGAGTTGCACTAGAGAATATTTTTGATGTAGCCTGGAACGAAACACAGTTTGCTACGGAATCAAGATTAGAAAATGAGCCAAATCCAGTAGAAGAAATTCACTTTACACCAGGAACGCCTTTTTCAGCAAAAGCTACAATACGATATACTTTTTAACAATAATGTTGTCCGGGGGGGACTTCTAGTAACGTTGTCATTTTTGAAGGTTAAATAGCAACAAAGATATAGCCGCTTTATGCGGCTATATTGATTTATAAAGTTTAAGGTAAATAATATTATACTGCTCCTAAAGTGTATAATTGTTCTAAGGTTGGAGTTTAACTACCACCAGCAGGTTCTAATGTTATTCCAAACGCTTGAGATTCGTTAGGGTTATTAATAGTGAATATTTTACTATCGTTTGCTGTAAATTTATCTATGGTACCTAAACTAGTAGGAGAAAGCGGATCAAGTTTTAAAGTCGGTTTTTGTATCTAAACTATCGTGATTCTCTAATATATCTACGAAAAATTCGGCATCAAGGTTTTTAGTATTGTTCTTAAAATTTTTAGATCTTATTTTATCTATAGCTGCATTTCGAGCAATATTGATAATCCAAGTAAAAAAACGTCCTTTTTTTTCTGAATAAGACTCGGCATTGTTCCAAGCTTTTATAAAAACGTCTTGGTTTACTTCTTCGGCAAAGGATTGTTCTCTAACAATGTTAAAAACGACACCTTGCACACTTTCGTTGTAAAGATCATACAGCTTTTCAAAAGCTTTAACGTCTTTAGCTTTAAATTTTTTGACGAGGGATTCTTGTTGCATATAGTTAATTGATTGTACAACAATATACTAAAAATCACCTAGACTTTTGATTGATGACACATAAACGTATGATTTCATAAATTCGCTTTGTTCTTGTAGTTTCTCTTTTAGCTTGACTTAACCAATATAAATAGCCTTTACGGTAAGAAGGTGCAAAGTTTTGATAGTTGTCAAATGCTACTGTATTTTTATCAAATTCAACTTGTAAATCTTCTGGAACAATTAAATTTTCTACGGAATCTAAGGCAGACCAAGATCCGTTCTCTTTGGCAATTTTTATAGAAGAAATTCCAGAAGCATGCATTAAATCTTGTGTAATTAATTCTTCAATGTATTTTTTATTTAGAGCACTCCAAACACTTTTAGGTTTTCTAGGAGAAAAGTATTGTCGTCGTTTACCATCACCTAGGCTTTTTACAGTGCTATCAATCCAACCAAAACATAGCGCAACTTTAACCGCTTCTTCCCAACGCATACTAGGTATGTCAAGGTCAACTTTATAAAGAATGAGATGTACACCATCACTTTCATTGTGGTTTTCTAACAACCATTCTCGTCATTCAGCGTCTGTTTTAAAATAAAGATGAGGTTTGTTATTCATGTTTACAATTTACAAAACAAAAAAGAGAATGAAGTTGTATTCATTCTCTTTTGTTGATGCCAATAGCTTGTTTTGTTATTATTTTATTAACTCGTAGCTACGCTTGATAAAGTTGGTTAACTCTTCACCATGTAATAGGTTTTGAGATAATTTAGCTAAATCAAATGCTTGTGTAACTAATTGTTTTTGTTTGTCTTCATCAGCATTTAAAATTTCTGATACTAACTCATGATTAGTATTTACTACCAAGTTATACATTTCAGGTAAATTACCCATTCCCATCATTCCTCCACCTCCAGTAGCACTCATTTCTTTCATACGACGCATAAATTCTGGTACGGTAATTATGAAAGGAGAGGCGTTAGAATCCATTGCTTCTAATTGTACTGTATAACTAGAGTTATTTACAGCTCCTTCAATAACAGGCTTTAATTTCTCTTTTTCTTCGTCAGAAAGTTTAGAAATTACCGTATCGTCTTTCTTAATTAAATTGTCAATATGGTCAGCATCTACACGTTTGAATTGTACTTTAGCATCACCAGATTCCATTTCTAATTTTTGCATTAAATGCGAAACGATAGGAGAGTCTAATAATAATACTTCATACCCTTTTGCTTTTGCATCTTCAATATAACTGTGTTGCGCATCTTTGTTTGCAGCGTATAAAATGATATGATTTCCATCTTTATCGGTTTGAGCATCTTTAGTTTTTTCAACTAATTCGTCAAACGTAAAGAACTTGTTATCAACAGTAGGGTATAAGGCAAACTTCTTCGCTTTATCAAAGAATTTTTCTTCCGATAACATTCCGTATTCAATAATAACCTTGATGTCGTTCCATTTTTGTTCGAAATCTTCACGATTATTTTTGAACAAAGAAGAAAGTTTGTCTGCTACTTTTTTAGTAATGTATCCAGAGATTTTTTTAACGGCTCCGTCAGCTTGCAAATAAGAACGAGAAACGTTTAAAGGAATGTCTGGAGAATCAATTACCCCTTTTAACATTTGTAAGAAATCAGGAACGATTCCTTCTACATTATCCGTTACAAATACTTGGTTTTGGTACAATTGGATTTTATCCTTTTGCATATCCAAGTTCTGTGTTAACTTAGGGAAGTATAAAATTCCTGTTAAGTTAAATGGATAATCTACATTTAAGTGAATGTGGAATAAAGACTCTTCAAATTGCATTGGATACAATTCACGGTAGAAGTTTTTATAATCTTCATCTTCTAAATCCGCAGGTTTTTTTGTCCATGCAGGATCTGTGTTGTTGATAATATTATCAACAGTTATTGTTTCTGGTTTTGCATCTTCAGCAGCACCTTCTGGTAAAGGTAAAGTTTCTTCTTTAGTTCCAAACTTAATTGGTACTTGGTTAAAACGGTTGTATTTAGTTAACAACCCGCTAATTTTACCTTCTTCTAAAAATTCAGTTGAATCTTCAGCAATATGTAATACGATTTCTGTACCTCTGTCAGCTTTGTCGTGTTCTACTAAAGTATATTCAGGAGAACCATCACATGTCCAGTGAGCAGCTGGCTCATCTTTGAACGATTTGGTGAAAATTTCTACTTTATGGGCTACCATAAAAGCTGAATAGAAACCTAATCCGAAGTGGCCAATAACACCTGTTTCGTTTTTGTCGTCTTTGTATTTTTCTAAGAACTCTTCAGCTCCAGAAAAAGCAATTTGGTTGATGTATTTTTCAACCTCTTCCATAGTCATACCAAGACCTTGGTCTTTAATAGTTAAGGTTTTTGCATCTTTATCAATGCTTATTTCAATTTTAGCGTCGCCTAATTCTGTTTTAGCTTCACCAATTGAGATAAGGTGTTTTAATTTAGTAGTAGCGTCAGTTCCGTTCGAAATCAACTCACGTAAAAAGATTTCGTGGTCAGAATACAAGAATTTTTTAATCAGTGGAAATATATTTTCAACCGATACATTAATGTTTCCTTTACTCATAAGTATATATTTTGTTTGATATTATTTTCTGTGGATTGAATAGTCAAAAAAAATACCAATTAAAAATTAGTGACAAGATGACAGATATACTTCGTTTATATAGAAATTTATTTCCTGTTGCTGTTCTCTAATTTTTTCTACCAAAGTAAATTGATTAATAGCTCTATCTAAATTATGTTCAGAATGTTTAGTTTTATAGTAAACATCATTATTTAGGTAATCAGTTAAAAATTCTTCTGGAGTATTGGTTACTTCTTGACAAACAAACGCTACCTTAATTTTGTTTTGAAGTTTAGGTAAGTACAAGGCTTTTATGGTTTCTAAAAAATCTTGCCGAACTACAAAAACTACTTTTTTAAAGCCACATTTCACAGCATCATACATAGAAAAATCTATAATAGTTTCATTTTCATTACTAATAGTGTCCAATTGCTTTAATCCGCCATATCTAGTTCTCATACCAACAGCAAGAATAACTAAAGTCATAATATTTATTTAAAAAGCCCAATATAATTTAATATGATTGATTATTTTGGTCGACATTAAATTTTATTTCATGAATCTAACTACGATTGACTATACTTTTATCTTTATTTTTTTCAGTATCACATTAGGAATAGGAATTTGGGTTTCGAAAAAATCAAAACAAAGTGCTTCTGAGTATTTTTTATCGGGTAGAAATATGCCTTGGTGGTTATTGGGAGTTTCAATGGTAGCTACAACTTTTTCGACTGATACTCCTAATTTAATAACCGATATTGTTAGAACCAATGGTGTTTCTGGAAACTGGGTTTGGTGGGCTTTTTTACTAACAGGAATGTTAACCGTTTTTATTTATGCGAAATTATGGAGAAAGAGTCAATCAACTACTGATTTAGAGTTTTATGAGCTTAGATATGGAGGAAAACCAGCTAAATTTTTAAGAGGATTTAGATCACTTTACTTAGGAATATTTTTTAATGTTTTGGCAATGGCTGGTGTAACCTTAGCTGCTATAAAAATAGGAGAGGTAATGTTAGGTTTAACTCCAATTCAAACAATAGGTATAGCTTCGATAGTTACAGTTATTTTTAGTGCTATTGGTGGATTTAAAGGAGTAGTATATACCGATTTTTTATTGTTTTTTGTAGCTATGATAGGAGCTATTGGAGCTGCATTTGTAGCAGTAAACCATCCTGAAGTAGATGGTTTAGAGAATTTATTAACACATCCTAATGTAGTAGATAAACTATCAATTTTACCAGATTTTAATAATAAGGAACTGCTTATATCAATTTTTATTATTCCCTTAGCAGTACAATGGTGGAGTGCTTGGTACCCTGGAGCAGAACCTGGAGGGGGAGGGTATATAGCCCAAAGAATGTTGGCTTCTAAAGACGAAAACCACGCTATTGGAGCAACTTTTTTCTTTAATATTTTACATTATGCTTTGCGTCCGTGGCCATGGATTATTGTAGCATTAGCTTCATTGGTGGTATTTCCTGATTTAGCGAGTATAAAAGAGGCTTTTCCTAATGTGTCAGATGACAAATTAGGGCATGATTTAGCATATCCAGCTATGTTAACGTTCTTACCTAGTGGATTGGCAGGTGTTGTGCTTACATCGTTAGTAGCTGCTTACATGAGTACAATTTCTACTCATTTAAATTGGGGAGCTTCTTATATAGTAAATGATTTTTATAAGCAAAATATAAATCCAAATGCTAATGAAAAAACATTGGTAAATGTTGGGAAATTAGCAACAGTAGTTTTAATGATTTTTAGTGCAATATTAGCTTTACTATTTACCAATGCATTAGAGATCTTTAAATTTATATTAATGTTTGGTGCAGGTACTGGACTTATATTTTTATTGCGTTGGTTTTGGTGGCGTATTAATGCTTGGAGTGAAATTTCGGCAATGATAGCATCAGGAATTTTTTCTTTAATCTTTTATTTTAATGCTGAATATTTATTTGGAACAGAAGGAGTGTTTGAAAGCTATTGGCAATTTCCATTAGTGGTGTTGTTTACTACTATTGTTTGGCTGTTGGTAACTCTGCTAACGAAACCGGAAGATGATGAAGTGCTGATTAATTTTTATAAGAGAATTCAACCTAAAAAGGCAGGATGGTTGTATGTGTTAGCTAAAGCAAAAGAGCATAATATTTCGTTGGAGGAAGAGAAAGAAACGGTTAATTTAGGTAATGGTTTATTAGCTGCTTTTACGGGTTGTATTTTAGTCTTTAGTAGTTTGTTTGCAACTGGAAATTGGATTTACGGAAATTATACAATTGCTATGGTGTTAACAGGAATTGCATTCGTAACAGTATATATTCTACTGGGGTTGTGGAAGAGGATTAAAGTGAATTTTCTATAAAACAGATAAAAATAAATACTAAAAAAACACTAACTCGTTACAAGTTAGTGTTTTTTGATTATAGATTAAATATCTCTTAACATTTCTGATTTGTTGTTGTTTTTCCAGGTTCCGCCTGTAAAATCTGGAACTTTAATAGAGCTACTGTTCTGTGCTACAGATAACTCAGAAAGAGGCGTAATAGCACTCCATAAAACACTATCATATACATTAATATCTAACGGTAACCCTTGGTTTAAGCATCTAATTAAGCGGTAAATCATCACAAAGTCCATACCTCCGTGACCTACAGAATTGACTGATATTTGTGTTTTTAGTTTATCCCAAAGAGGATGGTTGTGTTTTTCTCTGTATTCATTATATTTTTCAGGTTTCAACCATTCATGTCCCCACCAAGCTAATTCTTCTTCATTATTATAGCGACAATTTTCTTGCATTATACAATGCTTTTGTGTGCGTTCTACGGTTTCTATCAACTTCCAACAATCCTCTAAGGTATAAGCTACAGGAACCTCGCAGGCTACATGCTTGCCTTGTTCCATTCCATATAAAGTCATTGGCGTATGCCATTCCCAAGGAGTAGCAATTATTAATAAATCGATATCATCACGTTCAACAACCTTTTTCCATTCTTCAGGACTTCCATAATAAGCATCAGCAGTTTTATTGTGTGTTTTTTTGAAGATGTTCGTTTAGTTTGTCTGTTTTCTCTTTGCGTAAATCAGAAACAGCTACAATTTCAGCATTTCCATTTTTTACCAACCAATCAAACATTTGTACTAATACTTGCCCTCGGTTTCCACAACCAATAATTCCAACATTAACTTTGTCTATTTTAGGAGCAGCTCAACCAAAAACACTTCCTTTTGCAGTTTTATTTAACAGAGGAATGGTTTTGTCACTAGCTTCTTCTTTACAAGAAAAGGCAGTAGACAAACCAAAAAACATAACAGCTTTGGTTGATAATGAGAGGAAATTTTTCTGTTCACAAATAATTAGTTAATATTTGTAGTTTTATGTCTTTTTGTAAAGGTATTAATTAATTACTATTTTTACAGGCTGCAATTGACAACAACAAAATAATCAACTTTAAAAAATATGTATAATTCAAAAATTACAGGATTAGGTTATTATGTTCCTGAGAACGTAGTGACTAACGATGACTTGACTCAGTTTATGGAGACGAGTGATGAATGGATACAAGAAAGAACTGGTATCAAAGAGCGTCGTTGGATCGACCCAAAAACTTCTGATGACTCTACATCGGTAATGGGGGCAAAAGCCGCTAAAATAGCCATAGAGCGTGCTGGATTGACTAAAGATGATATTGATTTTATCATTTTTGCTACGTTGAGTCCTGAATTATATTTTCCAGGAGGCGGTGTGCAAATTCAAGATTTGTTAGATATGCCAACTGTTGGAGCATTAGATGTTCGTAATCAATGTTCTGGATTTATTTACTCGCTTTCTGTCGCTGATCAGTTTATTAAAACAGGAATGTATAAAAATGTTTTAGTAATTGGTTCTGAAAATCACTCAGGTGGTTTAGAACGTTCTACGCGCGGTCGTGGGGTTACTGTAATTTTTGGAGATGGAGCAGGAGCAGCTGTTTTATCACGTTCAGAAGAGGAAGGAAAAGGAATTTTATCTTCTCACTTACATTCTGAAGGAAAATATGCGAAAGAATTAATGTTAGAAGGTCCTTCTACAGGACGTTGGGTTCCTGAAATTATGGAAGCAAATGATCCGGATGATACTTCGTATTATCCATATATGAACGGTCAATTTGTATTTAAACATGCGGTTGTTCGTTTTTCAGAAGCAATCGTTGAAGGTTTACAAGCAAACGGATTGCAAAAAGAGGATATTGATATGTTAATTCCGCATCAAGCGAACTTACGTATTGCGCAGTTTATTCAAAAGAAGTTTCAGTTGTCTGACGACAAGGTGTATAACAATATTATGAAGTATGGTAATACGACTGCTGCGTCAGTTATTATTGCATTGACAGAAGCTTGGGAAGAAGGAAAAATCAACGATGGTGATTTGGTAGTATTAGCTGCTTTTGGTAGCGGATTTACTTGGGGATCGGTAGTGATTCGCTGGTAATTTTAGTCTAGATATAAAATAGAAAAACCGAAGTATTAACTTCGGTTTTTCTTTTCAAATAATTCTACAATTGTAGGTTTATATAAATCCTCCACCTCCTTGGGTTTCGTTATTATCACGTTGTTTTCTAGCGCGGGCTTTATTTTTTCCTCCACCAAATCTGTAGTTAAATCCGATATAAGCAGTTCTGCTTTCCCATTTAAAGCGTCCGTTTTGAACAAAAGGTCTTTCAGAATTAAACTTAAACCTCATGTCATTAAAAATGTCGTTAACTCTCAAATTGATGTTTCCTTTTCCTTTAAGAATAGTGTAGTTAGCACCTATGTTAACCATTTTCATTGGGTCTACATCCCACTGAATATCTTCTCTTGGTCCTCTATACATAGCAAATAATTGTAAACGTAATTTTTTAGATACTGTAAAACTATTGCTTATACGGGCATTAAAAATGTCTGTTTTAACTTCAAGAGTAGGAGCATTAGGATTACTGAAATCAGTAGTTCCAAATTGTTTTTGAGAATAATAATCCATACTAGCATTAGCTCTCCACCATTTTGCAATTTTATAGTTTACAGAGAATTCTAAACCATAAGCATCTGTGTCATCAAAATTGGCAAAAGTTAATATCTGTTTAGTATTTGTTTCATCTAAAGAATCCATGTAAGTAGCTCTATTGATTACATCGGTAATATTTCTGTAAAAACTACCTAATGTTATCGACCCTCCTTTTACTTTTCTGGTGTAGTTAAATTCAACTGAATTTGTAAACTGAGGAACAAGATCAGGGTTACCAACCGATGTAATTAAAGGTGTACTCCATTCTCTAATAGGGTTAACTTGTTGTATTCCTGGTCTGTCTACTCTTTTGCTATAGCTTAACTGAAATTGATCTGCCTCATTAGGATTATAAGTGAAAAAAGCTGACGGATATACGCTGAAAATATCATCAGTAACTTTATCATTTTTTACATCACCATTTTCGTCTAGTCCTGTAAAGTTACCTTCAATTTCATATTGCTCAAAACGCGCTCCTAATTGCATAGATAGTTTACCAAACTGGTGACCATAGTTTACATAAGCTGAATAGATATCTCTGTCATAAGTAAAATAAGAATCTCCTACATCTCTAAATGTAGTATTTTCTTCAATTTGTTGGTTTGTAAGGTTGATATTATCAGTATTATTTACTCGATACTCTAAACCTAGTTCAAGTTTACCATTTTTAGAAATAGGATTTGTATAATCTAAATTTATTAATGTACTTTTTCTATTGTTGTTTATGTCATTAAAGTAATCAGGTTGCGAACCTTCAAGGAAATAGTTATTTAAATAGTTTGGTGCATTGTTTTTAGAATAGTTAGCTTCAAACTCAATAGTGTGTCCTTCTTTAGTAAAATCGTGTTTGTAGTTTACGTTGTAAGCTTGATTATGGCTTTCGTTATTTTGAGTGTTAGGAGAATGTTCAATTAAATTACCATTATTATCGGTAATAATAGCACGTCCGCTTGCATCACTCGAAAACCAATTTTGAGTTGTGTATAATGATAAAGTATTTTTATCATCTAAATAAATATCGGCTCCAATTTTAAACAAGTGAGATTCATTATCGTTAGTGAAAACAAAATCTTGATAGTTAATTCCAGGTCTACTAATGTACCCAAAGTTATAGCGTTCACCACCATTATATCCGTAGTTGCCAAAGAAGTTTACTTTACCTGTTTTGTAATTCATATTGGTAGAAGCATTGTAACGAACAAAATGACCAGCTTCAACACCTGTGTTTACAGAACCGTTAAAACCTATGTTAGCATTTTTGTTAAGGATGATGTTAATAATACCGCTCATTCCTTCAGGGCTGTATTTAGCAGAAGGGTTGGTAATTAACTCAACGCTTTTGATAGTTGAAGAAGGAATTTGTTTTAACAACTCAGAAGCAGGAATGTTTGTAGGCTTTCCGTCTACCAATACACGCACATTTTCATTACCACGTAAGCTAATATTTCCTGATTGACTATCAACACTTACCGATTGTATGTTGTTTAATAATTCTGAAGCTGTAGCTCCTGCTGAGGTTAAATCCTTCCCAACGTTAATTACTTTTCTATCTACTTTTTGGGTTACAGAAGAAGTTTCAGCTCTAACTTCTACTTCATCTAAAGTAGTGCTGTCTTCTTCTAAAGAAATAGTTCCTAAGTCTATTTTATTTGATTTGTTACTAACTGAAACAGGTTTAGAGAAGGTTTTATATCCAATAAATTGAACTTCTACAATACTATTTCCTTCAGGGATATTTTTTATAGAGAATAAACCGTTGTCATCAGTAATTCCACCAGTCACAATTTTTTTGGTAGCATCTTTGATTATAATATTAACATAAGGTAACGGTTGTTTAGTTGTTTGGTCGACTACTTTACCAGATACGATTCCCGGTTTAGGAAGATTACTCTTAGGCATTTGGGCAAACATGCTCGTACTTAATACAGTTAAGAGTATTATGAATATGTTTTTCATTTGGTTGTTTTTAGATTTAGATTGTTTTGATGCTTAATAGACAGTCTAAATAGTATCTTTGTTACTCTAATTAACAGGTTTTAACGTAATATTAACACAAAATGAAAAAACGTACTTTGGTTCTTGGTGCCTCTTTAAATCCGACAAGATATTCTAATATTGCGATTAAAAGATTGATAAGTAATGGTGTAGAAACACTAGCGTTAGGCGCCCGAGAAGGCAGAGTGGGTGATGTTGTAGTTGAAACAGAAAAGAAACTTTTTTCTGAAATAGATACGGTCACTCTCTACCTGAATCCTAAACGTCAGAAGGAGTATTATGATTACATCGTAAGTTTACAACCACGAAGGGTTATTTTTAATCCAGGAACTGAAAATGTTGAGTTTATTGAGGTTTTAAAAGATAACAGAATTGAAGTTGAAATAGCTTGTACTTTAGTACTTTTATCTACAAAGCAGTATTAAATAGATTTTTAGATTGTTGGATGATTGGATTGTTGATTAGTGCTGAATTTTTTTAAGTCTAAACTTTTTAACGCTTCAGGCTTTTTATTCTTTAAATTCTTCAATTTTTGAATCTTTTAATATTTTAATAGGAAAATCGTCTGTGCTGTATAACTTTCCTGCTTCAGCAAGTTCTACATTTTTAAAAATAGTTTGAGCCTCAGTTTTAAAATCTTCTAAATTATTATACCTGCTAGAATAATGCCCGATAATTAATTTTTTTGCATTTGCCTGATTAGCAATAGAGGCAGCTTGTTCGGCTGTTGAGTGTTTTGTTTTCTCACACAAATCTTCTCTATCTTTTAAAAAGGTAGCTTCATGATAGAGTAAATCAACATCTTTAATGATAGGTACTATAGCTGGTTTGTAAGCAGTGTCACTACAAAAAGCGTAGCTTAATGGTTTAGGCGGATCAATGGTAAGTTCTTCGTTGGGAACTACCTCTCCTGTAGAAAGAACAAAATCTTTACCAGCTTTTATATTATGAAAATCGCAAGTTTCAATCTCTTCATATTGCTGAATATTTTCAATATGTAACTTTCTAGGTTTAGGTTTTTCCGTGAACAAAAAACCATTTGTATATATTCTATGATCTAACGGAATGGTTCTTACAGAAACCTTGTCATCTTCAAAAATAAGTTCACTTTCTTTAGAGTCTAATTCATGAAAGATGATAGGATACTTAGTCCATGATTTTGAAACTTTTAATTGAAGTACTGTAACTTCTTTTATTCCTTTAGGACCATAAATATGCAACTCTCTTTCACGGTTTAAAATACCGAAAGTTGAAATTAAACCGACTAAACCAAAGAAATGATCGCCATGTAAATGAGAAATGAAAATATGGTTGATTTTAGAAAAACCAACTTTGTATTTACGCATTTGTCGTTGAGTACCCTCACCACAATCAATTAAAAAATGTCGATTGTTAATTTCTAAATATTGAGCAGTAGGGTAGGCATTAACTCTAGGGGTTGCAGAATGGCAACCTAAAATAGTCAAATGTAAACTCATTCATTTATTTTATTACAAAGCGTTTTGAAATAATTTCTTTATTGCTTTGTATTGCGTAAATGTACATTCCAGATTTTAAATCGTTACGTTGAAACGGAAAAGAATTACGTCCTTTTAAAGCTTTTAATTCTTTATTATAAACTGTTTTACCTAGCACATTTCTAACAGTTAAAATAACTGTTTGATCGTGTTTAGCATTAAAGTAAATAGTAGTGCTGTTTGTAAAAGGGTTAGGGGATGCCACTAGCTTTTCAACCGATTTTTCTTGAGAAAAACCAACTGAGATAGCTAAGAAAAAAGTTATAAAAAGTATTTTTTTTACCATAAATTATCACTTAGGGGGGAATGAATAATTATTTAAAATATAAGGTTAAAAACCTAAATCACGTTGAATTTCTTCCATTTCAATCACATCTTCTGCTTCAATTAAAGTAGGAACGATGTTAAAAGTTTCAGGAAAATCATCAATATCTACATCTTTTGATACAACTACAAAAGATGTGCCATTACTTTGATGTTCATGAGCGTATTTCAAAAATAGCAAAATATTTTTGTTAGAGGCATTAAATTGCTCTGAAATTACAAGAATCAGGTTTTTTCCTGTAAGAGTAACATATTCTTTTTCAAAGTTTTCTAAGAAATCTGAAAAGGAATTTTCATCAGAAGTTATTAATGTGTAATCTGTTTTTTGCTCTGCTTTCATGTTTACCTTTTTATTTGTTGTGCTAACAAATAAATTACTGCCATACGTACAGCAACTCCGTTTTCTACCTGATTTAAAATAATAGACTGGCTACTGTCGGCAACATCACTTGTTAGTTCTACACCACGGTTTATTGGTCCAGGGTGCATGATAACAATCTTTTTATCAAGGTTGTCTAAAATTTCTTTATTAACACCAAAAAGCTGTGTGTACTCTCTTGTTGATGGGAAATATTTAATATCCATACGTTCATGTTGTACACGTAGTACATTGGCAACATCACACCACTCTAAAGCTTTTTTAAGATTAGTTTCTACTTCAACTCCTAAACTGGAAATATAACGAGGAATTAAAGTGGTAGGCCCACAAACTTTTACCTTAGCTCCTTGTAATTGTAGTGCAAAAATATTTGATAAAGCTACACGTGAGTGTAATACATCACCAACAATTAAAATCTTTTTACCTTTTAAATCGCTATTTAAAGCTTCACGCATAGAAAAACTATCTAATAATGCTTGTGTTGGATGTTCGTGTGTACCATCACCAGCATTGATAATTTTAGCATCTACGTGTTTTGACAAGAAAATTCCAGCTCCCACATTTGAATGACGCATCACAACAATATCAACTTTCATTGATAAAATGTTATTAACGGTATCAATTAGTGTTTCTCCTTTCTTTACAGATGATTGACCAGCAGAGAAATTAATAACATCTGCAGATAGACGTTTTTCAGCTAACTCAAAAGAAAGTTTTGTACGTGTACTATTTTCAAAAAATAAATTGGCAATAGTAATATCGCGTAATGAAGGAACTTTTTTTATAGGTCTGTTAATGACTTCTTTAAAATGAGCAGCGGTTTCAAAAATAAGCTCAAGGTCATTTTTGTTAAGGTATTTAATTCCTAATAAATGTTCAACGCTTAACTGCTTCATCTTAGTTTGTTTTTTTAATCATAACTAATCAAGCTTTGAGGGCTTGGGTTCAAGGTAAATTGTATCTTCTTTGTGAGTTTCTTGCCAACAAACAACTACTTTTTCTTCGTTGATGGCATCTACTTGTCTTCCACGGTAATTAGGTTGAATTGGTAAATGACGACTAAAACGGCGATCAATTAATACCAATAATTCGATGTTGTCAGGTCTTCCGTACGATTGTAATGCCGTTAAAGCACTTCGTACGCTTCTTCCTGAGTATAAAACATCATCAATAATTACCACTTTTTTGTCTTCAATTAAAAAGTCTATTTGAGTTGAAGTGGCTTCTAATGGTTCTTGTCTTCTGCGAAAATCATCACGATAAAAAGTAATGTCTAAAAGACCTAATTGTAAGTCCTTTATATTGTATTCCTCTCTTAATAATTTAGCTAATCGATTAGCTAAATAAGTACCTCTAGGCTGTAATCCTATTAAAACGGTATTAGAAAAATCGTTGTGATTCTCGATTAACTGACACGCTAATCGATGCAGAATGATTTCAATTTCTTTCGAAGTAAGTAGTGTTTTTCTGCTCATTTGTTGCTACCAAATTGGTTTGATAGTTCAACGTTCAAAATTACGGCAAAAAATTACGCTGACAAAATTAAACTTAATGAAACCCCTAATAAATTTTAATCGTAAAATAAGGAATTAATTAAGGTGTTCCATGTGACCTTTAAAGGAATAATTAATAATTAACACATGAAACGTAAAACTTGGTCTATAAAATTATTTTTACATTTGCCCACTTTTACTCACTAAGTGAGACTTGAAAGTTACTAGGTTTCTTTGTTTTATAAATAAAGCTCTAGGTGAACTTTCTTAAATGTAGCTTATAAAAGACGTTTAAAATTATGATGAAATACATTAAAGGTAAGAAGATTAACATAAAAGATGATTCGTTAGCAGGTATAACAGTGTCGTTAGCCATGATACCAGAAGTAGTAGCTTTTGCTTTCGTAGCTCAAATAAGTCCTATTGTAGCGTTGTTTGGTGCTTTTGTTATAGGAATCATTTCTGCAATTTTTGGAGGTAGACCAGGGTTAATTTCTGGAGCAGCAGGAGCTGTAGCTGTAATTTTTGTTACGATGATACAAGAAGGACATGCAAAAGGGTTATTATTTGATACACCTGTTGAAAATATGGGGTATTTCTATTTATTAGCTGCTGTAGTTTTAATGGGAATCATTCAGGTTTTAGCAGGAGTATTTAAGTTAGGAAAGTTAGTTAGATTAATTCCACACCCTGTAATGATGGGGTTCGTAAACGGTTTAGCAATCGTTATTTTTATAGCGCAATTAGGAATGTTCAAAGAAAATAAGAAAGATATTTTCGGACAAAATATGCGTAAGACTGAATCGAAAGAGTTGGTATATAAAGTAGCAGACAATGAAGTGCAAGATTTAGTATCAAATGCGGCTTTGTTTTCAATCAAAGGAAACTCAATTATCAACAATCAAACAAACCAAGAAGTTTTTGTAAAGTCAGATACACAGGTTTTTGATGCGAAAACTCAGAAAGTTGTTTATAACATAGAACAAGATGGATTCTATTCCGTAAAAGATAGTGGAGTGGTAAAATCTACTTTACAAGGAACAAAGTTGTATACTATGGTTGGACTAGTGTTGTTAACGATGTTAATTATATGGTTGCTTCCTAAAGTAACAACGAAAGTACCAGCGGCATTAACGGCTATTTTAATTGTAACATTTGCGTCTATTATTGGAGGATTAGAGTCTATAAATGTTGGAGATTTTATTAGAGATGGTGGTGGAGCCGGTTTAAATGGTTTTGACGAAATTTCTAAGAAAATGAATTTAGCAGAGCTTTGGAGTCATTTACCATTCAATTTAGATACGTTGAAATTTATTGCACCATATGCCTTTTTAGCAGCTTCAGTTGGGTTGATTGAAACCTTAATGACGATGAATTTAGTGGATGAATTAACAGATTCGAGAGGAGATGGTAATAAAGAATGTATAGCTCAAGGAGCAGGAAACATGTTAAGCGGAATGTTTGGAGGAACTGGCGGTTGTGGTATGATTGGACAAACCGTAATTAACATTAATGCAGGAGGTAGAGGACGTTTATCAGGGGTTATGATGGCAGTTACTTTGTTAATTTTTATCCTTTTTGCTGATAAATACATTGAGCAAGTACCTATTGCTGCTTTAGTAGGAGTAATGTTTATGATGGTGATCGATACGTTTGCGTGGTCAAGTTTTAGAATTATGAATAAAATTCCAAAATCGGATGCAATTGTATTAATTACAGTGTCAGCAGTAACAGTAATTTTTGACTTGGCAATTGCTGTATTTGTTGGAGTTATTATTTCAGCATTAGTTTTTGCATGGGAAAATGCCAAGAAAATTAGAGCGAGAAAACGTTATAAAGAAGACGGAACCAAGATTTACGAAATTTGGGGACCTTTATTCTTCGGAAGTATTACTGCTTTTAACGAAAAGTTTGATATTAAGAATGACCCAAAAAATATAGAGATTGATTTTGTTGAGTCTCGTATTTCAGATCACTCAGCTATTGAAGCTATTTTTATACTAGTTGAAAAATATCAAAAGGCAGGAAAAAAGGTAACGTTAAAACATTTAAGTGAAGATTGTAAGGTATTGCTGTATAAAGCAAGTCCGATTTTTGCAGATGTTATTGAAGAGGCGGTAGATGATCCTCGTTATCATTTAGCTGCAAATCCTGAAGATTTTCCAAAGCCTTTATCAGAATATAGTTTTTAAATAAAAATCCCGCAATTGCGGGATTCGATTTTTTATTTTGTGTTTGTCTGTATTCTTGCAGCGAAGCGTTCTTTAGTCTTTTCTCTATAAGAAAACTAGTTTTTTTGAAGTGGACTTATAATTTCTACATCACTAAAAGCAATAGCACCTCTAATAACACTATCAATTGTGTTTTTTAAAGCTTCAATCAGTTGCATTTTTAATTGCGATTTATGATAAATTAAACTTACTTCACGTGCAGGAGGTGGAGTTTCAAATTCTCTTAAATGAGCTTTATCTCTATCATTTAAATCTAGGGTGTTTAAATAAGGAAGCAAGGTCATTCCCAATCCATCTTTAGATAATTTGATAAGTGTATCAAAGCTTCCGCTCTCTAGTTGAAAGTGATGTGTAGCACTTCTTTTGTTTGTTCTACAAAGGTTAATTACGCTATCTTTAAAACAGTGCCCGTCTTCAAGTAATAATATATCGTCTACTTCTAAATCGTCTACCTTTAGTTTCTTTTGCTTGTATAAGCGATGCTCACTAGGAACTAAACCAACAAAAGGTTCATAATATAAAACACGTTCTTTAATAGCTTCATTTTCTAATGGAGTGGCAGCAATAGCAGCATCGATATATCCATCCATTAACTTTCTAACTATTTCTTCAGTAGTTAACTCTTCAATAATTAATTGTACTTTAGGGTAGTTTTTACTAAAAGTTTTTAAGAACATAGGAAGTAAAGTAGGCATAATGGTAGGGATGATTCCTACTCTAAACTCTCCTCCAATATATCCTTTTTGTTGGTGAACGATATCTATAATTCGGTTACTTTCATCAACAATAACTTTGGCTTGCTCTACAATACGTTTTCCTACTTCTGTTAATTCTATAGGTTTTTTTGAACGATTAAAAATTTTAGCATCTAATTCTTCTTCTAACTTTTGAATTTGCATACTAAGTGTTGGTTGTGTTACAAAACAATGTTCAGCAGCAATCGTAAAGTTTTTATATTCAGCAACAGCAAGTGTATATTTTAATTGCGTTATAGTCATTTGTATAATAATTTTCGATAAAGATATTAAAACAATCAATAACCTTTATAGTCTAAGTATGAAAAATTGCACTAAATTTGTAGTAGAAAAAGTAAAAAACTTAAAATCAACATACTATGACAACTACAATTTTAGGGTTAGACAAGCAAAAAACGACAACATTAGTAAAAGAGTTAAATACGTTGTTAGCTAACTTTCAAGTATATTATCAAAACGCAAGAGGTTTACACTGGAATATTAAAGGGAAAAACTTTTTTGAGTTACACATGAAATTTGAAGAGTTTTATACCGATGCGCAAGAAAAAGTAGATTTAATCGCAGAGCGAATTTTAACGTTACAAGGAACTCCTTTACATACTTTTGATGATTACACAAGTGTATCTAAAGTTCCTGTGGGAAAAAACATTTCAAACGATGTTGAAGCAGTTAAACTAATTATTAGTTCATTGTCTGAATTATTAAAAATAGAACGTACAATTCTTGATTTGTCTGATGAAGCAGAAGACGAAGGAACAAACTCAATGATGAGCGATTTTATTGCTGAACAAGAGAAAACAATATGGATGATGAATGCTTGGTTAGGCTAAAATTAACGTTACACAAGTAAATACTTCCATAAAATACGAATACTCACAAAGGCAATCAAAATAGCGGTTGCCTTTTTTAGTTGTGTAGGGGTAAAAAGTTGGTTACTCATTCTGCTACCAATTTGACCTCCAATAAAAACGGTGATTAATAAAATAGAAGTAAGTTTCCAGTCGATAGAAAACTCAGGGTTTGTGTACTGTCCCACTAAACCAGAAATTGAATTTACTAAAATGAAAAAACTTGCTGTAGCTGCTATTTTTTTAGGAGTGTCCCAATTGGTTAAATGAAGTAGCGGAGCTAAGAAAATACCACCACCAATACCTACCATTCCAGAGATAAAACCAATAACTCCGCCATAACCAGCATTTTTTGCAAGGTTTAAGTCGTTGGTGTTATTGCTATTTGTAACTACTTTGTTAGAAATCCACATAGTAATAGCAGCAAAAAGTAATGTGAAACCTAAGAGAATAAAGAAAAACGTCTGACTTATTCGCAGATATCCCCCTAAAAAAGCTAAAGGAATACTAAATAAAGTAAGCGGAATAACCTTTTTCCAGTTGTATTGTTTTTGTTGTAAGTATAGTAAAACATTTCCGGTAACGACCATAACATTACACAGTAAGGCAGTAGCTCTTATTTGTGTAAAAAGTAATCCTGTAAGCGCTAAAACAGCTAAATAACTTGAGCCTCCACCAAAACCAACGGAAGAGTATAGAACAGCTACAATAAAAAAAAGTAAGATTATGTACCAATTAGCACTTAAAACATCTAAAAAAAGCGTGATTACCATAGTAAACAAATGTAATGATAAAAGCTTTTTGAAAAAGAATAGAAGACTTATCCTTTTATAAAAGACTTTTTAAACTGTTGAGGAGTGATCATCTCCATTTTTTTAAACTGTCTGTTAAAATAGCTGATATTATTAAACCCAGATTTGTAGGCTATTTCAGAAATACGTAAGTTTTTAGATTGTTTGATAAGTTTTTTTGAAAATTTAATTTTTTCAGAATTGATATAGTCTATAGGAGAAATACCTAAGGTGTTTTTAAATTTTTTATGAAAATGAGAGGTACTCATACAAGCTTTTTCAGCTAAAAGCTCAACGGTAATATCTTTATTAGTAAGGTTGTTTTTTATAAATTTAATAACCATACCTATACGCGTATCAGAAAATGTGTCTGTAGGATTATTTAAGATGAATGCTTTAGCTTTGGTTTGTAACAGTCTAACAATTAGTTCTTGTATCATAAGATCAAGAAGAATGTCTTTAGATTTGTTTTGATCAGTAAATGTATGAACTAAACGCCCTACTAAGTGATTAATTTCTGTATTATGAACTAAGTGTGATGAAGTATCATTCAAATTCCAGTTATTATTTTCACGTTCTATAGCTACGTTGTGGTTGAATTTTTCAACGATTTCTTCTATTTTATGTGAATCGATACCTAGTGCTAAGCATTGAGTAGGGTTATTTTTATCAGCTAAAGGAAAATCAATAATCATTTCTTTATTTTTAGGCATAACCACAGATTCTCCCGGGAAAAAATCAAAAGGATCCATTCCTTCTAGATGCATTATTTTCTTACCAGTTAGCATACTGACAATAACAGGAAAGTCAAAAGTTAATGAAATTTGTTCAGCATGCTTATGAGTTTCAAAAATATTTAACTCCGCATATTCAGCATTATAGGTGGTTCTATTTTCAACTAAAGTAGTGAGTTTTCGGCTTTCTTTATGTCGACTTAGTAAATGATTCATAATCAATAGTACAAAATTCTATTTGTGTTTTTTGGGGAATAATAGATATGTGTTACAATTTAATAAATATGTTCAATGTATTAGCTATATGATATTATAAATTTACAAAAACTACGAAATATTCATTTTTACACATGATTAATTAAGGATGTGTTATTTCGTTGGCTAAATTCAAATAAAACACAAAAATACAAAGTTTATGAGTTATACTAAACCAAAGTTTAAAGACACGTATGCTAATTTTATTAATGGAGAGTTTGTTGCTCCGTTAGGAGGAGAATACTTCGAAAACAGATCTCCAGTAGATAATAGTATCATAGCAAAATATCCAAGATCACAAAAAGAAGACGTAGAGTTAGCGTTAGATGCTGCTAATGCTGCTAAAGAAAGTTGGGGAAATACTTCTGCAGCAGATCGAGCTTCATTGCTAAATAAAGTAGCAGATATAATTGAAGCAAATTTAGAAGAGTTTGCATTAGTAGAAACCTGTGATAATGGAAAACCAATACGAGAAACCTTAAATGCTGATGTTCCTTTGGCAGTAGATCATTGGCGCTATTTTGCGGCTGCCATTAGAGCAGAAGAGGGTAGTGCTACAGAGCTTGATAAGAATACCTTATCAATGAACATTAAAGAACCTTTGGGGGTTGTGGGGCAAATTATTCCTTGGAACTTCCCTCTTTTAATGTTATCGTGGAAGTTGCCTCCTGCATTGGCAACAGGGAACTGTGTGGTGTTAAAACCAGCAGAGCAAACTCCATCATCAGCAACATTGTTAATGGAAAAAATAGCAGGTGTTTTTCCTCCAGGAGTGTTAAACGTAGTACATGGTTTTGGACCTGAAGCAGGAAAACCATTGGCATCGAGCCCAAGAATAGATAAAGTAGCATTTACAGGTGAAACTACTACAGGACAGTTGATTATGCAGTATGCTTCTAAAAACTTAAATCCTGTTACAATGGAGTTAGGAGGAAAATCTCCAAACATCTTTTTTAATAGTGTAATGGATGAAGATGATGCGTTTTTAGATAAAGCAATTGAAGGAGCGGTGCTATTTGCTTTTAATCAAGGAGAAGTTTGTACCTGTCCATCACGTATTTTAGTACAAGAAGATATTTACGATAAGTTTATGGAACGTGTGGTAGCAAGAACAGAAGCAATTGTACAAAAGAGTCCGTATGATGTAAATACGATGGTAGGTGCGCAAGCATCTAACGATCAATACGAAAAAATTCAAGCATATATAAAAATAGGAAAAGAAGAAGGAGCGAAAGTATTATGTGGTGGAGAAGCTAATAAGCTAGATGGAGAGTTGGCAAATGGTTTTTACATTAAGCCAACTATTTTAGAAGGGCATAATAAGATGCGTGTGTTCCAAGAAGAGATTTTCGGACCAGTCGT
>NZ_JAPEHZ010000229.1 GCF_028823685.1 Tenacibaculum sp. L6 | reverse complement strand
ACGGTTCTATACAATGAGATCCTGAAATCTTCCGAAATTTCGGAACAGGATGACGTATCCTTTCTTTTTGATTACCCTTCGACTACGCTCAGGGTGTTGCGTTCAGTATCAGTTTGTAGTAACGGTCTTTTCTTTTTATTTCCCCCATTCATTTTTTGCTTGTCCAAAAAACGAATAAAAAAAAGACACTTTTTCAATAGGAATTTCTGCCATGCAGAACCGTACGCAAAACTTCGCGG
>NZ_JAPEHZ010000228.1 GCF_028823685.1 Tenacibaculum sp. L6 | reverse complement strand
ATACGTATGCTACTTGGCAGAGAGAGAGTATGAGTATATGAGCAGGAAGGGTAAAACAAAGGTAAAACAAACTGTATGGTATACTCCAGAACTTGCTTTTCCTTTTGGACCCGCTAATTTTGTTGGACTACCTGGTTTAGTGCTCAAAGTAAAATCAGGTACAATTGTATACAATGCAAAACAAATTAAGATAAAACCAAAAGAAAAAATAAAATTAGAAAATATTACTAAAGAAACGAAAG
>NZ_JAPEHZ010000227.1 GCF_028823685.1 Tenacibaculum sp. L6 | reverse complement strand
CGACCATTTTTGTAACGACCCATTATATGGACGAAGCCGAATACTGCGACCGTGTTTCTATAATGGTCAATGGTAAAATTGAAGCGCTTGATACCCCAAAAAAACTAAAAGAGCATTATAAAACAGACACCATGAACGATGTGTTTTTAAAACTGGCCAGAGGATGATACGATTTGTAGGCTTTGTACGAAAAGAATTTTATCACATTTTCCGAGATAAACGTTCCCTGTTTATTTTGTTCGGA
>NZ_JAPEHZ010000226.1 GCF_028823685.1 Tenacibaculum sp. L6 | reverse complement strand
ACAATTTTGTGATTAAAATATTTGTAAATCACAAAATTGTGATTATATTTACACCGTGTAACATTTCAAATATAGGTAATTTATAGTGATTCCCTATAAAAATTAGTAGCAATAGTAGAAAAACAATAATTAAAGCAACAAGAGACTAAAAACAAAAAACTGATTCTTAAAGACTAAATAACTCTATTTAAAACTAATACTACCTATGTTGTTAAGTCAAAGAATTTAAAAATTAGAAAGCGGGACTT
>NZ_JAPEHZ010000225.1 GCF_028823685.1 Tenacibaculum sp. L6 | reverse complement strand
CAATTAAGTCAGAGGTGAAATCCCATAGCTTAACTATGGAACTGCCTTTGATACTGGTTGACTTGAGTTATACGGAAGTAGATAGAATAAGTAGTGTAGCGGTGAAATGCATAGATATTACTTAGAATACCGATTGCGAAGGCAGTCTACTACGTATATACTGACGCTCATGGACGAAAGCGTGGGGAGCGAACAGGATTAGATACCCTGGTAGTCCACGCCGTAAACGATGGACACTAGTTGTTGGG
>NZ_JAPEHZ010000224.1 GCF_028823685.1 Tenacibaculum sp. L6 | reverse complement strand
TGCTGCTACAGCATTAAAAACAGTAGTCTCTGAGCGAGTAGATGATGCTTCTTACATTGATGCTCTTACACCTAGCGAGTTAGAAAATGAAGTATACTTACAAACTAGAATAGAACTATGGGCTGAAGGTAAAAGTTACTTAATGAAAAGAAGTAATAAAATGAATATTATTAGAGGTGCTAACCATCTTATCTATGTAGGTGAAGTTATGTCTTATGATGATAATAGATTAAGTTTTGAAATTCCTCA
>NZ_JAPEHZ010000223.1 GCF_028823685.1 Tenacibaculum sp. L6 | reverse complement strand
CAATGGTTTTGCAACAGGCGGTTATGGCAACCCAGGCTTGAATATGCTGGAACACGAGTTTACCTCATATTACATAGTTGGTTTAAAGTTAAACTGGAATGTGTTCGACTGGAACGGCAATAAAAAACAGAGACAAGCACTGGACTATTCAAAAGAATTGATAGACAATCAAGAAGAAGTTTTTAAACTGAACACAAACACCGCTTTAAATGAACAGCTCAAAGAAATTGAAACACTTGAAAACACCATT
>NZ_JAPEHZ010000222.1 GCF_028823685.1 Tenacibaculum sp. L6 | reverse complement strand
TAAGCCATTTAGCTTCAGGCGGTTGGTTTAAATTGCCCACAACGACCTGCTAAACGCAGTTCAGGTATGATAACGAAGATACAATAAAATGGATAAAAATGGCATGATATTGGACTGTTGGCATCATGGCATTGTTTGTCAATTAGATGGCGCAGCTATCGTGGATTGCCATTTTATTGAATTGGGAGTTAGAGTGCCTGATCCAAATTGCATTTAGCTCCGTGTTATGGCACGTTGAGCACTTGAGTGCGACA
>NZ_JAPEHZ010000221.1 GCF_028823685.1 Tenacibaculum sp. L6 | reverse complement strand
GGTAATTTGCAATAACCATTTTCTGTAATCTTCTAATTTTTGAGATAGCTTTTTTAAAGTCGCTTTTTGTCTTCCTTTACGTTCTTTTTCGTATTCAGCTTCTTGTATATCGAGTTCCGTTTTCTTTTCATCACAAAGTTTACCAACGGTGTTATCTACAATGTATTTTGTAATGTATTTCGGTGTGTAAAAAACACCATCTTTTTTACGTTTGGTCTTGCTTTGTTCGGTCGAAACACCTTGAATTTCTGCTTG
>NZ_JAPEHZ010000220.1 GCF_028823685.1 Tenacibaculum sp. L6 | reverse complement strand
GAGCTCTAGTTTAAAAAAGGTATACCTAACAGGACAACCTTTAAAAGAATTGTATGGTGAAAACTATGGAATTGAATTTTTCAACTGTGCTAATTTAGATTTTATATGTGTTGATAGCCCGTATATGGATTTGATTACAAAACAAATGAATGACGACCCTAGCTTAAACTATGTTGGCCCTTGGGGTAACAACCCTAATTGTACTATAACTACCGCTTGTGACATACCAGAAGTAGCGGGAAATTGTAATACACCTACC
>NZ_JAPEHZ010000021.1 GCF_028823685.1 Tenacibaculum sp. L6 | reverse complement strand
CCTTTTTTTTATGGTTATAAGCTAAAGTTTACGAAAACATCTTCGCTACTTTCTCAGCTTTTCTACTTTCAGAATAATCGTAAAAACCTTCACCAGATTTTACACCTAATTTACCTGCCATTACCATGTTTACTAATAACGGACATGGAGCATACTTAGGGTTTTTAAATCCGTCATACATTACGTTTAAGATAGATAAACAAACATCTAATCCAATAAAATCAGCTAATTGTAATGGTCCCATTGGGTGCGCCATTCCTAATTTCATTACAGTATCAATTTCAGCAACACCAGCAACACCATTGTATAAAGTTTCAATACTTTCGTTAATCATTGGCATTAAAATACGGTTGGCAACAAAACCGGGATAATCATTTACTTCAACAGGAACTTTATTGATTTTTTTAGTTAAATCAACCGTAAAATTCATTACTTCATCAGAAGTGTTGTATCCTCTAATAATTTCAACCAATTTCATAATTGGCACAGGATTCATAAAGTGCATCCCAATTACTTTTTCTGGTCTATTGGTAGCCGCAGCAATCTGAGTAATTGAAATAGATGAGGTATTAGTTGCTAAAATGGTTTCTTCGTCGCAAACTTCATCTAAATCTTTAAAGATTTTTAATTTTAAATCTACATTTTCAGTAGCTGCCTCAACAACTAAACTAGTGTTTTGTACACCATCTTTAATAGAAGTGAAGGTAGTAATATTGTTTAAGGTATTATTTTTATCGTCTTCAGTAATTTTTTCTTTCGCTACCATTCTGTCTAAGTTTTTAGTAATGGTTGCTATACCTCTATCTAAGGCAGCTTGCGAAATGTCGATAAGTTGAACATTGTATCCAAATTGAGCAAACGTATGCGCAATTCCGTTCCCCATTGTTCCTGCTCCAATTACGGCGATATTTTTCATGTTTGTTGTGTTTTATGGTATTTATTATGGGCGTTCCCCTCTGGGGCGGGCTTTCCGCTACAATCTTTTTTGTTATTCTTCGATTCACTCCGAATAACAAAAAAGGATTTTCACTGCAATCCCTAACGCGGTTGTTTCTTGTTACTTTATGTTAAAAACAGTCTATAATTTGATGTGCTACTCGCAAAGCTTCTGTACCTTGACGTAAGGAAACGATAGGTGTAGTGTCGTTATGAATTGCATCAGCAAATGATTCTAACTCATCTAAAATGGCATTGTTAGCCACGACTTCAGGATTATCATAATAAATTTGCTTTTTAACTCCTTCAGCATTTTGTAAAATCATAGCAAACTCATCAGGTTTTTCTGGTACATCTTTCATTCTAACAACTTCCGACTTTTTCTCTAAGAAATCTACCGAGATATAAGCATCTCTTTGGAAAAAACGGCTCTTACGCATGTTTTTCATCGAAATTCTACTTGCTGTTAGGTTCGCAACACAACCATTTTCAAATTCAATACGAGCATTAGCAATATCAGGAGTTTCAGAAATTACTGATACACCACTAGCATGAACACTTTTTACTTTTGAGTTTACTACCGATAAAATGATATCAATGTCATGAATCATTAAATCTAACACAACAGGTACATCCGTTCCTCGTGGGTTAAACTCTGCCAAACGATGTGTTTCAATAAACATTGGCGTGTCTATCATATCTTTTACAGCAGTAAAAGCAGGGTTAAAACGCTCTACATGTCCTACTTGTCCACGAACATGGTGTTGACTTGCAAGGGTTCTAATAGCTTCTGCTTCTAGTACGGTATTGGTAATTGGTTTTTCAATAAAAATATGTCTTCCTTTTTCAATGGCTTGTTTAGCACAATCAAAGTGAGAAAGTGTAGGGGTAACAATGTCTACCACTTCTACAGCATCTATTAATTCTTCTACAGAATTGAATAATTTATAACCAAATTCATCGGCTACTTTTTGTGCATTTTCAGTAAAAGGATCATAAAATCCTACTAACTCGTATTTTTCTGATTGTTGTAACAAACGCAAATGGATTTTTCCTAAATGACCTGCGCCTAAAACTCCAGCTTTTAACATTCTTATCTGTTTAGTTATTGAAAAGTATTGTTGTTTGTAGGAAGAAAGCTTTCTTTATTCGAATGATTGATAAATGTTTACCTAAATAAACAGCCTTACCGTTTTAAACAACGCTAACAAAGATACACTTTTATACATATTTATTACTACTTTTAGCCTCTCGAAATTTTATGATCAGCCAAACTTTTACATGAAAGTTGGCGATAGTTACAATAAAATAAACATCCTATATTTATATAGAATACTGTTTGTATTAGGAGGGAATATAAATGAAAGACACAACCAAACACCAAGGACTTAGAAATCAATTAGCAAACGTTTTAGCTGTAAAAGGAATTACTGATACTAAAGTATTAGAAGCAGTTCGTAAAATACCAAGACATTTGTTTATGGATAGTAGTTTTGAAGCACATGCGTATCAAGACAAAGCTTTTCCTATTGCTGCAGAGCAAACCATTTCTCAACCTTATACGGTAGCTTTTCAATCGGAAGTTTTAGAGATACAGCCTGGTGAAAAAGTATTGGAAATTGGTACAGGATCTGGATATCAAACAGCAGTTTTGTTAGAGTTGGGAGCAGAAGTATACTCGATTGAGCGCCAGCACGAATTGTTTAAGAAAACTTCTATGTTTTTACCTAAACTAGGGTATAGACCAAAGCGTTTTATTTTTGGAGACGGTTATAAAGGTTTACCAGAAGAAGCTCCTTTTGATAAAATTATTGTAACTGCTGGAGCTCCGTACGTTCCTAAACCGTTATTGGCGCAAATTAAAGTAGGAGGTAGGTTGTTAATTCCTGTTGGAGACAAAGAGCAAGTAATGACCTTGTTTATAAGAAAATCACCCAAAGAATTTGAAAAGCATGAGCTGGGCGATTTTAGGTTTGTACCAATGCTGAAAGAGAAGAATTAAACAAAAAAATCCGCCTAAAAAAGCGGATTTATTGAATTTGAATAAAGAAACATCAACTTATTCAGCGATTGCTATTTCAGTTGCATCTGCAACTACTATCTCTTGTTGTTGATGTTGTTTTTGTTTGTTTTGATCAGTTTTGGCTAAACCACAAGGACTAGTACTTCCGCAAGAAGAAAAACCTAATAAACTAACAGTACAAATTGCAATAAATACTACTTTTTTCATGTGTTTGTTTTTATCGTTTTTAATAGTTGTACCTTAATTAAATTAGGCACTTTGTGTAAGCTTTACTATTGAAAATAGTCAATTTATTGAATGTATAATGACTATTTTAAACAGGGTAGCTTGATTGTTTTTTGTTTTCTGAAAATCAAATATACATATTTCTGATTAAGTCACCAGAATTTTCCTTCTTTTCAATAACGTTAAACTCTACCATTTTATTTTGTATAGTAGAAATTAAATCTTCGCTAATCGGTTTTCCATCGTTCCATTCAGTAATAGATAACCATTCTTGGATATCCTCTAATTGTTGTTCATATCTGTTAGCAAGAACTTCATCGATGTTGTCAAAATCTTTAAAGTCTTTAGTACAACTATTAATAATATCGTGTACTTTTTTTACCTCTTCGAAGTGATTTTCTAAAATTTCATCACGAACAGCAATCACAAAACAAGGCCAAGGTGTAGGGCAGTCGCCAACACGTCTAAAAGTACCGTTATCTACTAAAGGCTTTGTAGTAAAATGCTCCCACATAAAATAATCAGCGTCACCATTTGTTAAAGCGTCAATTCCTCCTTGTAAATCGCCAACTACTTTAAATTTTAGTTTACTAACATCCCAACCATTATTATGAGCATTCACAATGGCCATAAGTTGTGAGCCAGATCCAAATCGACTAATAGCTACCGTAGCATGTTCTAAATCGGAAATGGTTTTGAATTTAGAATTTGCACCTACATGAATCCCCCAAATAAGAGGACTTTTTACAAAGGTTTGTGTAATTTTTGAAGGATTACCGTTGATGATATCTTTTATAATTCCTTCAGTAAGCACTAAAGCGATATCAACTTCTCCAGAACGTAACGCTTTTGCCATCGCACCTGTACCTCCAGGGTAATCTTGCCAACGCAAGTTGATACCTTCTTTAGTATATTCTTTATTTTTCAACGTAATGTACCATGGATAATTAAAGTGCTCTGGTACACCACCTATTCTTAAATTTATCATGAAATAATTAAAATAATAATTATTAAAAATATTAATAATACAGAGATTAATACTGTAAAAAGTGAATTAGATGTAAATTTAGGAAGTCTAGTTTCAATATTAGGCAATGAATCTAAATAGATTTCAAGTTGATTTTTTACACAAATAGCATCAAACTTTTTTCTGTCAGAATTTCTAATATAATATTTATTAGACCTTGATTCAGATAAATGTTCTAGTTCATTATGAAACTGAATATTGTTTTCGAGCATTAATCTTTCAAACTTAAAGATATCTTGAAACCTAATATGAAATTTAAAAGCTTCCTCTCCATCAAACATTTATTCAACTAATTTATCTAGGGTATATACAATCAAATCATTCACTACTTTATACGGATCTTCACTAAACGTTCCATTGGCTCTATTAGCAATAATAGCGTTCATCGAGGCTGCATTGTGACCTAATAATTTGGCTAATCCGTAAATGGCAGAAGTTTCCATTTCAAGGTTGGTAATTCGATTGTTGTTATAGTTAAAACTATCAATCTTCTTATTTAAATCGGGGTCTTGTAAAGGTAAGCGTAAAACACGTCCTTGAGGACCATAAAAACCACCAGCGGTAGCTGTAATTCCTTTATATACCTTGTTAGATATTAATTTGTCTTCTAAAGCTTTTCCATTAGAAACAATTAAAGGGTATGATTTTTTAGCACTCCAATTGGTATGCTTTATAAAAGCTTCTTCTATATCTGGATGTGAAATTTCATCCACTTGATAAGATTGAAGTAGTCCGTTTAAATCTAACCCATGAGAACTTAATAAAAAACTATCAACGGGAATATCACTCTGTAAAGAACCAGAAGTTCCAATTCTTGTAATGTTTAACTGGGTGTGGTTTTCTTTTACTTCACGCGTGTTTAAATCGATGTTTACAAGAGCGTCTAACTCGTTTAAAACAATATCAATATTATCAGGTCCTATACCTGTAGAAATAACAGAAATTTGTTTTCCTTTATAGGTACCGGTCGTAGTTTTAAATTCTCTTTTTTGGGTACTGAATTCTATAGTGTCAAAATGTTTCGTAACCTTATCCACACGATATTGATCACCAACGAAAATGATATCGGTAGCAATATGTTCAGGTCTTAAATTCAAATGATAGATACTACCATCTGGATTTAAGATGAGCTCAGAATGTTGTATACTCATTTATGATGTAATTTTTAACAGCTTATCGGTAGAGTTTACATAGAGATAGCTGTACTTTTTTGCGCCACCAAGATACGAAAAATCAGAACGAATTTTAGCATAATAATTGGTTTGGTTTTGCAATACCTTTTTTCCTGTCTTGCTTAATTTAACAGGGTCAAAAGAAGTAAATAGTTTTTTTAATTCATCTAGCTTATGAAAATATTGACTGTCGCCAAATCCATAATTTTCTTGATGCGTTAACATATAGCCAACTAATTCGTTTTGATTTGCAAAATTATGTTCGTTAGCTATTTTTAATATGTTGTTTTCTAAGTGATTTAATCCATTTTCAATTGAAGGAAAACGAAGTAAGTGCGCTTTAATGGCACTTTCTAAGTAAACAAAAGGTGATTTTGGATTGAATTTATGAGCGTTTTCAAGAGGAAGTGGACTGTCAGAACAATATAGTTGCCATATATAATCAGCATATTCAATATCGTCGTTAGTTAGTTCTATTCTGTTTTCAAAATGTTGTTGTAATTGTGTTTCAGATAATTCTCCTAAGCCGAATAATTTTTCTTCTCCTTGAATTTTACCGCTTGTAACTAGAGATACTTTGTGGCCAGAACGATAACGTTTTAACCAACTAATTACAGCAACCATGTTTATTTGACAAAACAAATCATATTCAAACCATAAAACAATTTCATCTTGTTGTTTTTGATTACAAAGATTTCTGTATTCTTTTAAAGTGTAATCGATGAATTTCTTTTTAGTGATTTTATAGGAATCTTTTAAAAAGTCGAAGCGGATTTTCCAAAAGTTTTCACTTCCAACATCGACAGAAGTTTTTCCTTCACATAACATTTCACGCCAAGTAATAATATCGCCTTCAATAGTTAATTTTTGAAGTCTTTGAGTGGTGTGGTCTCCATTAGTTATGTGTAATAAAGAATGTTTCATAATTTTTGGGGAATTAATTGATTTCTTTATTGTATAAAATAAACGGATTATTTTATACGTTATTATTTATTGGTTGATTTTTAACATTTTACAAAAAGTTGTAAATATAAAAAAAATGTCGAGGAATCAAATTCCTGACATTTTTTTGTTTATCCACCAACGCGTTTTACGTTGAATCCTTTATCTTTTAAAAGCTGCATTATAGTATCTCTATAATCACCTTGAATGATGATTTGGTCATCTTTAAAACTACCACCAACACTTAGTTTGGTTTTAATTTCTTTTGCTAATTTCTTGAAATCTTCGGTAGCTCCGTTATATCCGTCTATAATTGTAACTGGTTTCCCTTTTCGCTTTTCATATTTGCATAAAATAGGATCATCTTGAAGCCAGATATCAGGTTTTTCTTCAATAGGTTTTTCTTCAAATTGATGATCAGGGAAAAGGTTTTTTAATTGATCTTGTAAATCCATTAGATTTATTTTTTCAATCCTAATTCACGTAAACGTTCATCTAAAAACTCACCAGCAGTAATATCTTCAAACTGTTTTGGGTTGTTTTCATCAATACAATTTTCTAAAACATCTAATTTCATGTCTGAAACTGGGTGCATAAAAAATGGAATTGAGTAACGAGAAGTTCCCCATAATTCTTTAGGAGGGTTTGTTACTTGGTGAATGGTAGATTTTAATCTGTTGTTACTGTGACGTGATAACATATCACCAACATTAATCATTAATTCATCTGGTTCAGCAATAGCGTCAATCCATTCTCCTTTATGGTTTTGAACTTGTAATCCTTTTCCTTGAGCTCCCATTAATAAGGTGATTAAGTTAATATCACCATGAGCAGCAGCTCTTACAGCTCCTTTAGGTTCTGTAGTAATAGGAGGGTAGTGGATTGGACGTAAAATACTGTTTCCGTTTTTGATATAGTTATCAAAGTAAGTTTCCTCTAAACCTAAATGCAATGCTAAAGAACGTAAAACATATTTAGCTGTTTTTTCTAACATTTGGTAAGCTTCTTTACCTACTTTGTTAAATTCAGGTAACTCCTTAACCTCTACATTTTCTGGATATTCTTTTGCGTATTTTGAATCAGCATCAACATACTGACCAAAGTGCCAAAATTCTTTTAAATCTCCTTCTTTCTTTCCTTTTGCACTTTCTTTACCAAAAGAAACATATCCTCTTTGACCTCCAATACCTGGAATTTCGTATTTTTCTTTTACTTCAGTAGGTAAATCAAAAAAAAAAACTTCTTGATTTCAGCATATAAGTTATCTACTAATTGATCGTCTAAAAAGTGTCCTTTTAATGCTACAAATCCTATATTCTCATAAGCGTCACCAATCTCGTTGATGAATTTTTGTTTTCTTTCTGCATCATCCGATAAAAAGTCGGCTAAATTTACGCTTGGAATTTTATTCATTGTTAATAAGTTTTATTATTCAAGCTGTAAAGTTAGTGAAATCAAGTGTGTGTTGATAATTTATTTATTAACAAAAGGGATTAGGTAGGAAATTGTATAGTTGAATCCGAAACCAGTATTGCTTTCAAAAACACGGTTAAAACCAGGAGTGTACAAGGTTTTAAAGTTTTTTTGGTCATCGACACTTAACATAATTTTATACGAAAAACTAAAACCTACGAACAGGTTTTTAAAAGTTTCTGCTTTTATACCTAGTTGTAATTCAGTCCAATGAGCAGTTAATCCAGAATCTGTAACAGGAGTTTCCACAGGGTTAGAAGGAAAGTAAGGAGGAAGGTTTTCTGTTCCTGAAGAAACATTAGGTTTGTAACTGTTTAGTGAATGATCAAACATAGCAAAACCGTAACGCATACCAACGAAAATTTCGTTGTTCATATCAAGCCAATTTTCATAAGCGTTGTAATTAGCTCCAATTTTAATGTAGTTTCCTTTGGCAGAAGACGATAAAAAATCTTCAAAAGTAGTTTCATCTTCATGTCCTATTTCCGCAGCAACATACCATTTTTTTGAGAGGCGATAATCACCTACAAGTTCAAAACCACTATAACTTTTATCAACAATAGCAAGTGCGGGTTTACTAACATCAATTCCAAGACGTAAACCATATCCTGTTTTATAAGTAATGGTGTCTTTTTGTTCTTCGGATTTTTCTTCAGATGTGTTTTGTTGCGAATAACCGTTTATAAACACAAAAGCGAAACATAAACTAATGAAATACTTGTACATGAGCTCTGGATTGATTGTCGATTAAAGGAATTTCTTTGGTAGATAAACTGTCTATCCAACCTGTATGATCTAAAGTAACATTTTCATAAATAACTCTAAAACCACACGAGCGAGATACAAAATCATCTTCAGGATTGTACTCAATAGTTAGTGTAGCGGTTTGATTATTGGCAGTATTACCATCTACATCATTCATTTTTAAGGTATATACTGTTTTTTGAGATAAACTATTTAAAGGAATAGCAATGCTATCATTGTTGGCATTTGTAAAAAGACTATCTGTTTTTCCTTCAGCAATG
Organism: Tenacibaculum sp. L6; assembly: GCF_028823685.1. Lineage (GTDB taxonomy): Bacteria > Bacteroidota > Bacteroidia > Flavobacteriales > Flavobacteriaceae > Polaribacter. The sequence goes on along the minus strand of NZ_JAPEHZ010000021.1, from coordinate 23,970 downwards.
ACAGATAAACGTTCTACAGTTTTCAGATCATTAGTGGCATCTTTATCATAAAAACGTAGTACTAAATTTGGTGTCACAGGATTTTGCGTACAAAAATCATCTTTTTCACAAGCTGTTAAACCTGCTATAAGTAAGAATAGAGCAATGTATTTTTTCATTAATTTTTATTTTTCAAATAAAACAATCGTTTCTATATGTGATGTATGTGGAAACTGATCTACTAAACTAATCTTTTTTAATTGATATCCGTTATTGATCAACTCTTCCGTATCACGAGCTTGCGTTGCTGGGTTACAAGATACGTAAACCATTCTATCTGCATTTAAGTTTATGATTTTCTTAAGCGTTTTAGGAGCAATTCCTGCACGAGCTGGATCTAAAATAATGGTTCTGATTTTGTTTTTATATTGTGGATGTTCGTTTAAGAACTTTCCTACATCAGCAGCATAAAATTGTAATCCTTCAATGTTATTTCGTTCAGCATTTTTCTTAGCATCTTCAATTGCAGATGCTACGATATCTACTCCAACAATTTTAGTGTTATTTGCTTTTGAAGCGATAATTTGCCCGATGGTTCCAGTACCGCAGAATAAATCCATTACCACCGTGTTGTCTACAGCTTCTTTGTTTTCTAACGCGTAATCAACCACTTTGGTATATAGTTTTTCGGCAGATTTAGGGTTGGTTTGAAAGAAGCTTTTCATGCTAATTTCAAAGTTTAAGCCTAGTAATTCTTCTACAATTTTATCTTTTCCGTATACCAATTTGATACTTCCAGAAGTTGCGATAGTTCTATCACCAGTTTCATCATTTATAGTATGCAATAAACCAGCGACTCTCTCTCCGAATAATTCAACCAAATAATTAGCAAAATCTTGTAAATCAAATTTAGATAAACCGTTTGAAGTGGTAACCAAATTGAATAATAATTCATTGGTTTTGTATGATTTTCTCACTACAAAATACCTGAAAAAACCTTCTTTTTTAGGTCCGTGCCAAGGTTGTAGTCCTGTTTTTTTACAGTATTCTCTAATGTTTTTGATGTTATCTTCAACTTGTTTGTCAAACAGCCCTGAGTCTTTCTCTAAATTATCTCCCATCCACCAAACACCACGACGTTTGAATCCTAGGGTAAACTCATCAATGTCGGTTTTGTTTTCACGATCGTAACCAATGGCAGAGAATCCATATTCCATTTTATTTCGGTAGTGGAATACATTAGGAGAAGAAATAAATTCATCAAATAAGTCTTCTATATTTTCAACTTTACCAATACGCTTGAATAAAGACAACGTACTTTCTTGTTTGTATTGATGTTGTAATTCGATAGGTAATTGTATGTATGGAGCTCCAGGGATGTCTTGATACGGGACTTCAACTTCGTCTTTTGAGTGTTGTAAAACATCAATTAATTTACATTCTGCATATTTCTTTTTAGATTTTTCTACACGTGCTTTTACCAATTGTCCTGGTAATGTATTTGGCACAAAAACCACGAAAACACCTTCCTCAGAACGTATTCTTCCAATTCCTTTTCCGCCGAAGGCATAATCTTCAATTAAAATCTCAATGATTTGTCCTCTTTTTACAAACTTATTTCGCTCTCTTCTTGGCATTTTCTACTAAAATTTATGGTATGCAAAATTAGGAAAAGTTATGGTTTGATGATAAAAAAAAGACTACTCATTTAGAGTAGCCTTTTTAGATTGTTTTTGCGTGGTTTTTGATTATTGACCAGCTTCTTTTTTAGCTTCTTGAATCATTTGTTCGTTAGCAACGATTGCAAATTCAACACGTCTGTTTTTACTTCTACCTTCAGCAGTTTCGTTAGTAGCGATAGGGTCGTTAACACCTAAACCTTTGGTTTCAAAACGGCTGTTGTTTAATCCTTTGCTAGCTAAATAATTTTTTACAGAATTAGCTCTTTTTTCAGAAAGTGTTTGGTTGTACTCAACAGCACCAGTGCTATCTGTATATCCGTAAATTACAATATCTGTGTTTTGATAGTCTTTAAAAACAGGAACTAACTTGTCTAAATTCGCTTTAGCTGTTGAAGTTAAACTAGCTTTGTTAGTATCGAAACGCACCGCATTTTCTCCTAGTGTAAGTTTAATACCTTCACCAACTCTTTCTACTTCTGCACCAGGTAAAGCTTCTTCAATTTCACGAGCTTGTTTGTCCATTTGGTTACCGATTACACCACCAGCAACTCCACCAACAACACCACCTAAAATGGCACCAAGTTCAGAGTTGTTTCCGCTACCTACATTGTTACCTATCACAGCACCTATTACAGCTCCAGCCGTAGTACCAATAACAGCTCCTTTTTGAGTGTTGTTAGCATTCTGGATAGATTTGCAAGAAGTGAAAATACTACCTACTAAAAATAAAATAGATAAACTATAAATGATTGATTTTTTCATAATGCTTTTTATTAATTATTGTCTTTGAAATGAATATGTAATGTCTTTTACTTGTCCTGCAACGTTAACTTTGTCAATTAAATCAAAACTAGTTTCAGTAACGTTTCGTAAGCCTAAAGTATATCCAGTATTAACGTCTTTAGCTTTGTGATTATTGATGATTTTTAATACAAAGTTTCCATCTTTATTCACATACCAAGTAATTGGAGAGTTAAAATCTTTACAATCGGTACTAGGATTGTTTAAACTCATTTCTCCTTTGTTATTGTTTGAAACAAAACTCCAGTTACTACCAATAAAACAGCTAGAATCTTCTAAATTGAATGAGTTTACTTTTAAGTACTCTGATCCAGGAAAGTTAACCGAAGTAATTATCCAGTTACCTTTTAGCATTCGCTCGGTTTTGTTGTCTAGTTTTGTGTTGGTTACAGATGTTGATTTACATCCAATTACAGCTGCAGAAAGCAGTAATAAAAAAAGGATTCTTTTCATAAAATGATATTTAGTTAATTTCCTTAAAGATAAAAAAACTATTTAACCTTGCTTTTATTGTTTATTACAAAAAAGTTAAGCTGTTTTGTTTTTTAGACACACTAAACCTGAATAAAGTCACTTAAATTTGATAATTTTGTAGTTAGGGATGATTTCTTTCCCACGCTGAATTTTCGAAACTTCTTTTTCGAAAGGATAAAGGTAGATAAGGAATGGTTATTTTATAAATTTAAAAAAATTAAGAAAAATGGCTGTTTTAGACCAATTAACTTCGCAACAAGCGATCGACTTAGAAAACAAATACGGAGCGCATAACTATCACCCATTACCTGTAGTATTAAGTAAAGGAGAAGGAGTGTATGTGTGGGATGTTGAAGGAAAAAAATACTACGATTTTTTATCGGCTTACTCTGCAGTAAATCAAGGACATTGTCACCCTAAAATTGTAGGAGCAATGGTGAATCAAGCGCAAACTTTAACCTTAACTTCTCGTGCATTTTATAACGATATGTTAGGTAAATATGAAAAATTTGCAACTGAGTACTTCGGATTTGATAAATTATTACCAATGAATACAGGTGCTGAAGCTGTTGAAACTGCTTTAAAGATTTGTAGAAAATGGGCATACGAAGTAAAAGGAATCAATGAAAATGAGGCACAAATAATTGTATGTAAAAATAACTTCCACGGAAGAACAACTACAATTATTTCTTTTTCAAACGATCCTGTAGCTCGTAAGAACTTTGGTCCGTTTACTGACGGATTTATCAAAATTGAGTACGATAACTTACAAGCTTTAGAAGAAGCGTTAGAAAATAACGATAATATTGCTGGTTTTATGGCTGAACCAATTCAAGGGGAAGCTGGAGTATATGTGCCTTCTGAAGGATATTTAGCAGCTGCTAAAGCTTTATGTGAAAAGCACAATGTATTATTTATTGCTGATGAAGTTCAAACAGGAATAGCACGTACAGGAAAATTATTAGCAGTAAACCACGAAAATGTACAACCAGATATTTTAATTTTAGGAAAAGCATTAAGTGGAGGAGCGTATCCAGTATCCGCAGTATTAGCAAACGATAGCATTATGAATGTTATCAGACCTGGTAACCATGGTTCTACTTTTGGAGGAAATCCAGTAGCAGCAGCAGTAGCAATTGCAGCTTTAGAGGTAGTTAAAGATGAAAAGTTAGCTGAGAATGCTGAACGTTTAGGTAAAATCTTTAGAGAAGAATTAGCTGAATTTGCTAAGGAGAATGACTTAGTGACGTTAGTTCGTGGTAAAGGATTGTTAAATGCTGTTGTAATTAACGATACAGAAGATAGCTCAACTGCTTGGGATATTTGTATGAAATTACGTGATAACGGATTGTTAGCAAAACCAACACACGGAAACATTATCCGTTTTGCACCGCCATTAGTAATGAACGAAGAGCAATTAAGAGATTGTATTTCTATAATTAAAAACACAATTTCTGAGTTTAAAAAGTAAACTCAAAAAATGAATAGATAAAAAAAGGAGCAATTTATTGCTCCTTTTTTTATACCTAATTTACCATTTCATAAATATTTAAATGCTTTTTTAAGATTCCGGAGGGTGTGTTTTTAGTTTCATCAAAAATTCGGGTATCTCCAAACAAAATAAAGCTTTCCTTAGCTCTAGAAACTGCCACATTTAGCATGTTAGGTTTATTATCTTTTTCAAAAAACAAAGTACCTTCATCTTCATTGGAATATACAGAACTGAACAAAATGATGTTTCGTTCTGCTCCTTGTAAAGCGTGCACGGTACCTAGTTTAATGTCATTTACTTTATAACCAGCATCGGTTAATGCTTTTGATAATTCACCTTTTTGACTTGCAAAAGGCGTGATAATACCTAATACACTTTCAATAGAAGTTACATCATAGGCCTCCTGAATAGTTTCTTTGTTTTGTTGTAACCAAGATACGATGGCTTTTACTTCGGTAATATTGCAACGACTGTTATACTTACGCTCGCTAACCCCTTCGATATGATATGCCATCATTGATGGAAATGCTTGGTCTTCTTTAGCTTTTCCTTTCATTGGTTTTAAAATACCGTCATACGCTAGTTCGTTACAAAAGCTAATAATTTCATCATTACAACGTCTGTGTTCTAGCAAAACCAATCCTTGTTCGTTGTTGTTAGGTAGTGGAGTTTCAAATTCGCAGGCGTTTTGTGCCATTCTCATGATACTTCCGCTAGAAGCTAAAAAACCTAAATCTTCTAGATATTCATCGTTTTGATTTTCAATAATATTTAAGCTTGTTAGATTTCCTTGGTCAATTTTTTTAGGAATAGACCAAATAGGTTCAATTTGTTTTAAATCGCCTATCACAAAAGCTTTTTGAGCTAAAGAGAACACAGGAATACTAACTTCTGGAGTTACCTGACCTGCTTCGTCAATAATTAATAAATCTAAAAAGTTGTACAGCGGTAAGTATTCGAAAATAGGTTTTCCGTTTTCATTTTCTCCTTGAAACTGACTGTATAAAAAATGGCTAGGAGCCATATAAAAAGTAGCCACAAAACAAGGAGTTAGCATTGCTCTTCGTTTCCATCTTGCTTTTATAGCATTTTCACCAGTTCCTTTTTCGGTATCATGTTCTAGCATTTCTTTGGTCTCAAGTAACCATCTAGCCTCCCAATAGTGAGTTGCCAACAAAAAAGCTTTATGACGTAAATTAATGTCTAACTCATCGTAAAAGAAGCGTTGTGAGGCATCGTTTGATTTGAGTTTCTCATATTCATTATCCCACATTTCTTCTTCGGAAACAAAAGGGAACCCTTGAATGTCATTTTCATACTTCCAGTTTTTCAGTTTTAAATTAGACTGAAGTAACAAATTCATATGAGCAATACTTTCTTTGATAAAAGCAATCGCTTTTTTATTATCTGAAAGAACAGTGGTGTCAACTTTAAAAATATATTCAGAAGAATTGTTAGAAGTTGAAATTTGTGACTCTGAAACACAATAATGTTTCACTTTATCAATAAAGTCTACATCTTTTGAAGCAGATTTTAAATCGTTTAAAATGGTTCTCCATTCTTGTAGTTTAGAGATTTCAAACGTATTTTTTTGAATATAATCTTCTTCGCGTGCAAGTATGTTGTTGATGTTGTTTATTGAGTTAATATAATTGCTTGAAAACTCAACACCATCCGCTAAAATATTCTGAATAGCTATGATTTCCTCCTGTAAATGATAGCATACATCTTCTAGCGAGTTTGTTTCTGTATGGAAGTAATGACAATAATTGGTAAGAAAGTAATACTCTGCTTCAGAAACATATTTTTCATCTTCTAAATTACACAAGGTACCTTCATGTCCGAATAAATTTCCTTTTAAAAAATTAATGTCGGCTAAGTTTTTCTCACTCTTTGAGTTGGATGGAAGATAGGTTGCATATCCATTAAAATCAGGAATCCAACGGTCAGATAGTCCTTCCATAGAACTTTCAGAATTGATAAAACTATCAATAATATTGGTTACAGCTTGATTGTTGTTAGAGCAAGCGAGAATGATAGGAGCTTCTTCTCCCTCAATAGCAGCTCTTACAAATTCGGTGGCAACTAAACTTTGTAAAAGGGTGGTTTTACCAGTTCCAGGAGGTCCGTTTACTGCAGTAACTGCATTTTCTTCAGCTACCAAATACGACAACAATGTTTTACGTTGACTGACAGATAAAGGGAACTCGTTAGACATCTGCCCTAAATGCAAATGGTTATAATTTAAGAAATCATGATCAGTAATGGCTATTTTACGTTCTCTTGTATACGGATTGATAATTTTTGACAAAACAGGAAGTTCTTCTGTATTTTTCAATAAGTTTTCATATAGAAAAAGAATGCTTTTTGCGGTAGAAATTTTTGAGCTTAACGCAAAATAGGTCAACTCATATTTCGTGGTGTACTTATCAACTTGGTAGCGGTATAGGTTGCTATGTGTTATGGAAGTAAAAATGTCATTAATGTAGTTCCAGTACTCATCCCAAGGAACAGTTTCTTCTTCATTTTCAAAATCGGGAGATGCTAATTCTTTTGCATCTAAAACGGTATCGATAGAAGAAAAAATGAAATCATTTTTTACATCGGCAATAGGAGTGAGGTAATTGCGAACAATTAAAGGAAAAGCATCTTTAGGGGTTGATAAATTTCCTGAACGATTAACAATAGCACTAATCCAAAACGGATGAATAGTACGTTGTTTAAATTTTGTATTATCTGTTTGATATACTAAATGAAAAGGAGCTATTAATATTTTAGTTTCTTCTACCTTATGCCACTTAGGGTTGTCTTTTTTAGTTATTCCTTTTAATCGATTAATTCTACGTTCTTCAACATCTAGCAGTTGACTTGCTTGTTTAGAGTTGATGAGTGCGTTACTTAAATCGGAAGTTTTTTGATGAAAAAGGTTTTTTATTTTACTAATGTCGATAGCTAAATTTTCACTGTCAGATAAGCTGTTTTTATAATATTGAAGCCAGTTTTTCTCGTTGTTCATAGTTTTTCTCGTACCCTAGAATTGTAATTTTTTCAATAAGAAAGGTTACGAAAATAGTGTATTCAACGCCGTGAAAAATAGTTTCTATCAGCTTTTTATTAACGAAAAAAATAAGGAAGAGGATAGTAGGTTTGTTTTCAGTAAAATAAATGTTGAAAAATTATTGACGCGCGTAATAATGATAATCTTTAATCACAGTGTTTACAAATTCTGCTGGTTTTTGTTCAGAAGAAATTCCTGTGAGTTCGATAATTTTCGCATGCAGTTTTAAAATCACTTTATGATTTCTTTTTCTCATGGCGTCTTTATATACGTTTGAGATAGTGTGAATATCGTTATCAGTTAACAACGTAACTTGCGAGTAGGTAGGAGTGTAATTGTCAACTACATCACTAGCAATGGTGTCTTTTAAAGTAATTCTTTTCTTTTCAGATATTACAGTAGTTCCTGCAGCAATGTCACCTAAACGTTGCCCTTTTCCATTTAGTAAAATGGTTAGTACAGCAACCGAACCACTTGCCAATGTGAAATCTACAACTCGCAATAACCAACGAATTAAATAGCTTCCAAAAGTAGGTTTAGAACCGTCTAACTTTACCACTCTTGTTTGATTGAAATATTTTCCAGGTGTTTGTCCGTTCATTAAAATTTCAAAAATCAAGCTGTAAAAAAATATAGGTAATCCAAGTAGCATATATAAGCTCAGGTATTCCATACTAAAAGGAATATCTAACATTCCTATAATAATGGCAATGATGATATAATATCCGAAAATAAATAAAGCATCAATTAGGTATGAACCAATACGAGTGGTAACATGTGCCACATTTTGGCTAATAGCAATGTTCTGAGCAGTTTCTATTTGAAATTTATCCATGAATTAGTTTTTCAATTTTTTTATTGATATTTCTACAACTTTTTTTAGTTTAGCGAAGATAAAAATATTCTATGATTAAGGAAACTTCTCAACAAATACACTTTAATTTTTTGAGTAGATGAGAGAAGCTGCTTTTGTAAATAAAAACAAAGAAAAGTGGCAGCTTTTTGAAGATGCATTGTATCAAAAAACAATTATTTCTCCAGATAAATTATCAGATTTATATGTGGAGTTGACAGATGATTTAAGTTATGCCAAAACGTTTTATCCTAACGGAAATACGGTTGTATATCTAAATTCTATTGCTTCTGCTGCGCATCAAAAAATCTATAAAACAAAAAAAGAAAGTAAGAATAGATTTGCCAGTTTTTTTAAAACTGAGTTTCCTTTGATGTTTTATAGTTATCAAAAAGAACTGTTTGTTGCTTTTATCGTTTTTGCTTTTTTTACCATATGCGGAGTATTTTCAGCAGCGACTGATACCGATTTTGTACGTCTTATTTTAGGAGATAGTTATGTGAATATGACCTTAGAAAATATTGAAAAGGGAGATCCTATGGCTGTTTACAAAGATGCAAATGAAATTAATATGTTTGTAGGAATTACTATGAATAATATACGAGTTGCTATGTATGCCTTTGTATTAGGAATACTGTTTTCGGTAGGAACTTTATATATAATGATGCAAAACGGAATTATGTTAGGATCGTTTTTGTATTTCTTTTACGAAAAAGGTTTGTTTTGGGAATCTTCAAGAACTATTTGGATTCACGGAACCGTAGAAATATCAGTAATTGTAATTGCAGGTTGTGCAGGTTTGGTGTTGGGGAATAGTATATTATTTCCTAAAACCTATTCGCGATTAGAGTCGTTTAAAAGAGGAATGAAAGACGGATTGAAAATTATGGTAAGTACCGTTCCGTTTTTTATTGTAGCAGGTTTTTTAGAAGGGTTTGTCACTCGTCATACTGAAATGCCCGATTGGTTAGCTATTCTAATCATAGGAACTTCGCTAGCATTAATTATATTTTACTACGTTATATATCCAATTAAAGTTTATAAAAATCAACTAACACATGAATAAAGAATACATCGAGTTTAAAAGAGAAAGAGATTTAGGAAGTATTATTTCAGATGCTTTTAAATTTATCAGATTAGAAGGAAAACAATTCTTTTTATCTATTTTAAAAGTAGCTGCAATACCAATAGTTGTAGCTGTAGCTTCTATGATTTATTATATGATGTCTATGTCATCAATAATTACTGAAGACGCAAGTGCTGCCATTGGTATGATAGGATCGGTGTTTATTATGATGATAGCTTATTTAGTAGCTATTGTTTTTATAAACTTAGCGGGTATGTACTATATTAAATCTTATATAGATAACAAAGGAGTAGTGAATCAAGAAGAAGTTGTAACCAACACAAAAGCAAAATTTTGGTCGTTTACAGGTTTTGGTATTTTAGCAGGATTGATATTGTTTGCAAGTGCCATGTTATGTGTATTACCAGTATTTTATACTTGGCCAGCATTATCTTTAGGAGCTTCAATATTGGTTTTTCAAAATGAAACAGCTTCAGGAGCGGTAGGTAAATGTTTTAACTTTATTAGTGGGTATTTCTGGGAAGTTTTCGGAGTAGTTTTCGTGGTGTCTATTTTAGTAAGTGTTCTAGGATATGTATTCCAAATACCAGCAATGATTTATCAATTTGCAAAAATGGGATTAAGCATGGGAAGTGATGATCCAACAGAAGTTTTTGGGTTTTTTAGTGATCCTATTTACTTAATTTTAAATGTTGTTTCAATAGCAGGTCAACTAATGTTTTACTCAATAACATTAATCACTAACGTGTTTTTATACTTTGATGTTAACGAGAAAAAAAATTTAACAGGAACTATTGAAATAATTGATAGCTTAGGACAATAATCTTTTGAAACAGTTTCTTTTTTACATAACGTTTTTTATTTGCTCAATCGCAGTTTTTTCTCAGGAGGGAAAAACAGTGATTCAGTATGATGATACTATTATTGAGCAAAAGAAGTTTGATGCTCAAAAAATAGAAGAGTACAAACAAAAAGACGAGTTTATATATGTTGTAGAAAAAAGAGAACCTACCATTCTAGAGAAATTATGGGACTGGATAAAGCGAACTGTTATAAAAATACTCTCGTACGTTTTTGATGATATTACACCAGCAGTAGGATTTTTACGTGTTGTTTTAAAGATTTTACCTTACGTAATAGCAGGACTCGTACTTTTCTTCATTATTAAATTCTTTTTAAAAGTAAATGCAAGTAATATTATTGATGGTAAAAGAGTAAAACCTATCGTACATCTTTCGGAAGAAGAAGAATTGATAAAAGAAAAAGATTTACCAAAGTTAATAGAACAAGCTATTGATGAAGGAAACTATCAATTAGCAGTACGTTATTACTATTTATTACTACTGAAAAACTTATCAGACAAAGAGTTTATTTCTTGGCAACAAGAAAAAACAAATGAAGATTATATAAAGGAGTTGGCATCTAAACAACAATTACACGGTGATTTTAAAAAGTTAACCTATTTGTATGATTATGTATGGTACGGAGAGTTTTCAATCGATAAAGAAAAATTCATGCAAGCAGAAAGTAAGTTTAAAAATACCCTAGCTAAAATTTACTAATTTGGATAAGAAACTTAAAATATACATTGGTTTATTGGTGTTTATACTGCTTGGTATTATATATATCGAGTCTGTAAAGCCTAAAGAAATCAATTGGTATCCAAGTTATGCTGCTAAGCATAAGATTCCTTATGGTACGTATGTGTTGCATAAAGAAATGCCAAGTTTATTTCCGAAGAAAAAAGTAAAAGACATTCATCAAAATCCGTATACTTTTTTAAAAGATTCAACCAATAAGGGAACTTATTTTTTTGTTGATAATGCATTGAATTTTGGTGAAGATGAGTTTTCTGAACTGCTTAAGTTTGTAAAAAGAGGAAACAATGTTTTTATAGCTACAAACGGAGTACATATTGATACGTTACAAACAGAAACGAGTATTTTAACAACATCAGCTTTTGAAGAAAAAGCGTATCAAAAAATGAGTAACCCAATTTTTGGTGAAACAGAATATCATTTTGATAGGGATTTTTCTAAATTCTATTTTTCCGAAGTAGATACCCTGAACACTACTGTTTTAGGTGAGTTAGTGGTAAGAAATGAAAACGATTCTATCATCAGCAAAAAGCCAAATTACATCAAAGTAAAACACGGAAAAGGAAATTTCTATTTGCATACTTTTCCACAGGCTTTTACCAACTACAACATGTTGTTAAACAACAATTATGAGTATGTAGCAAATGTATTATCCTATATAAGTACTCCTCAAAAAAAAGGAGCTAATGCAAGTACTATAAATGGGGGTGAAAGTGCTGTTTTGTGGGATGCTTATTATAAAACAGGAAAAAGTAGTATTACTTCACCGATGCACTATATTTTATCAACCCCACCGTTAAAATGGGCATATTATATAGCGTTGATAGGCGTATTGTTTTTTATTATTTTTAAAGGAAAGCGAAATCAGCGATTAATCCCTGTAATTACACCGTTAAAAAATCAAACGTTGGCTTTTACGCGTACCATAGCAAATATGTATTATGAAAAGTCAGACCATAAAAATATAGCTGAGCATAAAATCAACTATTTTTTAGAGTATATAAGAGTTAAATACAGGCTATCAACTCTAAAGATAGATGAGAGTTTTTATAAAAATGTAGCTAATAGAAGTGGGAATTCTGAAGAAAATGTAAAAGAGTTGTTCCAGAAAATAAAACAAATACAATCAAAATCAAACATAACCGAAGATGATTTGATAGCCTTAAACAAAGCTATTGAAGATTTTAAAGCATATAAAAATAGTTAATATGGATACAGAAAATAATTCAGTAGAAACAACAAATGAGTTGTTTACAAGCAGAGTTGACTTGTCAAAATTAAAAGAAGCTGTTGTTAAGATTAAAGAGCAGTTAGGAAAAGTAATTGTAGGGCAAGAGGAGTTTATGGAGCTGTTATTAGTTTCTTTATTAGCTGATGGTCATGTGCTAATTGAAGGAGTTCCAGGGGTAGCTAAAACAGTAACTGCAAAATTATTGGCTAAAACAATTGCAACGGATTTTAGCCGAATCCAGTTTACACCAGACTTAATGCCTTCGGATGTGTTAGGAACTTCGGTTTTAAACATGAAAACTTCTGATTTTGAGTTTAAAAAAGGGCCGATTTTTTCCAATATTGTATTGATTGATGAAATCAACAGAGCGCCAGCTAAAACACAAGCGGCATTGTTTGAGGTGATGGAAGAAAAACAAATTACGATGGATGGTGAGCGTTACACAATGAATCCGCCATTTATGGTGTTGGCAACACAAAACCCAATAGAGCAGGAGGGAACCTATGCTTTACCAGAAGCGCAATTAGACCGTTTCTTATTCAAAATAAATGTTGGGTATCCAAGTTTAGATGAAGAAATACAAATTATTACTGCTCATAACGATCGTAAAGGGGCGTTACCACAAACTAAGGTGGAAGCTGTGTTAACTGAGTCAGAATTGTTAGAATACAGAAGTAAGGTTTTTGAGGTATTAGTAGAGGAAAAGATTATTAAATACATTGCTCAGTTAATTTCTAATACACGTAACAACGCGCATTTATTTTTAGGAGGTTCGCCAAGAGCAAGTATTGCGGTATTGATGGCTTCTAAAGCTTTTGCAGCGATTAACGGACGTGATTTTGTAATACCAGAAGACGTGAAGAAGAGTATTTATCCGGTATTGCGTCATAGAATCATGTTAACTCCAGAACGCGAAATGGAAGGAATGACTCCTGACAAAGTAATTGAAATGATTGTACAATCTGTTGAAGTTCCTAGGTAGTGATTCCATTCTTTAAATCGTTATACATACACAACCGCTTTTTTGTTTACATCAGCGTGGTTTCGGCATTGTTTTTAGTGTCGTTTTGGATTCCTGTGCTGTATTCTTTAGCATGGATGTTAGTATGGTTGTTTGTTATAGCGATGTGTATCGATCTAATCATTTTATATCGATTTAAAAACGGATTTTCAGCAAAGAGAATAGTATCAGAAAAACTGTCAAATTCGGATGATAATGAAATAGCGATTACACTTGAAAACAACTATCCGTTTCAAGTTTTTATTTCATTGATTGATGAGTTGCCAGCACAATTTCAAAAAAGAGATTTTGAGCATGCAATGTCTTTGAAGCCTGGAGAGAAATCAACTTATACCTACAGTGTTAGACCTGTTGAAAGAGGAGAATATAACTTTGGAAGAGTAAATGTGTTTGTGTCCTCTATTTTACAAGTGTTTTCTAAACGTTATACATTTTCTGCAGAGGAGAGTGTAAAAGTATATCCGTCTTACGTGCAAATGAAAAAGTACGAGTTTTTGGCAATGCACAATAACTTAACTGAGTTTGGTATGAAGAAAATCAGACGTATTGGACATACTATGGAGTTTGAGCAGATCAAAAATTATATTCCAGGAGATGATATACGTACGATAAATTGGAAAGCCACAGCAAAGAGAGGGGATTTGATGGTGAATCAATACCAAGATGAAAAATCGCAGCCTATTTATTCGATGATTGATTTAGGGCGTGTTATGAAAATGCCTTTTGAAGGATTGAAATTATTAGACTATGCGATAAATTCAACCTTAGCGTTTTCAAATATTGCTTTATTAAAAAATGACAAAGCAGGAATGCTAACGTTTTCTAAAAATGTAGAGAAAATAGTTGCAGCGAGTAGTAAGAAAACAAATTTATCAGTCATTAATGAAGAGTTATATAATATAACTACAGACTTTTCAGATGCTAATTATGCATTATTGTATGCTAATATTAAAAGGAAAATAAATCAGCGAAGCTTACTGATTTTATATACGAATTTTGAGCATATTTCAGCTTTAAAACGTCAATTACCTTACTTAAAGGTGATTGCTAAAAAACATCTATTGGTAACTGTTTTCTTTGAAAACACAGAGTTAGATACGTTAATTAAAGAAAATGCAGAAGATTTACAAAGTGTGTACCACAAAACGATTGCTGAGAAATACGCATACGAAAAACGTTTGATGATAAAAGAATTAGAGAAAAATGCAATACATGCTATTTTAACCAAGCCGCAGCATTTATCAGTTAATGTTATAAATAAGTACCTTGAGTTTAAAGCAAAAGGAATGATATAAAAAAAGCGACCAAATGGTCGCTTTTTTTGTGAGATATTATTGATATTGCTCTAATTGTCTATTGTATTCTTCCATAAGAACATCCCAATCTGTTGTAGCAACTCTGTAAATAGTCATTGATAAATAAATTGCATTTAATATTAAAGCAATCATAGCAACCGTTTTAGCTGTTTTTATAGATTTTATTGTAGCAGCATTATATTGCTCAGGGTTAGCTTCAGCTTCTTTTAGTTTACCGTTAGCCATAATAAAAGCTGGTAAAGCTAATACAATACCTAACCCAGCAAAACAGCAACATAAAAAACTGATGATTGATAATACGTAAATAACAGTAGGGTTGAATTGTTTTTCCATAGTTTTTCTAAAGTTTAAATTATTTGATTCATTTTTATTACATAGCTAATCACAATAATGGCTATGTTAACGATAGCCAATATACTGATTATTTTTTGAGCGTATTTTACTTTATAAAAGAAGTTAATAGCAACTACAAACGCTAAGGCTAGTAAGGTGTATATAGCGGGGTACATTTTAAAAGCCGCTATAAATTCCCCATGAAAAACTAAGCTTAACGCACGTTGTATGCCGCAGCCTAAACAATCCATTCCAAAGAACTGTTTGTTTAAGCAGGGTAGCATATAATCTTCTAATTGTAAAAACATAGCCTATTATTTAAACTTATCCATTCCAGGAATGTTTGGCATACCGCTTTTTGCAGCAATTGCTAATTCTTGTTCGTTAATTTCACCAGCACGCTTTAACGCTTTGTTTAAAGCTAAAATTAAGTAATCTTCTAGCTCTTCTTTATCTTCTAATAAAGATTCGTCAACAGTAATAGCTTTTATTTCTCTATTTGCCGTTACGGTAACTTTTACATTTCCATCAGCAATACTTTCATCAATTAAAACGGTATCTAAACGTTTTTTAGTTTCTTCTACTTTTTGTTGGGCTTCTTTTAATTTACCCATCATTCCAGAAATATCTCCGAACATAATCCTTTTATTTTTATGATTTACTTAACAACAAAAATAGTATTTTCACAAGAAATATAAACCAACTTTAAAAATGAAAAAATTAATGCTACCAGCTTTGGCATTTAGTCTTATTTTTGCGTCTTGTAAAAAGCAAGAAATGAAGAAAGATATCAAAGCTCCAGTTGCTGAAAAACAACCGACAAAGTTAGAGAAACATGGAGATGTTCGTACTGATGATTATTTTTGGATGCGTTTAACCGACGAGCAAAAAAATGCTGAGGTTAAAGATGAACAAACTCAAAAAGTATACGATTACCTAAACGCAGAGAATACTTATTATGATGAAATGACGAAAGAAACGAAAGAGTTTCAAGAAGAGTTGTTTCAAGAAATGAGCACGACGAGTCTGTTCCGTATAAAAAAGATGGGTATTTTTATATTACTCGTTACGAAAAAGGGCAACAGTACCCAATTCATAGCCGTAAAAAAGAAACTTTAGAGGCTGAGGAAGAAATCATGTTTAATGTGAATGATGAAGCTAAAGGGTATGATTATTTTCAGTTAGGAGGATTGAATGTGTCTCCAGATAATAAAATGATAGCTTTTGCTACAGATACAGTAAGCCGTCGTCAGTATTTTATCAGAATAAAAAACCTTGAAACAGGAGATATTTATAAAGATATCATCGAAAACACGACTGGAGGTTCTGTATGGGCAAATGATAATAAAACGTTGTTTTATGCTAAAAAAGATCCTGTAACATTACGTTCTTCAAAAATTTATAAACATACGTTGGGTTCTGATGCATCTTTAGATGAATTAGTATATGAGGAAAAAGATGATACGTTCGGAGCTTTTGTTACCAAGTCAAAATCTAAGGATTATATCATAATAGGTTCGTATAGTACAGTTTCTACAGAGTACCATGTATTAGACGCTAATAACCCTGATGGAGAATTACGTATTATTCAACCTCGTGAGCGAGATTTAGAATATGACGTAGCACATTATGGAGATCATTTTTACATCAAAACAAATAAAGATGGAGCGACTAACTTTAAGTTAATGAAAACTCCTGTAGATAAACCAGGAAAAGAAAACTGGGTAGATGTAATTCCTCATAGAGATGACACTTTATTTGAAGATTTTTCAATTTTTAAAGATTATTTAGTTTTAGAGGAAAGAAATGATGGATTGAATAAAATCCGTATCAAAAGATGGGATGGAACAGAAGATTACTACTTACCTTTTGATGAAGAAACCTATTCAGCAGGTGTATATGGAAATCCAGAATTTGATACTGAGGTAATCCGTTATTCATATAACTCAATGACAACTCCAAGTTCTGTGATTGATTTCAATATGAAAGACAAATCAAAAGAAATTAAAAAAGAACAAGAAGTTTTAGGAGGAAAGTTTGATAAGAACAATTACGTAAGTAAGCGTATTTGGGTACCTGCTCGTGATGGTAAAAAAGTAGCGTTATCAATTGTACACCATAAAGATACCAAGCTTGATAAAAACACGCCAATTTTACAATATGCATATGGTTCTTACGGATATACAATTAATGACGGATTCTCAACAACACGTTTAAGTTTATTAGATCGTGGATTTGTATATGCATTAGCGCATATTAGAGGAAGTCAGTATTTAGGACGTGAATGGTACGAAGATGGTAAAATGTTGAACAAGAAAAACACCTTTACCGATTTTATCGATTGTTCTAAATATTTAATAGATAACGGTTATACATCACCAGAGCATTTATATGCTATGGGAGGTTCTGCTGGAGGTTTATTAATGGGAGCTGTTATAAACATGAATCCAGAGTTATATAACGGAATAATTGCTGCAGTACCGTTTGTAGATGTAATTTCTACGATGTTAGATGATAGTATTCCATTAACAACAGGTGAGTATGATGAGTGGGGGAATCCTAACAATAAAGAATATTACGATTATATCAAATCGTATTCTCCATACGATCAAGTTGAAGCAAAGGCATATCCAAATATGTTAGTAACTACAGGTTTGCATGATAGCCAAGTACAATACTGGGAGCCAGCAAAATGGGTAGCTAAACTACGTGAGTTAAAAACGGATAATAATTTATTATTCTTACATACAAACATGGAAGCAGGTCACGGAGGAGCATCTGGAAGGTTTGATGCTTTAAAAGAAACTGCAGAAGAATACACGTTCTTTTTAATGTTAGAAGGTAAGTTAAAAAAATAATTATATTTTTGCGCTCGATTGAGTGTAAGTGTCATTGCGAAAGCAACGAACAATCTCAACAGATTTTTCGTGTCCGTTTTTCGTAATGACACTTTTTCTTATTTATAAAACATAATGAAAAGACATCAAGGTATAACCAATTCAATAATAGATTTAGTAGGTCAAACCCCCATGATTCAACTGCATCGAATTACCCAAGATTTACCGGGTACTTACTATGCAAAAGTTGAAGCTTTTAATCCAGGTCACTCTGCTAAAGATAGAATTGCATTGCATATCATAGAAACAGCAGAACAAAAAGGAATCGTAAAAGAAGGAGATATTATTGTTGAAACAACATCTGGTAACACAGGGTTTTCATTAGCAATGATTAGTATTGTAAAAGGATATCGATGTATTTTGGCAGTGAGTGATAAGTCTTCTCAAGACAAAATAGACATGTTAAAGTCTATGGGAGCAGAAGTACATGTTTGTCCTGCAAATGTTACTCCTGACGATCCTCGTTCGTATTACGAAGTAGCTAAAAGATTGCATAGAGAAAATCCAGGGTCTATTTATATCAATCAGTATTTTAATGAACTAAATATTGAAGCACATTATAAGAGTACGGGACCAGAAATTTGGGAACAAACCGAAGGAAAAGTAACCCACGTAGTTGCAGCAAGCGGGACAGGAGGTACAATTTCTGGAACTGCACGCTATTTAAAAGAACAGAATCCTGATATTCAAATTTTAGGAGTTGATGCCATGGGTTCTGTGATTAAAAAATACCACGAAACCGGTGAGTTTGACGCCAATGAAATCAGCCCTTATAAAATTGAAGGATTAGGTAAGAACTTAATTCCTACTTCCACCGATTTTGATGTAGTAGATGTGTACGAAAAAGTATCAGATAAAGAAGCTGCTTTAAAAGCGAGAGAATTAGTAAAAGCTGAAGGAATTTTTGCTGGATATACTTCAGGAGCAGCTTTACAAGCTACACAGCAATACGCAGATAACGGATTTTTTGATGAAAATAGTGTAGTGGTAGTAATTTTACCAGATCACGGTTCTCGTTATATGAACAAAATTTATTCTAATAAGTGGATGAAAGAGCAGGGGTTTTTATAGAGGCTAACTATATAAACTTGTAGTAAAAGATATAGATTATTAATACCCGTATTTTATTTCTTTAATCGTTTATCAAACCACTCTATTATTATCTCGTTCAATTCCGATTTATATTCTGAAAAGTAATGATCTGTATCAAACTTTTTTAATTCAAAGTCATATTTAATTTTTATTAGTTTTTTCTGCAATTCTATCGGCTTGTTCAGGGTTTACTCTTTTATCATTATTTCCACACAAAATTAAAAGACTACTATTTTTATCTAATTCGTCTGCCCAATAAATTACAGAACGTTTTTTTAATTCAGATTCTTTATTTTCTGAATAATTTGGTACACATTCTGCTATAACTTTTGATTCCATTTCTGGTCTATCGGAAATTAAACCAAATAAATCGGTAGGTCCATTCCCAACCACTGCTGTTTTTATTTTGTCTGATTTTTGAAGAGCCAAATAGGTCATTATTCCACCTCTCGACCAACCAAACATTCCAATACAATCCGAGTCAGCTTTTTTAATGTCTTTTATTATTTTAGTTAAATTTAACACGTCATTAATTTCCGCTCCTCCAAATTCATCTTTTTTTCGATAATTACTGCCAATAATTACATAACCTTGTTCAGCTAATTTTGAGGTATATATTATCATTGTCGCTAGCGTTAATTTTCCAAAGTGTCTGTTTCCACCACGATTAAAAATCACAACTGGATATTTTCCTTGATTTTTAGGTTCGATTAATAAACCTTTAACTTTTGAGTTGTCACTTTGATAAGTAATGAAATAGAAATTCAGTTTTTTTAAATGCTTAAAATTTGTTTTTAATTCATTGTTCTGAGAAATCTTATTCCAAATTGGTGTTTTTGATATATCGACTAATTTTTTCGAGAGTAATTTTTGGTTTTGAGTAAATCCAAAACTTATAGAAAAAAATAAGAATATTAAAATTAGAATTCTGTTCATTAATACAGTTAAAATGATTAAGGCACCCATCATTTCAATGATGATGTTTTAGATATCGAATTTAATTTTTCATTAAGTTAAATTACTCATACAACAAATACTGCTCACGTACTTTTTTAAAGTCATTTAAACCTTGTTGCCAACTTGCTTTAATTTCTTCTTCAGAAAGCCCTTGTTCAATTTGTTCTTGTAGTTTTTTAGTTCCTGCTAATTTGGTGAAAAAAGCATTGAAAAAATCTTTTTTAGGAGACTGTTCGTGCGCTTTTTTCAACCAACTAAGATCTAAGTTAGCTAAACGGTTGTGAGTGCTTAAATCTTCTCCAAAACATAGTTCTCCTTTATATTTTGGGTGTTTTGCTCCCTCATTCGGTTGCGGAGTAAAACTAAAACCAGTTTTTTCTAAATATGGTGAACCGTAAATTTGAAACTGTTTGTCAGTTCCTCTACCAGCAGAAACGTTTGTTCCTTCAAAAAAGCACAAACTAGGGTATAAGTTAATAGAAACATCATTCGGTAAATTAGGCGACGGTTTTATGGGTAAACTATAGGTTGATTGATGTGTGTAATTTTCTAAAGGAATTACTGTTAAATCGCATTTCGCTTCATTAGCCAACCATTTTTCTCCGTTAATCATTTGTCCGTACTCACCAATCGTCATACCATAAACAACAGGAACAGGATGCATCCCTACAAAACTTGTATGTTCAGGCTCTAACATGGGACCGTCAATATAATGTCCGTTCGGATTTGGTCTATCCAATAAAATCACAGGAATATTTGCCTCGGCACAAGCTTCCATCACATAATGTAATGTGGAAATATAGGTGTAAAAACGTGCGCCTACATCTTGAATGTCAAAAACAACAACATCAATTCCATTCAATTGTTCTGGTGAAGGTTTTTTATTTTTTCCGTATAAAGAAATAATCGGAATCCCTGTTTTTACATCTTTTCCATCAGCTATGGCTTCACCAGCATCCGCTTTTCCTCTAAAACCGTGCTCAGGAGCAAATACTTTTTGCACGTTAATTCCTTCGTAATTATGTAAATAATCAACTAAGTGATGTTGTACCATTTTAGACCCCATGATATTTGGAGCAACTTCAGCTCGTTGTAACACTTGTAAAACCGAGGTTTGATTGGCTACAATAGCAATGTTTTTATTTTTTAAAAGAGGAAGATAGGCTGTGGTTCTATCAGCACCCGTTTTAATAGTTTTTGGTTCTTCTTGTTTAGCTACTTCTTTAGTGGGTGATTTTTTTTGCGGTTGCGCACAAGAAGTAAGTTGAAAACTGAATACTAAAAAAAGGGAAAAAACGGAATTAAAAGAAAGCTTCATCTATAAAAAATTAAAAGATAAAGGTACAGATTTCTATTTTTTAAGAATAATAAAAGTTAAAGAATTAAAACCTAAGTATTCTTCTCTTTCTTTCCGTAAGAATTAGTTACTTTTGGTTTTGTAAAAAAGAAAACATTTGAATTTCGAACTATTTATAGCAAAACGAATCATTGCTGGAAAACAGTATAAAAGCAGTATTTCATCACCTATCATAACCATTGCAACCATTGCTATTGCACTTGGAGTGGCAATTATGCTGATTGCGGTATCAATAACCTCAGGTTTTCAGAACAAGGTTCGCGATAAAATGACCGGATTTAAAGGTCATATTCAAATTGTAAATTACGATAATAACAATTCGGATGTTTCTACAGTTCCGATTGATATTAATCAAGAGTTCTATCCAGAGTTTAAAAATATTGATGGAATAAAAAAAGTGCAACCTTTTGCCAATGTGGGAGGAATCATAAGAACTCCGTCCGATTTTGAAGGAATAATATTGAAAGGAGTTTCAGCCGATTATGATTTTACTTTTTTCAAAGAATGTTTGGTTGAAGGTCGCTTGCCTAACTTCAATCAAGAAAGAAATAGAGAAATTTTAATTTCAGAATCAATCGCTAATCGATTAAACTTTAAACTAAACGACACGATTCAAACATGGTTTGGTGCGGAAAATAGCCAAGTAAAATTCAAAAGAAGAAAACCCGTAATTGTTGGAATTTACAATACAGGTTTTGAGCAGTTTGATAAAATCATGGTGTTGGGTGATTTAAGAGAAGTGCAACAGATTATTCGTTGGGAGGAAAATCAAGTAGGAGGTTTTGAGGTGTTGATTGATGATTACGATGAGTTAAGACAAAAAGGAGACGAAGTATATTCAAGTATAGGAGCAACGTTAAACAGTATTACTATTGTTGATAATTATCCTGCAATTTTTGAATGGTTAAAGTTATTAGATAACAACGTATGGTTTATTATCGGAATTATGGTGTTAGTTGCAGGAATAAACATGGTAACAGCATTGTTGGTTCTTATCTTAGAACGTGTACAAATGGTTGGGATTTTAAAAGCCTTAGGAAGTGTAAATTGGAGCATCAGAAAAATATTTTTATACAATGCTTCGTATTTAATTTTAAAAGGATTGTTCTGGGGAAATCTTATCGGATTGAGTCTTCTTTTAATTCAGAAGTACACAAAATTAATAAGCTTAGATCCTGAAACCTATTATGTCTCTACGGTACCTGTAGATATTAATTTATTAGCGATTTTATTGTTAAATATAGGTACGCTAGCATTATGCTTTTTAATGTTGATTGTACCTTCATATATCATAACCAAAATCCGCCCTTCAAAATCCATTCGATTTGCTTAGTTTTGCATAACAATTACAAGATATGAAGTACGCAAAAAATATATTAGAAACTATTGGTAACACACCTTTAGTTCAATTAAACTCTGTAACAAAAGAAGTTGATGCTTTGGTGTTAGCTAAAGTAGAAACGTTTAACCCAGGAAACTCTGTAAAAGACCGTATGGCATTAAAAATGATTGAAGATGCTGAAGCAGATGGTCGTTTAAAACCAGGAGGTACCATTATTGAAGGTACTTCAGGAAATACAGGAATGGGGTTAGCTTTGGCTGCTATTGTAAAAGGGTACAAGTGTATTTTTGTAATTTCAGACAAGCAGTCAAAAGAAAAAATGGATATTCTGCGTGCAGTAGGAGCAGAGGTAGTTGTTTGTCCTACGAATGTAGAACCAGATGATCCTCGTTCATACTATTCGGTTTCTAAGCGTTTAGGTGAAGAAACTCCTAATTCTTGGTATGTGAACCAATATGACAATCCATCAAATGCGCAAGCGCATTACGAGCAAACAGGACCAGAAATTTGGGAACAAACTGATGGTAAAATCACACATTTTGTTGTTGGAGTAGGAACAGGAGGAACAGTTTCGGGTACTGCTAAATTTTTAAAAGAAAAGAATCCAAATATTAAAATTTGGGGAGTAGATACATATGGATCTGTATTTAAAAAATATCACGAAACAGGTATTTTTGATGAAAATGAAATCTATCCTTACATTACTGAAGGAATTGGAGAAGATATTTTACCTAAGAACGTTGATTTTTCTTTAATTGATGGGTTTACAAAAGTAACCGACAAAGATGCGGCTGTTTATACACGTAAGATAGCGAAAGAAGAAGGTATTTTTGTTGGAAACTCTGCAGGTTCAGCAATTAAAGGATTGTTACAGTTAAAAGACGAATTTAAACCAGATGATGTAGTAGTTGTGTTGTTTCACGATCATGGAAGTCGTTATGTAGGTAAAATGTTTAATGACGATTGGATGCGTGATAGAGGTTTCTTAGAAGAAGAAATTACAACTGCAGAAGATTTAATTAAAGATTATATCGAAAAACCGTTAGTAACTGTTCAAACAGAAGAGTTGGTTGCACATGCAATTGAGAGAATGCGTGCATTTAAAATATCACAGATTCCTGTAAGAGATGTAAATGGATTTGTAGGTTCTGTTGATGAATCTGCTTTGTTACATAGTTATTTAGAAGATAAAAATGTAGCAGACAAGCCTATTAAAGAAGTTATGGGTAAAGCATATCCTATAGTTAAAAAATCGGCTTCAATAGAAGAAGTATCTAAATTAATAGATAAAGATAGTCAAGCTGTATTGGTTGATTTAGAAAATGGGAAGTATCACATTGTCACTAAATACGACATTATCAGAGCAATATAAGTTGTAAAGTATTATAAAATCAAAAAGC
>NZ_JAPEHZ010000219.1 GCF_028823685.1 Tenacibaculum sp. L6 | reverse complement strand
ACGAAGGAGAATATACTGTAAAACAGTATGGAGAATATATTATAACTCAAATAAGTCATTATGCTGATGTTGGAGGAGCGTATCATAATACCTTTGAAGCTATCCCAGCAAACACAAAAAGTTTACCATTAAACGAAAATATAGCACGAGCTGTAGCTAATAATCAAGTAGCTAAGGTAGTAAGTAATAAAGACCCAGAAAGTAAAGGACGTGTACAAGTTCAGTTTTACTGGCAAGAAGCTATTGGAGCAAAAACAGATTTTA
>NZ_JAPEHZ010000218.1 GCF_028823685.1 Tenacibaculum sp. L6 | reverse complement strand
CAGTAGCTTGTAAGTTACTAAAATTACTATACCATCCATAATCTGTTTTAGAATGTGCTATGTCGGCTGATAACATATCTGTCCAAATGTCAATTCCTTTTTGACCGAAATCATCATCACCACCAACACCACCTGTTCCAGGTAAATACATTAATTGGTATAAACCAGCTATTCCACCCTTAACAACATCAGGGTTAAACTCTGCAGCTTCTGCAATTTGTTCTGCAGATAATCTATCAGAAGGCTCTACTTCTAAAAAATCATC
>NZ_JAPEHZ010000217.1 GCF_028823685.1 Tenacibaculum sp. L6 | reverse complement strand
TATTAAAAGCTTTAATACGTATAGTATTTATATGCCTAGTAAGTCGTAAGTCAAATAATCTAGATAACATTGTAGTTGTTCCAAAGCATATTGACGTAAATGCTAATAATGCAGAAGTCCTTGCTAAAGTAATCTTCCAATTAATATTTTGTAAAGAAAGTTCAATTTGTTTATCTGTTTCGATTTCTTTAAGTACAAAACCTAAAATTCCAATAGCAGCTATAAGAAAAAAATTATTGAAAAATCCAAATTGAGTTAAAGTTTTTTC
>NZ_JAPEHZ010000216.1 GCF_028823685.1 Tenacibaculum sp. L6 | reverse complement strand
TGAAAAAGTGTCCTTTTTTGATTCGTTTTTTGGACAAGCAAAAAATGAATGGGGAAATAAAAAGAAAAGTCCCTTACCACAAACTGATACTGAACCCTGTAGCCTGAGCGTAGTCAAAAGGTAATCAAAAAAAGGATACGTCATTTCTACCGTAGGGGGAAATCTTTACGTTCAACATAGCTAAATCTTAAAGTTGTGAGTTACTCCTTTTAATAAGATTTCTCATATTCGTTACCACTCATATTAGAAATGACATTTTGTTTGTTATTTCGA
>NZ_JAPEHZ010000215.1 GCF_028823685.1 Tenacibaculum sp. L6 | reverse complement strand
GTAAAGCATTAATTTTTAAAGTATTAAAAAAGGTTTAGAAAAAAGGCAAAAAAAGTGCTTGTTATAATGAAAAAGGTATCTATATTTGCACCCGCAAACGGAAAAGCTGTAAGCTTAAGAAGTTAGTAAGCGTTCATTAAAATAGGGTGTAGGATACGTAAAGAAAAGGTTAAAAAATAGTTTAATTTTTTCTTGTTTTATTTAGATTAAACGTAGTATCTTTGCGTTCCGATTTTAACGTGAATAGTTCATTAAAATAGTGTAGCAAACAAACGAAA
>NZ_JAPEHZ010000214.1 GCF_028823685.1 Tenacibaculum sp. L6 | reverse complement strand
GAGATTGTCAATGCCTTAAATAAAGAGAAAAACTATGTCATCAAGGAGTGTTCCATGAAAGCGCCTTCGCACGATAATCTTCACGTATGGTTACTTCCTTTAATTGAAAAAATTGATGCTTTAGAAGAGGCTAAAACACTGGATGAAGCACAACGCATTTATAAGAGCATTGAGCAAAATGTAAATGCCTACGACGAATATTTCGAGTAAACATGGGCATTACCGTATCCAACATATCAAAATCCTATGGCAAGGTAACTGCCTTATCGGCTATTTCTTTTG
>NZ_JAPEHZ010000213.1 GCF_028823685.1 Tenacibaculum sp. L6 | reverse complement strand
AAAGGATTAGATGTTAACATAACTGGACTTTACGACACAAGAAATAGAGTTGTAAACGACACGGTAAGTCAAGCCTATACTTGGAAAGGTGTAAAACTACAGAGAGAACAGTTCAATCCAGATGGAACAGTAAGTATTGTTGATCATAAATATCCTTGGAAATCTCAGCAAGAAGGTGGCCCGACACTTCTCAACATCAAAAGAAATGTTGCCTCAATAAGAACTGGAGTTTCTTATAAAATCAATAAAAACCACAAAATACAACTAAATCATTTTTACAGCGGACTTGACAGAGAAGATAG
>NZ_JAPEHZ010000212.1 GCF_028823685.1 Tenacibaculum sp. L6 | reverse complement strand
GACTAAATAACTTTTAGTTTTATATAATTTATTTATTAAAGACCTTCTCTTTTTATAAAGGAAGGTCTTTTTTTTGTCAAAAAAAGCGTTGATAGTTAACTATAACAAAGAAAAAATACCCCCATGCATAAGATAAAAGAAGAAGCATTAGATAAGCAAATTACCATTGATGGTAACTTTGTAAAGAGCTATAAAACAATTACAATTAACCAATTTTTATATAAGCATCATACTTTTGAAGTTGTAGTTGATATAGAAACGGTAGAAGAAGCAGGAAGCTACACACTAGATAAATCAAAAGAAT
>NZ_JAPEHZ010000211.1 GCF_028823685.1 Tenacibaculum sp. L6 | reverse complement strand
GAGCCTTTCAATAACGGTTTCATTGTACCATCAAACAGGACTGCCAGATTACAAGCTTCGGAAGATGGTAACACAATATTCAACATTAGTTATGCAGGAGATACAGGTGGTAACTACACTGAATATTCTGTAAAAGGTGGGCAAAATTTCACACAAACAGGTTCTGAAATCAGCATTGCTCCTTACGTAGGTACTGCTCCAAGATGGATTAAATTATTCGATGGAGATAAAACTGGTGCTGCTGTTTACATAGCTACCGAACATAAAGGTGACGATAAAGGCACTGAAGCTGTTACCGACGACACA
>NZ_JAPEHZ010000210.1 GCF_028823685.1 Tenacibaculum sp. L6 | reverse complement strand
AACCATCATGCCCGGTTTTATAGAACCTCATGCCCACCCTGTTTCTATTGGTGCTTTTATTTTGGGCAATGATATCGTAGCTCCCCATGAATGGCGTATGCCACATAAAACATATCCTGCAGCTACTAATCATGAAGAATATATTCAAGGGTTAAAAAACATAGTCAAAGAAAGGAAAGAAAAAGACTATGTATTAGTTTGGGGATATCACCAAGCATGGCATGGTGCGCTAACCAAAGAAGATCTTAATTCGGTGACAAACACTATACCTCTTTTAATTTTTCACCGATCAGGGCATGAATTCTA
>NZ_JAPEHZ010000020.1 GCF_028823685.1 Tenacibaculum sp. L6 | reverse complement strand
ACAAGTTTTACAATAACACCTGCTGAAAATATAATTAAAGATATTGTTTTAGTTGAGGCTAAAAACCAGTTAGATGAAGTTATCATAGAATTACCTGTTACCGTAAAACAAGACACTATTATTTATAATACTGATAAGTTTATAGATGGAAGTGAACGTAAACTAAAAAATGTATTAAAAAAACTGCCAGGTATTGAAGTAGATAAAAACGGAGGGGTTACGGTACAAGGAAAAAAAGTAACTAAACTACTAGTAGATGGTAAAAAGTTTTTTGGAGGTGGTACCAAGCTGGGGGTAGAGAATATTCCAGCGAATGCAGTTGATAAGGTAGAAGTCATTGATAACTATAATGAAGTTGCTTTTTTAAAAGGTGTATCAGATTCTGATGATATGGCGATGAACATTCAATTAAAAGAAGACAAAAAGCGTTTTGTGTTTGGAGATGTTGAAGCAGGAGCTAATGTTGGTTATGATTCTTACCATAAAGCTAGTGCTAATTTATTTTATTATTCACCAAAAAATAATGTAAACTTTATAGGGAACCTAAATAATATAGGCGAAAAAACATTTACATTTGAAGATTACATGAATTTCCAAGGAGGTGTTAATGCTGTGTTTAGTGGTAACTTTAACTGGAAAGGTGGTGATTTTTCTCAATTTTTAGAAAATAGTGATGTTTTAAGCAGTAGTCAACGCTTTGGAGCGTTGAATATAACCAAAACGGTAGCGAGTAAATTAGATGTTTCTGGGTATGTGATTTTTTCACAGAGTAATACTACTAGTTTTAGTGAAGTGCTTAATGAGTACATTACGTTTAGTGAAGATAAAAGTAAAAAGTCAAGCAGTGAAAACTTGCTAGGTATTGGTAAATTAAATATGGAGTATGCTCCAAATACCAAAGAGCAATGGTATGTAAGAACTCAGGTAAAAAAATCGAATATATCTAATGAAAATAGCATTTCGTCTGTAATTAATACAGATAATAATAACATTTTTACTGATAGAGAAAATAATATTTGGTATGTAAATCAAAATATTGAATGGCACAAAGACCAGTC
This sequence comes from Tenacibaculum sp. L6, assembly GCF_028823685.1. Taxonomy (GTDB): domain Bacteria; phylum Bacteroidota; class Bacteroidia; order Flavobacteriales; family Flavobacteriaceae; genus Polaribacter. The sequence goes on along the minus strand of NZ_JAPEHZ010000020.1, from coordinate 33,685 downwards.
TAATACACATACCTTTTCTGCAATAGCTGATTATACGTTTGACAAGAATAGTCCTAATAGTAGTTGGATAGCATCAGACACATACGCTAAAACTATACAAAATATTGTACAGCCTGTAGATACTACACAAAGTCAATTGCGGTTATTTCAAGACAAGTTTACTGAGAAACACTATTTATACACAGTTTTTAAAGATTTTTGGGTGTTAAATACTAATAACCACATTTATTCGACAATTGGAAATACCTATCAACAAGAAAAGTTTTCAAGTAATGATTTTCAGTTATTAGACGATGAGAGTAGGAATGATTTTACATCAGACGGATTTAACAACAATACTATTTTTAAACATAACGATTTTTTTGCAGGGATTCATTACAAATTCCGTACAGGAATATTTACGTTTAAACAAGGTGCCTACTTGCATAACTACCATTGGAAGGTAAAACAGGAACAGCTTATTGATAAACAGAAGTGGGTATTACTGCCCGACTTTTTAATGAAAGTAGAATTCAATAAGTCAAAGAAAATAGAGTTGAATTATAATTTAAAAACAAACTTTTCAAATGCTTCTCAGTTAGCCAATCGTTTTTACTTACAATCTTATAACTCGGTGTTTAGAGGGAACTCAAATTTAGAAAATGAACTATATCATTCGGCACGTATACGTTACAGTCGTTTTAGTTTATATAAAGGGTTGGTGTTATTTGGAACAGCGCGATATACTAAAAAAGTAAAAGGTTTTAGAAATGCTGTGAATTTTGATGGTGTAAATCGCTTTTTAACAACACAGTTACTTGAAAACCCGAATGAAGATTGGAGTGTTAGAGGTTCTTTAAGAAAGAAAATAAAAAAAATACGTTATAAACTTAGCGGGGCATATAATAATTCAAAGTACTTACAAAGTGTTAATAATGTCTTTGTAACAAATAAAAATACCAACTACAACTTTGAAATAGGTGCAGAAACTTTATTAGATAAGTTTCCAACGATAGAGGTTGGTTATAAAAGAACCAGAGGTAACTACACTTCTAGTAATTCTACCTCAAGTTTTATAATCAATGAGCCTTTTGTAACTATAGATTATGATTTTTTAAAAGGTTTTATTTTTAATTTTGATTATAGGCATTATGATTATCAAAATAAATCATTAGTAGTTAAAAATAAGTATGACATTGCAAATGCTACTTTATCGTATCAAAAAGAAGATAGTCCATGGTTATTTAAACTTACAACTCAAAATTTATTTAATACAAACTTCAGGCAAAGTAATAGTTTTTCAGATTACTTAATTTCTGAAACTAAAACACATATAATGCCAAGAGTTGTGTTATTTAGTATTGGGTACAAACTGTAGTTTTAACTAAAATTATCTTTCTTGTTTTTTTGGATATTTCTTATGAAACATACTTTTTTGTGGAAAAAAAGCGCACTTTTCTTTTAAAAAAAATCAATTTTCACTTTTCATTAGAATATGTATCTTTACAGATTAAGGATAGTTGTTATAAAGTAAATTTTATACGACTGAAAATCAAATAATAAAAATATTTTTTGATACTGTAAATACCACAGGTTTAAAAAATATTTCAAAAAAATATACTATCGTATGAGTTGTAGCAGTTGCTCAACTAACAAAAGCGGTGTGCCAAATGGCTGTAAGAGTAACGGAAATTGTGCAACAGGCACATGTGGAAGTGGAAATAAACTCGCTGTTTTTGATTGGTTATCAAATATGACTTTACCTTCAGGTGAAGCACCATTTAATATTTTTGAAGTCCGTTTTAAAAATGGACGAAAACATTTTTATAAAAACTCTGAAAACTTAACTCTTTCCATGGGAGATGTGGTTGCAGTTGAAGGATCTTCAGGGCACGATGTTGGTATTGTTTCTTTAGCAGGAGAGCTTGTAAGAGTTCAAATGAAAAAAAGAAAAATTACTGCAGATAGTGATGAAGTAAAGAAAATTTACAGAAAAGCCTCTCAAAAAGATATTGATGTTTGGCAAGAAGCCAGAGGAAGAGAATTAGAAACACAACGAAAAGGAAGAGAAATTGTTAGCCGTTTAGGCTTAAAAATGAAACTTTCTGACGTTGAATATCAAGGAGACGGAACCAAAGCTACGTTTTATTACACAGCAGATGAACGTGTAGATTTTCGTCAGTTAATTCGTGACTTAGCTAGCGCTTTTTCTATTAGAGTAGAAATGCGTCAGGTAGGAATGCGTCAAGAGGCAGCTCGTTTAGGAGGAATTGGCTCTTGCGGTAGAGAATTATGTTGTTCTACTTGGTTAACCGATTTTAGAAAAGTAAATACAGCAGCAGCCCGCTATCAGCAGCTATCATTAAATCCGTTAAAACTAGCAGGACAGTGTGGTAAGTTAAAATGTTGTTTAAACTACGAATTAGATACGTATTTAGATGCATTACAAAGCTTTCCAAAGCAAGATAAAGTGCTAAAAACAGAAAAAGGAGACGCTGTTTTTGTTAAGATGGATATCTTTAAAAAACTACTTTGGTACACTTATAAAGAAGAAAGTTTTAAATGGTACAAACTATCGTTAGAACAAGTTCATGAAATTATAGAAATGAACAAAAATAATGAGCTTGCTTTACCGTTAGAAGAATACGAATTAGAGATAGCAGAAGAAACTCCAATAGATTTTGAAAATGTTGTAGGCCAAGACAGTTTAACCCGTTTTGATGCTCCTAAGAAAAGCAGAAATAACAGAAGAAGATCAAGGAAACCTGTAAGTAAAAAACCAGAAAATCAGGCTTCTGAGGCTAAAACAACAAGAAAACCTCAAGCAAAACAGGTAAAAAAGGCAGAAGGAGAGCCGAAACCAGATAAAAAACGAGTTGACAACAGAAAGCCAAGGCCTAAAAACAATCCGAGAAACAGGAAACCAAAACCTGAAGCAGGTGGTACAGCAGAAAAGCCAACTCAAGGGCAACAAAAAAAGCCTAGAAATCCGAGAAGAAAGAATAATAATCAGCGTAAAAAAAATAATAGCGATACTAAAAACAACCCCAATAATGAGAACTAAAATTGGTTTACTTTTTTTTATAGCTACACTAATTGTATCGTGTAAGTCAAATAGTGATTTTGATGAATATGTGGCACTTCCAAAGAGTGCTTGGCATAGAACAAATACGATACAATTTACATTTCCAGTTAATGATTCAATAAATAAGAAAAACCTATTTATAAATCTTAGAAATAATAAAGATTACGAGTACAGTAATCTTTTTTTGATAGCCCAAATGAATTTTCCAGACGGTCTCTTTTTTTGATAGCCCAAATGAATTTTCCAGACGGTCAAGTTATTGTCGATACTTTAGAGTATGATATGGCAGATGTTACAGGAAAGTTTTTAGGGCAAGGTTTTTCCGATATCAAGGAGAATAAACTTTTTTATAAAGAAAACATAACATTTCCAAGCACGGGAGATTATATCTTTAAAGTTCGTCAAGCTATGCGAAAAAACGGAGAAATTCAGGGCATAGAAGAATTAGAAGGAATAACTCATGTAGGATTTAGAATTGAAAAAACACAATAAATGACAAAGAAAAAAACAGCAAATTTTAGTAAATACATTAAATGGTTTTGGGGTATTATTATAGGAGGCTTTCTTGCGTTAGGTCTTCTGTTTTTACTTGCCTCTTGGGGTGTGTTTGGTGCTTTACCTACTTTTGAAGAACTAGAAAACCCAAGAAGTGATTTAGCAACAGAAGTAATTTCTTCAGATGGAAAAACCTTAGGTAAATACTATGTAAACGCGAATAGAACTCCAATTCAATATAAAGATTTACCAGAAAACTTAATAAAAGCTGTAGTTGCTACAGAAGACGAACGTTTTTACGAACATTCAGGAATTGACTTTAGAGGAACTGCTAGAGCGGTTGCTAACTTAGGAAGGTCAGGTGGAGCAAGTACCATTACACAACAGTTAGCTAAAAACTTATTTAACAGAGGAGGTTCTAGTAATATCTTTAAAAGATTATCACAAAAACTTAAAGAATGGGTAGTAGCAGTTAAGTTAGAGCGTCAATACACTAAAGAAGAGATTGTGACGATGTATTTTAATACGCAAGATTTCATCTTTAATGCGGTGGGTATTCGTTCAGCAGCTCGTATTTACTTCGGAAAAGAACCTAAAGATTTAGATTTGCAAGAGTCTGCTATTTTAGTGGCGATGTTAAAAAACCCACGTCAGTTTAATCCACATAGAGAGCGTTCAAAAGATAAATCATTAGCACGTAGAAATGTAGTGTTTGGTCAAATGGAAAAAAATGGGTTTATAACAGAACAAGAAAAAGACTCATTACAAAAGTTACCATTAAAAATAAATTTTACTCCTGAAAGTCATAGTGATGGTTTAGCTACTTATTTTAGAGAGCATTTACGAAACTATTTAAAGGAATGGGCAAAAGAACATCCTAAGGCAAATGGTGAAGAGTATAATATTTATAGAGATGGATTAAAAGTTTACACAACGATTGACTCACGTATGCAACAATACGCAGAAGAAGCGGTAGTAGAACATATATCTAACCTTCAAACGTATTTTGACAAAGAACAAAAGCGTAATAAAACAGCTCCTTTTTACGATATAGACAAAAGAGAGATAGAAGGAATTTTACGAAGAGCTAAACTAAATTCAGATCGCTATAAGCGATTGAAGGCTGGAGGTAAATCTGAAAAAGAAATAGACGAGGTATTTAATACCGCAACAGATATGCGAATCTTCACATGGAAAGGAGAACGCGATACGGTAATGACACCGTATGATTCTATTCGTCACTATAAATATTTCTTGCGTTCAGGTTTAGTATCTATTGAACCGCAAACAGGTCATATCAAAGCTTGGGTAGGAGGTATTAATCACAAGTATTTTAAATACGATGCAGTAGAGCAACAAAAGCGTCAAGTAGGTTCTACCTTTAAACCTTTTGTGTATGCTACAGCAATTAATCAATTAAAAATGTCTCCTTGTGATAAGTTGCCAAATACACCATATACTATTCCTAAGGAAAAATATGGAATGCCAGAGGATTGGACACCAAAGAATGCTGGAGGTAAATATGGAGAAGAATTAACTTTAAAAGATGCATTAGCGCAATCGGTAAATGTAATTACGGCGCAGTTAATAGACAAAGTCTCACCTATAAATGTGGTACGATTAGCAGAATCTGCTGGAATAACATCTAAATTAGAGGCAAATCCCTCTATTGCATTAGGTGCTATTGATTTATCATTAATGGAAATGGTAAGTGCTTATTCAACATTTGCAAATAAAGGGTTACGTGTAAGTCCGTTAATGGTTACTAGAATAGAAGACAAAAACGGAACTGTTTTACAAGAATTTGTTCCTGAAACCAAAGAGGTATTAAGTGAAGAGTCTGCGTATGTAATATTAGATTTAATGAAAGGAGTTACCCAAATAGGTTCAGGAGCACGTTTACGATCTAATTATACGTCAGGAGGAGATGCGGTTACAGGTTTCCCTTACAGGTTTACCAATCCGATTGCAGGAAAAACTGGTACTACTCAAAATCAATCAGATGGTTGGTTTATGGGAATAGTCCCAAACCTAGCTACGGGTGTTTGGACAGGTGGAGAAGATAGAGCTACGCACTTTGCTGGGTTAAGGTATGGTCAAGGGGCAACAATGTCACTACCAACTTGGGCAATTTTTATGCGAAAGTGTTATGAAGACAAGACATTAGATGTGAGTAAAGGTAATTTTGAAAAACCAAAGAATGTTAGCATTAATTTAGATTGTTCAAAAACAGAATCCTCTAATGAAGAAGAGAACCTTAACGATACAGATTTTTAGTAACGAAGCTTTAAAACAACAACTATAATGATAAATAAAAAAGTAAATAACGTACAAGAAGCATTAGAAGGCGTAAAAGACGGAATGACTTTTATGTTAGGTGGATTTGGTTTATGCGGTATTCCTGAAAATGCTATTGCAGAGTTAGTTAAAATAGGAGTAAAAGATGTTACTTGTATTTCTAATAATGCAGGGGTTGATGATTTTGGCTTAGGATTATTATTACAAAATCGTCAAATAAAGAAAATGATTTCTTCTTATGTTGGAGAAAATGACGAATTCGAACGCCAGATGTTATCAGGAGAATTAGAGGTAGAATTAACTCCACAAGGAACTTTGGCTGAAAAATGTAGAGCAGCACAAGCAGGTTTTCCAGCATTTTATACACCAGCAGGTTATGGTACAGAAGTAGCAGAAGGTAAAGAAACACGTGAGTTCGATGGAAAAATGTACGTATTAGAACCAGCTTTTAAATCAGATTTTTCATTTGTAAAAGCATGGAAAGGAGATACTGCGGGTAACTTAATTTTTAAAGGAACTGCGCGTAACTTTAATCCAAATATGTGCGGAGCTTCTAAAATTACGGTTGCCGAAGTAGAAGAGTTAGTTCCTGCAGGAGAGTTAGACCCAAATCAAATTCACATTCCAGGAATTTTTGTACAACGTATTTTTCAAGGAGAGAAGTATGAAAAGAGAATTGAACAACGAACGGTTCGTTCTAAGTAATTCTGTTAATTTGGAAATTTGAAAGTGATTTAATGAGAAGTGATAAGGAGAATATAATTGTAAAATTAACTTTAGAATTTTCTCTTGAAATCATTAAATTTTCTGAACAAATAAGAGCTTTACATAAATATGAAATGGCTTCTCAAATTTTTAGAAGTGGAACCTCAATTGGAGCCAATATTAGAGAAGCGCAAAATGCAGAGAGTAAAGCAGATTTTATACATAAATTTAAAATTTCAGCAAAAGAAGCTGATGAGTTAGAATATTGGTTATTACTTTGTGAACAGTCAGAGTTTTATCCAAGCCCAAACAAACAACTTAAAGAAGATTTAAAAGCTATTATTAAAATAATTAGCAAAATTATTTCAACATCAAAAAGAAAATAATTGACCAAATCTTCAAATTAACAAATTGTAAAATTATGTTAACAAAAGAACAAATAGCACAAAGAATAGCTAAAGAATTACAAAACAAATGGTATGTTAATTTAGGAATTGGTATTCCTACTTTAGTTGCAAACTATATTCCTGAAGGAATTGAAGTTGAGTTTCAATCAGAAAACGGATTATTAGGAATGGGGCCTTTTCCTGTTGAAGGAACTGAAGATGCTGATTTAATTAACGCAGGAAAACAGACCGTAACAGTGTTAGATGGAGGGTCTATTTTTGATTCTGCAACTAGTTTTTCTATGATCCGTGGGCAACACGTACAACTAACCGTTTTAGGTGCGATGGAAGTGGCTCAAAACGGAGATATTGCCAATTGGAAAATCCCAGGAAAAATGGTAAAAGGAATGGGTGGAGCGATGGATTTAGTAGCTTCTGCAGATAATATTATTGTAGCGATGATGCATACCAATAAAGCAGGAGAATCTAAATTATTAAAAAAATGTTCGTTGCCATTAACTGGTGTAGGTTGTGTAACAAAAATTGTAACCAATTTAGCGGTATTAGAAATTAAAGACAATAAATTTTACTTGTTAGAAAGAGCTCCGGGAGTTTCTGTTGAAGAAATTCAAGCTGCCACTGAAGGTACTTTAGTAGTCGAAGGAGATATTCCTGAGATGAATTTTTAACAAAATTATAGTATTAAAAAAAAACGTAAAGCATTAAGCTTTACGTTTTTGTATTTTAAATAAATAGATGAAAATAATTTCATACAACGTAAACGGAATACGAGCAGCACTTAAAAAAGGATTTATTGATTGGCTTCAAGCTGCAAATCCTGATGTAATCTGTATTCAAGAAACTAAAGCTCATAAAGAACAGTTAGATGTAACTGAGTTTGAAAATGCAGGTTACCCTTATCACTATTGGTTTTCAGCAGAAAAAAAAGGATATTCATCCGTGGCTATTTTCTGTAAAGAAGAACCAAATCATGTAGAGTACGGAACTGGAATCGAATCAATGGATTTTGAAGGAAGAAACCTTCGTGTAGATTTTGATGAGGTATCTGTAATGAGTATGTACTTGCCTTCAGGAACGAACAGTGATCGATTAGATTATAAGTTCAATTATATGGATGAAATTCTTGAGTATGCTACTGAGTTAAGAAAGGAAATTCCGAATTTAGTTATTTGTGGAGATTACAATATCTGTCATGAAGAAATAGATATTCACAACCCAAAAATGAAAGGAGTATCTGGTTTTTTACCAGAAGAGCGTGAATGGCTAGGTAAGTTTATTAATAGCGGGTTTATTGATAGTTTCCGTCACTTACATCCAGAAAAACAAGAGTATTCGTGGTGGAGCTATCGCGCAAATGCCAGAGCGAATAACAAAGGTTGGCGTATTGATTACAATATGGTAACCGAACCATTGAAAGATAAAATTTCAAGAGCGTATATTTTACCAGAAGCGAAGCATTCAGATCACTGTCCGATTGCAGTTGAATTAGATTTATAAAAACCAACATGAAAAAATTACTAGCACTACTCCTTTTTACAACATCCATCATAGCGCAACAACCAAACGACAGCCTTTTGGTAGTTAAAGACAGTATTGATGTTGAACTTATCGTGAAAGATTCAGTAAATTATCAAGAGTTATTTTCTACAAAGGATTTAAAAATGATTGATAGCTTATTGGTAGAAGAAAAGTTTAATTCTTCGTTGTTTGATAGTATTCAATATGTTATTAGCGATAAAGACATTTTAGGTAATACAACAACAGTACTTACTACAGAATTGTTAAAGAAAAGATTACACGATTTAAACGTAAGAACTCCTTTTCATTTAGAGTACAATCCTGCGTTAGAAAAAGTAATTAACAGCTATTTAAAGCATAGAAAAAAATATTATCCGGCTTTAATGGCGCGTGCTAAGTATTACTTTCCAATGTTTGAGCGATATTTAGATCAGTACGACATTCCTTTAGAAATGAAGTATTTGGCAATTGTTGAATCTGCATTACGACCTGATGCTCGTTCTTGGGTAGGAGCTACCGGTTTATGGCAGTTTATGTACGGAACAGGTGTTCAGTTTGATTTAAAGGTAAATTCGTATGTAGATGAACGCCAAGATCCTGTAAAATCTACCATTGCAGCATGTCAATACTTAAGTCAATTATATAAAATTTTTGGTGATTGGGATTTAGCTTTAGCGGCGTATAATTCAGGGCCTGGAAATGTTTCAAAAGCAATAAAACGTTCAGGAGGATATAAGAATTATTGGAATATTCGTCCGTTTTTACCTACAGAAACAGCAGGATACGTTCCTGCATTTTATGCGACAATGTATATTTTTGAGTATGCAGATAAACATCATATTTATCCTGAACCTCCAAAGATTTTCCATTTTGAGACAGATACAATTCGTGTAAAGAGAACCATTAGTTTTGATCAAATTTCTGAGAAAACAGGTATTAATTCTGATTTGTTATCATTTTTAAATCCGTCTTATAAGCTAGATATCATTCCGTATGTAAAAGAAAAGAACTATGCCGTTCGATTACCTCGAAGAGATATGATTGAGTTCTTAGAAAAGGAAGAAGAAATTTATGCATTGGCTAACGAAGATGAAGCGAAAAGAGAAAAACCATTACCTAAGTACTTTGAAATGGATAAACGTATTCGTTATAAAGTACGAAGTGGAGATTATTTAGGAAAAATAGCGAATAAGTTTGGTGTACGAGTTAGCGATATTAAAAAATGGAATGGTTTACGAACACATCACTTAAAAATAGGCCAGCGATTAAGTATTTATCCGAAGAAAATGGCAATTCCAAAAGAGGTTTCACAAAAGAAAGTAGCAACTCCAAAAGGCAAGCATGAGGTTTATGTTGTTAAGTCTGGAGATTCTCTATGGACTATTTCTAAAAAATATCCTACAGTTTCTATCGATGAAATTAAAAAATGGAACAATATTTGGAGTGCTAAAAGTTTAAAGCCAGGAATGAAGCTTAAAATTTTTAAAAGTTAAAACCAATTATTTAAACGCTATCAACTATGAATAAACTATTAACCTTTTTTGCATTGATTTTTATATCAATATCATGTAAAACAGAAGGAGGAAAAAATAATCATGTTTTACCCACATCAACAGGTAACACCAATAAAATTTTGGTAGTTGTAAAAGGAGTTGATTGGGAAGGAAGAATAGGAGATGAAATTCGTACTACTTTTGGAGAGCATCAAGTAGGTTTGCCGCAGCCAGAAACATTATTATCTGTAAGCCAAATTGACCCTACAGGATATAAAGGTTTTATAAGAAATGCAAAGGCTGTTTTAATAGTTAGAGAAGGAGAACAAGAAAAAATAACAGTTGAAAAAAACAAATACGCACAGCCTCAAATATTAGTTTATGCAACAGCAAAAGATAAAGAAGGTATTGTAAATTTAATCCGTACTAGAGGAAAAGAAATCTTACAATTATTCAAAGATGAAGATGTTAAGTTTGTTCAGAAAATTTTCCATAAAGAAAAGTTAGATGAGAGTAAGTTTAAAACAATTAAAAATTTAGGAGTTACAATTACAATTCCTGAAAGGTATAATTTAGTTGAAGATACAGGTGAGTTTTTATGGTTACGTCAACATTTAAAAAGCGGAATTGCTAGAGGAGACGGATCAAATAATATATTAGTATACAGTTATCCGCTGGAAGACGAAGCTAAAGTAGCAGATAATATCACCAAGATGAGAGATGTTATTGGTGAAAAATACATTCCTGGAAGCAAAGAAGGAATGTACATGATTACCGAACAAGCGTATACACCGTTCACCTATGATGCAGAAATAGATGGGAAAAAAGCCTATGAAACTAGAGGTAAATGGGAAGTGAAAAATGATTTTATGGCAGGACCTTTTATTAATTACACCATAGTTGATAAAGAGCACAACCGAGTAATTGTTTTTGAAGGATTTACTTATGCACCCTCTGTAAATAAAAGAGACTTTATTTTTGAACTAGAAGCAATTGGAAAGTCGTTAAAAATAAAATAGCCCCGACTAACAAAGACTAAAAAAAGCATCAATTTTTAAATTGATGCTTTTTTTATGTAACAAAATTAAGTAGTGATAGACTTATAAAATAATCAACCAAATTAGTAACCAAATGATTGCACATTTTTTAAAACTTGAGTGGAAACAATTTTTTCGCTCCTCTTATTTTGGGAAAAGTATTGCACTAAAAATTATCATGGGCTTTTTTGCCTTGTATATGTTAGCGTCTTTTTTAATGATAGGTTTAGGAGGCTATTTTTTTATTAAAAAAGAATATCCGAATACAGACCCTTTGTTTTTTGTAAATGGAATTATCATTTTCTTGTTAGTTGCCGATTTAATTTTTCGCTATTTAATGCAAAAACTTCCTGTGTTAAATATTAAACCATTTCTTGGGTTACCCATAAGAAAGGAAAAGTTAGTACATTTTGTATTAGGCAAATCAGCCTTTTCGTTTTTCAACTTCATGCCGTTGTTTTTTTATGTTCCTTTTTCAATAGTACTAATAGGACAAGGTTATAACGCTTTGGGAGTTGTAGGATGGTTGCTTTTAATGATTACACTAGTATTAAGCGCTAACTATCTTAATTTTTTAATTAACAAAAATAACTATGCACTGGGAATAATGGTTGCTGTTTTAGCACTATTGTTTTTGGTAAACAAATACGAAATATTCAACATTACTGAGTTTTTTGCACCAGTTTTTCAATCAGTATATAACAATCCAATAGTTGCTCTTTTAGGAGTGTTTTTGCTTGCAGGATTGTATTATTTGAACTTTAAATTCTTACGAAGTAAAGTATATTTAGATGACGCGATTAAAAGTAAAGAAGAAGTGGCTAGTACTACTGACCTGTCTTTTATTGATAGCTTAGGAGATGTAGCGCCGTTTATAAAAAACGACATCCGACAAATTTGGAGAAACAAACGTACTAAAACAGTGTTTTTTATGTCTTTTTTGTTTCTTTTCTACGGAGCTATTTTCTTTGGACAAGACACCTATCGAGAAAAAATGCCTGCTTTTTTAGTTTTTGCAGCAATATTTATTACAGGAGGTTTTACACTTAATTATGGTCAATTTATTCCTGCTTGGGATAGTGAATATTATAAGATGCTTATGAGTCAAAATATTCGTTATCGAAAGTTTTTAGAAAGTAAATGGTACTTAATGGTTGTGGTATCGGTAGGATTATATCTTTTAAGCATTCCATATTTATATTTTTATGGATTAGATATTTTTTTGATGATTACAGCTGGAGCTATTTTTAATATCGGATTTAACTCATTGTTTTTACTATTTGCAGGAGCGTTCAATAAAAAACGAATCGACTTAAATAAAAGCGGATTTTCAAACTATCAAGGAACCAGCGCAACACAGTTTTTAATTATCATTCCTATTATGGGGGTTCCAATGTTCTTGTTTTGGATTTTTAACAAATTTGTAGGATTCAATTCAGGTGTTTTAGCAATCGCTATAACAGGAGCAATCGCCTTAGTGTTCAAAAATTACTTTATGAATAGGATAGAAAAGAGATACATTAAAAATAAATATGCTGCAATACACGCATTTAGCCAAAAATCATAACCAACCTTAAAAGAACTAAAATGATTTCAATACAAAATATTTCAAAAACCTACGGAACAGCACAAGTTTTAAACCTTGAAAATATAGAAATTCCTAGCGGACAATCTTTCGGATTGGTAGGGAATAACGGAGCAGGAAAAACCACTTTGTTTAACTTGTTGTTAGATTTGATTCGACCTACTACTGGAGAAATTGTAAATAATCAAGTAGTAGTGAATAAAAGTGAAGATTGGAAAACTTTTACAGGATCATTTATTGATGAATCTTTTTTAATAGGTTATTTAACTCCTGAAGAATATTTTGATTTTGTAGGAGATTTACGCGGAATGAACAAAGCCGATATACAAGGTTTCTTAACTCAGTTTGAAGAATTTTTTAATGGTGAAATCTTAGGGAAGAAAAAATACTTACGAAGCTTAAGTAAAGGAAACCAGAAAAAAGTAGGGATTGTTGCTGCAATGATGGGGAATCCTCAAGTAGTAATTTTAGATGAACCTTTTGCAAATTTAGATCCAACCACTCAAATCAGATTAAAAAAGCTAATTAAAAAATTAACTGAAAATAACGAGGTAACCGTGTTAATTTCTAGCCACGATTTAAGCCATGTTACCGAAGTTTGTGAGCGTATAGTAGTTTTAGATAAAGGAAACTTAGTAAAAGACATTCACACATCACAAGAAACATTACAAGAGTTAGAAAGCTATTTTTCTATTTAAAATAGGGTTAAAATCACCTTATAATTATTATTTTTACCTATTTACGTACAAAAAAGACAATTATAACGTTGTTGTACAGTAAAAGCTTTATTTTATGAAAAAAGGGGGCAAGATAATAGTATTCAGTGTTTTAGTAGCTATCGTATATTCGTGTAGTGTTAAGAAGGACGCTTTTTTAAATAGAAGTTACCATGCTGTTACGACAAAATACAATGTGCTTTTTAATGGCGAACAGGCGTATTTAAAAGGTCTTGAAGAAATTCAAGAAAAGCATGAAGATAACTTTTGGAAACGTTTACAAATTGAACCCATTACGTTTGACGAGAGTACAATAGATACTAAAGTACTAACTCCGGGTGCAGATTTTAATGCTGGTGGAGAAGAAGAGAATAAAAACCTTACTCCTTTTGAAAAAGCAGAAGAAAAAGCTGTAAAAGCAATTCAAACCCATTCGATGAATATTAATGGGTACGAAAAAAATAGTCAAATAGATGATGCTTATCTTCTTTTAGGAAAATCAAGATACTACACACAGCGATTTATTCCAGCGTTAGAGGCGTTTAACTACGTTATAGTTAACTACCCTAAAGCAAACTTGAACTACGAAACTAGAATTTGGAGAGCTAAGGCAAACATTCGTTTAGGTAATGAAAAAAGAGCGATTCAAACATTACGATTATTATTAGATGTTTTAGACGAAACAGAAAAGATAGACAAATCAACCAAAGAGCAAGCCTATACAGCTATGGCAATGGCGTATGAGCAAACAGATACGATTCAAAAAGTAGTAGATTATTTAAAATTAGCGACTACTACAAATTACAACAAAGAGCAAACAGCGCGAAACATGTTTGTTTTAGGGCAAGTATATAGTGAATTAGATAGAAAAGATTCTGCTCGTATGGTGTTTAAAAAACTAGCAGAAAGTAGAAAAGCACCAGATAGATTCCGTATTAGAGCAGAAATTGAATATGCTAAAAATACTCCGAACGATTCAGCATCTATAGTAGTGTTGGCAAGAATGAATAAACTCATAAAGAATACAGATAATCGTAAGTTTTTAAACGCATTGTATTATCAAGCAGGAGTTTTAGAAGAAGGAAGAAATAATCCTGAAAAAGCAGCTGAGTACTATAAAAAATCACTGCAAGCAAAACATAATAATAACTATCAAAAAACGTATGCCTACGAACGTTTGGCAGATATGGCTTTTGAAAAAGAAGATTATCTACTAGCAGGTTCGTATTACGATAGTGTAATGCAGGTGGTTTCTAAAGAATTTGATCAAGAAAAAAGAATCCGAAAAATCCGAAGAAAAAATAAAGGACTTATTACTTTAAGACAATACGAAGAAACAGTGAAGAACAACGACAGTATTCTTCAATTAGTAGCTATGACTCCCGATGAAAGAACTGTTTTTTTTGAAAGCTATATTGAAAAAATCAAAAAAGAAGACGAAGAAAAACAACAGCAGTTGTTGAATTTGCAAAACTTCGGAAATAGTTTTGGAGGTGGTGCTTCAATAAATAGTGTAGCAAATAAAGGAAAATGGTATTTCTACAATACACAAGCTCTTAATTTTGGAAAAGCAGAGTTTCAAAAAGTATGGGGAACGCGTCCTCTGGAAGATAACTGGAGACTGTCAGATAAGTCAATAAATACTGTTGAAAATGTATCAGCAAATGCAGAAGGAACAAAAGTAAATACAAGATATGAGCTTTCAACCTATCTAGATGCGATTCCAACCGACGAACAAGTAATTACAAATTTAGTTTTGGAGCGTAATGAGGCATTGTATCAATTAGGGTTGATTTACAAAGAGCAGTTTATAAATCATGCACTAGCCATTAAGAATTTAGAACGATTAAGAGAAGTAAGTACAGATGATAAGTTAGAATTACCAATAAGCTATCACTTATATCAAGTTTATAAAGAACAAGGAGATATAGCAAAATCTAATGAGTATAAAAATATCATTTTACAAAAGTATCCTGAAACAACGTTTGCTCAAATAATTAAAAACCCTGATGTAAAGTTAGTAGAAGAGAAAAAGGAAGATGAAATTTTAAACAAGTATAAAGAAGTTTACTATTTGTATAAAGAAAATAAATTTGAAGAAGCTGTTAATGAGATAGATAATTTTTCTTCTACACTACAGAATTCAAATTTAATTCCTAAATTCGCACTCCTAAAAGCCCTAGCAATAGGTAAATATCAAGATAAAGAAACCTATAAAAAAGCGTTAGAGTTTGTTGCGGTTAGTTATGCAACTACCGAAGAAGGTAAAAAAGCAAAAGAAATTATAGAACAATTAAATAAAACATAAATCCCTTAAATTCCCCTAATATGTTTGGTAAAGAGAATAAAAAATCCGGAGAAAACAAAGTTGCAGAAAGAAATATCATAGGACAAAACACTAAAATTACTGGAGAAATCATTTCAGAAGGAGATTTTAGAATTGACGGTACTTTAGAAGGAACAATAGTTACCAATGGTAGAGTAATTATTGGAGGTTCAGGTCTTATTAAAGGAAAAGTAGAATGTACTGATGCTGATATTGAAGGAAAATTTTCAGGTGAATTATTAGTTTCAAACGTGCTTACCGTTAAATCAACAGCAAATATTAATGGAGATGTTGTTATAGGAAAGCTTTCTGTAGAGCCAGGAGCAGAGTTTAACGCAACATGTGCCATGAAAGGAGCGGTAAAAGAATTGAACAAAAATGAGCAAGGACTCAAAGAAAAATCCGCTTAATAAATACATACGATTCACAGGAATCGCACTTCAAATGGGTTTAACCATTTACTTAGGAAGTTTACTAGGTGAATGGTTAGACCAAAAATACCCTAACGATAGTGAACTTTACACAAAAATTTGTACACTTGCAGCGGTTTTTGGTGCCATATATTCTGTAATACGCCAAGTAATTAAGATAACCGATAACAATGGGTAAACGAATACTACTATTTTCTTCTATTATACTAACTTTAGGGATAGGAGGCTTTTTTTTAAACAGCTTTTTACTTTCTAACGCAGGAGTAACACTTTCTTTTTCTGTGTTACAAGTGTATTGTTTTAATGTAATAGCAACCATTTTAATTTATGCGTTAATAGAATGGGTGTTAGAATATTTACCAAATGAAACAGGATATTTATATTTAGGAATGTTGATGGTTAAGTTCGGTATCTTTATCCTATTATTTCAAAAGAGTATTTTTTCAGAGGAAGGATTAACTACTCCAGAAAAAGCTACCTTATTAGTTCCTATTATGGTATTTTTAGCTATTGAAACAGCAGCGCTTTCAAAAATACTTAACGCTAAATAACTGAGCTGTTTAAGGTACGACGTAGGCTTCTTTAAAACTAAGCAAAAAAAGGGTTTGTAGTTTTAATTAAATGTGTACCTTTGCAGCGAAATTTACAGACCCAAAATCTATATTTAGTAAAGGTATGATGGTAGCAAACAGAACTATCAAGTTTTTAACACTTTTGACACTTGTGTTTTCATCGTTAACTGCATTTGCAGGAGGAGGCGATACAACTTCTAATGATGATGGAAGAATTAACACTAAAGAATCAATAGATGCTTACATTAAGCATCACTTAGCAGACTCTCACGATTTTAGCTTGTTTTCATATACTAATGATGCAGGAGAGCGTAAACACATTGGGTTTCCGTTACCAGTAATTGTTTGGACAACCGAAGGATTAAGAGTTTTTATGTCTTCAGAATTTCATCATAATGATGACGGTGCTGTTATCGTAGAAAAAGATGGAGTTAAGTTAACGAAAATTCACAGTAAAATATATGAGTTAAATGCAGGTGAAGAAGCAGTTGCTTTTGATGAAGAACACCACGCTACAAATGCACAAAAAGTGTTAGATTTATCTATTACTAAAAGTGTTTTTGGTATGTTGTTCGCAGGTTTGTTAATGTTCTTCGGATTTAGAAGTTTAGCTTCAGGATACAAGAAAGGGCCAATTCCAACAGGTGCGGCACGTATATTAGAGCCTTTAGTATTATATGTAAGAGACGAAATTGCACGTCCAAATATCGGAGAGAAACATTACCGTAGATTTATGGGGTTCTTATTAACTGTGTTCTTCTTTATTTGGTTCTTAAACTTATTAGGATTAACTCCGTTAGGGTTTAACGTAACAGGTCAAATAGCAGTAACAGTTTGTTTAGCTTTATTTACATTCTTTATTGTACAATTTAGCGGAAATAAAGATTATTGGAAACATATCTTCTGGATGCCAGGTGTGCCAGTATTAATGAAAATAGTATTAGCACCAATCGAGGTATTAGGTATGTTAACTAAACCATTCTCTTTATTTGTGCGTTTATTTGCGAACATCACAGCAGGTCACTCTGTAGTAATGGGTATCGCAGCATTGATGATTTTATTAAAAGCAAAGTTTGGAACAGCAGGGGCAACAGGAATCTCTTTCTTCCTAACTTTATTCTTAACTATTATAGAATTATTAGTAGCCTTTTTACAAGCTTATATCTTTACCATGTTATCATCGTTATTCATTGGTATGGCTGTAGAAGAGCATGATCATCATTAAGAACTAGAATCAAAAATTTGTTTAATTATATATAAATCAATTATTATGACACTTAATTTAGTTGGAGCAGGATTAATCGTAATCGGAGCAGGATTAGGATTAGGGAAAATCGGTAGTAGTGCAATGGAAGCTATTGCTCGTCAACCAGAAGCAGCTGGTAAAATCCAAACTGCAATGATTATTATTGGAGCATTATTAGAAGGTTTAGCATTCGGTGCTTTACTTTTAGGATAAGCTACAAAAACAAAAAAACAAATTCCTGTAACGGTTGGTTGCAGGAATTGTTTACACAATTAAACAAAAACACGAAAAAATAAATAATAATGGGAATATTTAATGACTTTTCAATAGGGTTGTTTCTTATGCAACTTGTAATCTTATGTTTGTTAATCTTTATAATGGCAAAGTTTGCATGGAAGCCTATTTTGAATGCGTTAAATGAGCGTGAAGAAGGAATTCAAGGAGCTTTAGATGCTGCAGAAAACGCTCGTAAGGAAATGCAAAATTTACAAGCTGATAATGAGCGTTTGTTAAAAGAAGCAAGAGCAGAGAGAGACGCAATGATGAAAGAAGCTCGCGAAATTAAAGATAAGATTATAGCTGATGCTAAGCAAGAAGCAGAAGAGCAAACTACTGCAATGATTAATAACGCAAAAGCTACTATAAAACAAGAGCAACAAGCAGCTATCGCTGAGTTAAAGAAAACAGTAGGTAACTTATCTATTGAAATCGCTCAAAAAGTAGTAAGAAAAGAATTAGCTTCACAAGACGATCAGTTAAAGCTTGTTGAAGGAATGTTAGAAGAGGTTACTTTAAACTAATCACTAGATGAAAGAAGCAAGACCAGCATTACGTTACGCAAAAGCAATTTTAAACCTAGCTAAAGAATCAGGAAGTGAAGCTTTAGTAAACGATAACATGAAGTTAATCGTTGCAACAATTGCTGAAAGCGCTGATTTAGATGCTATGCTTAAAAGTCCTATCATTAAAGCTGCAGATAAACGTAAAGTTTTAGCTGCACTTTTTGGAGATAAAGTGGATAATATCGTAAAAGGGTTATTTAATTTATTAGAGGAAAATAAGCGTATGATAATGTTAGAGCCTATTGCTAAGCAATACGCTGTAATTTACGATTATCATAAAAGCATGCAAGTTGCTAAAGTTACTACTGCAGTAGCTTTAACAAAAGAGTTAGAAGATAAAATACAAGCAAAGATTGTTGCCTTAACAGGAAACAGTGCAAGTATTGAAAATATAGTAAATCCTGAGATTTTAGGAGGATTTATCTTACGTGTTGGAGATGTGCAGTACGATGCAAGTATCTCTAATCAATTTAATGAGTTAAGGAGAGAGTTTGACAACGGTCATTACATTCCAAAAATTTAATTATACATCAAAAGAAATAAGATGGCAGCAATTAAACCAGCTGAAGTATCAGCAATTTTAAAGGAACAATTAACAAATTTTGAGTCTAAAGCTTCATTAAACGAAGTAGGGACAGTATTACAAGTAGGTGATGGTATTGCACGTGTTTACGGTTTATCTAACGTACAATATGGAGAGTTAGTAGAATTCGATAACGGATTAGAAGGTATCGTATTAAACTTAGAAGAAGATAATGCAGGTGTTGTATTATTAGGAGCTTCTACTTCAGTAAGAGAAGGATCTACTGTAAAACGTACAGAAAGAATTGCTTCTTTAAAAGCGGGAGAAGGAATTGTAGGACGTGTTGTTAACACTTTAGGGCAACCAATTGATGGTAAAGGACCAATCGAAGGTGAAACTTTTGAAATGCCTTTAGAGCGTAAAGCACCAGGAGTTATCTTCCGTGAGCCTGTAACTGAGCCAATGCAAACAGGTATCAAATCTATCGATGCAATGATTCCAGTTGGTCGTGGTCAACGTGAGTTAATCATTGGAGACCGTCAAACAGGTAAATCAACTGTTGCTATTGATACTATTTTAAATCAAAAAGAATTTTATGATGCAGGACAACCAGTGTACTGTATCTACGTAGCTATCGGTCAAAAAGCTTCAACAGTAGCAGCTATTGCTAACATGTTAGAAGAAAAAGGAGCGTTAGCATATACAACTATCGTTGCTGCAAATGCATCTGACCCTGCACCAATGCAGGTATATGCACCATTCGCAGGAGCTGCAATTGGAGAGTATTTCCGTGATACTGGTAGACCAGCTTTAATTGTTTATGATGATTTATCTAAACAAGCAGTAGCTTACCGTGAGGTATCTTTATTATTAAGAAGACCACCAGGACGTGAGGCTTACCCAGGGGATGTATTCTACTTACACTCAAGATTATTAGAGCGTGCTGCAAAAGTTATTAATGACGATGCTATTGCTGCTGAAATGAACGACTTACCAGAATCATTAAAAGGTAAAGTAAAAGGTGGAGGATCTAGACGTTTCTGCATATATTCCTACAAACGTAATTTCGATTACTGATGGTCAGATCTTCTTAGAGTCAGATTTATTCAACTCAGGGGTTCGTCCAGCGATTAACGTAGGTATCTCTGTATCACGTGTAGGAGGTTCTGCTCAGATCAAATCAATGAAGAAAGTATCTGGTACTTTAAAGTTAGATCAAGCTCAGTATCGTGAATTAGAAGCATTCGCTAAGTTTGGTTCTGATTTAGATGCTGCTACAATGAACGTAATTGAAAAAGGTAAGCGTAACGTAGAGATCTTAAAGCAAGCTCAAAACGATCCTTTTACTGTAGAAGATCAGGTAGCTATCATCTATGCAGGTTCTAAAAACTTGTTAAAAGATGTACCAGTAGAAAAGGTAAAAGAATTTGAAAGAGATTATTTAGAGTACTTAAACGCTAAGCACAGAGGTACTTTAGATACTTTAAAAGCAGGAAAATTAACTGACGAAGTAATCGATACTTTAACAGAGGCTGCTAAAGAAATTTCAGCTAAATTTTCAGCTTAATAACACTAAAAACAACATCCCCGTGTAATAACGGGGGTTTTATAAATTTTAAGTTCAAGTAAATGGCAAACTTAAAAGAAATACGTAACAGAATTACTTCGATTAAATCAACAATGCAGATTACCTCTGCCATGAAAATGGTATCGGCTGCTAAGTTGAAAAAAGCTCAAGATGCAATTACAGCAATGCGTCCGTATTCATCTAAGCTTACCGAATTATTACAAAGCTTAAGCGCTACTTTAGATAGCGATGCAGGTGGAGTATATTCAACTGAAAGAGAAGTAAACAAAGTATTATTGGTTAGTATAACTTCTAACAGAGGTTTATGTGGTGGTTTTAACTCATCTGTCATCAAAGAAACAGTTAAAACAATCAACGAAAAATACAACAATACTACTGTTGATTTATTAACGATTGGTAAAAAAGGAAACGATATTTTATCAAAAGAATATACAGTTGTTGAAAATAGAAACGATATTTTTGATGACTTAACTTTTGAAAACGTTGCTGAAGTAGCCGAAAAGTTAATGAATTTATTCGTAGATGGTTCTTATGACAGAATAGAAATCATTTACAACAGGTTTAAAAATGCTGCTACTCAAATTGTACAGGTAGAGCAATTTTTACCAATTCAACCTGTAGAAGGTGAGGCTAATGCTAATTTAGATTACATTTTTGAACCTTCTAAAGAAGAAATTATTTTAGAGTTAATTCCTAAGTCATTAAAAACGCAATTATACAAAGCAATTCGTGATTCATTTGCTGCCGAACACGGTGCTCGTATGACTGCAATGCACAAAGCAACTGATAATGCTACGGAATTACGTGATGAGTTATTATTAACTTATAACAAAGCTCGTCAAGCTGCTATTACAAACGAAATCTTAGAAATCGTTGGTGGAGCAGAAGCTTTAAACAATTAGGCGTAAGCCAAATGTTAAATTAAGCGAAGCTTTAAATAACTAAGAGAAATACCTCGGAATATTCTGAGAGTTATCATAAAAGAAAAGCGAACCAATTTGGTTC
Organism: Tenacibaculum sp. L6; assembly: GCF_028823685.1. Classification (GTDB taxonomy): domain Bacteria; phylum Bacteroidota; class Bacteroidia; order Flavobacteriales; family Flavobacteriaceae; genus Polaribacter. The sequence goes on along the minus strand of NZ_JAPEHZ010000020.1, from coordinate 11,834 downwards.
GCTTTTCTTTTATACTAGATTTTGAATTGTTTTTTTGATGGACTCAGCATCTATCCCACAAATTTCGTGTAATTGTTGAATAGTGCCATGATGTATAAATTCATCAGGAACTCCTAACAGTTTAATTTTTCCTCGATGATTTACTTCGGAAGCATATTCTAATACAGCACTTCCAAATCCGCCTTTAATCGTACCATCTTCAATAGTAATAATGGTGTCGAATTTATTGAAAACTTCATCTAAAAGTTCGGTGTCTAATGGTTTCACAAAACGAAGGTCGTAATGTCCCACAGCTTCTTTGTTTTCGAGCTGATTTATTGCTTTTGAGACATTATCAGCTATTGTTCCAATAGATAACACCGCTACTTGATTTCCTTCTTTTAAACAAACTCCTTTCCCTGTTTCAATGTTTTCAAAAGGAAGTTGCCATTGTTCTAATTTTCCTTTTCCTCTCGGGTAACGAATTGCAATCGGATGTTTCAATCCTTGTTGAGCGGTAAACATCATGTTACGCAACTCAATTTCGTTTCGAGGAGCAAAAACAATTAAATTCGGAATGCAACGCAAATATGCTAAATCAAAAACTCCGTGGTGTGTTGCTCCATCTTCACCAACCAATCCAGCCCTGTCTAAACAGAAAATTACAGGTAAGTTTTGTAAAGCTACATCATGAATTACTTGATCGTAAGCACGTTGTAAAAAAGTAGAATAAATATTACAAAATGGAATTAATCCTTGGGTAGCCATACCAGCAGCTAAGGTAACTGCATGTTGTTCGGCAATACCAACATCAAAAGTACGATCAGGAAAATCTTGCATCATAAACTTTAAGGAGCTACCTGTTAACATAGCAGGAGTAATTCCTACAATTTTTTCGTTTTGCTGTGCTAATTCAACAATGGTTTTACCAAAAACATCTTGATATTTTGTGTACTTGCTTTCTTCTTTGGGTAATACATCACCAGAAATTTTATCAAACTTTCCAGGAGCATGGTATTTTACTTGATCTTGCTCTGCTTGTCGTAATCCTTTTCCTTTAGTAGTAATTACATGCAAAAACTTTGGACCTTGAATATTTTTTAATCGATCTAGTTCACGTAGTAATTCTTCAAAATTATGCCCATCAATTGGTCCCGAGTAATCAAAGTTAAGAGCTTCAAAAATATTATGCTGTTCAATCTCCAATCGAGGGGATTTTATCTTCGTTAAATAATCTTTTAAAGCACCTACCGACGGATCAATACCAATCGCATTATCATTCAGAATAACCAACAAATTAGCATTGGTGTCTCCTGCATGATTCAACGCTTCAAAAGCCATTCCGCTTGCGATAGAAGCATCACCAATTACCGCGATATGATGTTTATGAATCCCTTGCAGTTTTGACGCGATTGCCATTCCTAAAGCTGCTGAAATAGCGGTAGATGAGTGCCCAACACCAAAGGTGTCGTATTCACTTTCAGAGCGTTTTGGGAAACCAGAAATCCCATCAAGCTGACGATTGGTGTGAAAAACGTCTTTTCTTCCTGTCAAAATTTTATGTCCGTAAGCTTGATGACCAACATCCCAAACTAATAAATCGTTAGGGGTATCAAACAAATAATGGAGTGCAATGGTTAGCTCTATCACCCCTAAACTTGCGCCTAAATGTCCTTCTTTAGTGGCAACTACATCAATAATAAACTCGCGCAATTCTTTGGCAAGTTGTGGTAATTCGTCTGATGTTAGCTTACGTAAATCAGCAGGAATTTGAATGTTTTTCAAAAGGTCGTTCGACATATAGCAAAAGTACAAAAAGGTAGAGATTCCTAACTTTTTAGACTAAAAACTTTGTAGTTTTGTTGTATGAGCAAATTGTATTTGGTGCCTACACCGATTGGGAATTTAGAAGATATTACGCTGAGAGCGTTAAAAGTCTTAAAAGAAGTAGATTATATTTTAGCAGAAGATACGCGTACGAGTGGAAAACTGTTAAAGCATTTTGATATTGCTACGCCCATGCAATCGCACCATATGCACAATGAACATAAAACGGTTGAAACCATTGTAAAACGTTTGCAAAGTGGTGAAACTTTTGCTTTGATTTCAGATGCAGGAACTCCTGCAATTTCTGACCCTGGGTTTTTACTGACTAGAGCTTGTGTACAAAACAATATAGAGGTGGAATGCTTACCAGGGGCGACTGCTTTTGTACCTGCGTTAGTAAATTCTGGCTTACCAAATGATAAATTTGTTTTTGAAGGTTTTTTGCCTGTAAAAAAAGGACGTCAAACACGGTTACAGTTCTTAGCAGAAGAAACACGCACCATGATTTTTTATGAGAGTCCGCATAAATTATTAAAAACCTTAGCAAATTTTGCTGAGTATTTTGGTGAAGATAGACAGTTATCTGTTTCTAGAGAATTGACAAAATTGTTTGAAGAAACCAAGCGAGGAAGTGTAAAAGAAGTGTTAGCATATTATACTGAAAAACCTGCCAAAGGCGAGATTGTTATTGTGGTTGAAGGGAAAAAGTAGGTTAGATTGTTGGACTATTAGATAATTGGATTTTTAGAGTTTTAATTGTTCGCAAATTTATATTCAGGATACTGCTCTTCGAGAAGTTCTTCTGACTTTTTAGGGATTAGCTCTAAAGTGATGTAAGACACTAATATTAAAAGAACCGAAAAGACAGAAATAAAAAGCGTAAATTCTTTTCTATGCATCAGTTCTGCTAATCGAAAAATATTATAAACATTACAAAAAAAGACAATAAAGTTAGAAGAGGCCATTTTAAAAATAATATCTTCTAACAACCAATTTTTACCAGTTTCCTTTACTCGCTGTTTTTGTTGCTTGATTAAAAACTGACATCTAATTATTATAAAAAGGAAAAAGAAAATTTCCAAGCTATAGAAAAAATACTTTCCATAATATGGTATTTGGAATAAAAAATAAAAGATAAAAACAGAACTTAGAGTTAAAATTATTTTAGGTAGCGTAAACCATTGTTTTAGGTAGCTCCAAATAATTTTTCTGTACTTTTTATTCATTTGCTTTTGTTTTTCTTCAACGACATTCATAAATCCGAAAACACCAAATTTTTTGAACGATTTGTCACGTGATTGCTCAAATGTGAGTGTTGGATTTTCTTCCCAAATTTGTTCAATATCGTTAGCTAGGTGATCTACTAACTCTGTTTGCACATCATAATGCTCAACAAAATGTTGACGTGTAAACTTGTATAATTGTTCTATATGTTGGTCGGTTAGTTTCATATGGCTAATTCTTTTTTCATTATTTCAATTTTTGTTATGGCTTTTTTACATAACCTATACCCTGAAAAAGACATTGTGTAATAAATTGGAATTAAAATTAACCACATTAAAATTTTATTTTCATATGAAGTATCTCTCATAAATTGAGGAATCATTTGAAGTATTAAAAACGAAAATGAAAAATAAAACATGCCATAAAGTAAGTTTGCAGATTTACCATATTTTTTAGTCCATGCTTTTATGGCAAAAACTAAATAAAAAATGATAGGGAAAAGAAAAAGAATAATATTAATCCTATCAAAAGTTTTGAAATTTAAATTTTTAGATAATAAATAGTGGGTAAAACAAAAAGTGATTAAAAAGAATATATACTTAGCATTCTTTAAAAGAAGCAATATTTCTTTATGAAATAGAGTTCTATATTTTCTATTTATATTTTTTAATGCTTCCTGATTAATATCAACCAGATTTTTATCCCAATTAGCATTTTTCAATACTCTTTGAAGCTCAGAATCAAAGTTTTTTGTAATAGCATTTCTTTCTATATCAGAAACAATATGGTCTAACATTTCTATACGGATATCCCAGTATTTTACACCGTCTTTAATTAATCGGTTTTCGATATACTGTATTTGTTCTTTGGTTAATTCCATAGCTTATACCAATACGTTAGGATATTGTTTTTTTATGGTTTGTTTATTTTGATAAAAAACATATTCCCCAGACCAATAAAAAAGCAGTAATAAAACAAATGCTCCTAAATGAATTAAATTATAATTATTATTAGTGAAACTTTGGTCACTTCTGAAGGTAACACTACTATTAAAAAAGATAAAAAGAGAGTTTATAAGGTTTAAAAACATGTCTGACTTATTCAGAACAAGAAATTTATCTTTTTTACTTCCAATATTAGTAGTTACTCGAATGAACAATTGTGCTATAATAAAAAGACCAATTCCACTAAGTAAATTGAAGAAATGTTCTTTGTTTTCAAAGAGGTTCATTAATTCTTTAAATAGATAAAAAATAGCAATTGTTATTATGAGTTTAGGTAATTTAAAAAACGATTTTAAGTGTAAAAAAGTCAGCTTATAAAAGCGTTTGTGAACAGTATCGGTTTTTGTTTTTAATAAATTTTTAAAGCCTTGGTCACTAAACTTTTTATGTTCTTCTATAATAGCTTTTTTAATATCTAATTCAGGTTCTTTTTCTAGGCGCTCTTCTAAAATTGAAGCAAAATGGTCTACTAATTCAGCTTTTACATCGTAAAATTTAATACCACATGCAGAAATGTAGTTATCGATTTCTTGTATTTGTTCTTTTGTTAATTCCATAGCTAAAAAAAATTACTCCAAACTAAACTTAGGGTTTACCAATTGTTGCATGGTACTTAAAAACTCCTGCATTTCTGAAATACGATTAGCAGTTTCTTTCGTTCCATTTTCTGTAAGTTTATAATATTTACGTAAGCGATTACCAACTTTAGCAACTTCAACATCTAACAAGCCTTCTGCTTCAAGTTTGTGTAAAGCAGGATACAAAGCGCCTTCAGTAATTTTTAGTTCACCTTTTGTAAGTTCTTTTACTTTTTGCGTGATTTCGTATCCATACATTTTATCATTTTGAGCTAATAATTTCAAAATAATAGTTTGTAAAGAACCTTTATATAATTTCTGATTTCCCATTGTGTCAATATTGAATGGTTTGTTTTTAGTTGCTTTTTGTGTTTGCGACTCGCAACAAATATACATAATTTTCTTATGTATAAAATTCTTAGGTATACTTTTTACAAAAACCCTGACTTTTGTTCGTGCTTAGTTTCTTATTTTTGTAATCCTTATAAAATGAATAGATGTCTACATTTCACAAACTACGTATAGAAAAAATAATAAAGGAAACGGCAGATGCTGTTTCAATCTTATTTGATGTTCCTGCTGAGTTAGCAAGTAATTATACTTTTATTGCAGGACAATATATTACTATTAAAACAACTTTAGACGATAAGGAAATAAGAAGAGCTTATTCTATCTGTGCTTCACCAAATAGCAAGCAAATAAAAGTAGCTGTAAAAGCTGTTGATCACGGAAAGTTTTCAACGTATGCAACTACAAAATTAAAAGAGAATACTTTTTTAGAAGTTTCTGAACCAGAAGGAAAATTCACCTTAGAACCACAAGCTGAAAAAAATTACTTAGCATTTGCTGCTGGTAGTGGAATTACGCCTGTTTTATCAATGGTGAAAGTAGTGTTAGAAAATGAACCAACTTCAACAATTACTTTGGTTTTTGGAAATAAGAAAGCAGAGAGCACTATTTTTTACGATGAATTAAATGAGTTAGCAGAAAAATACTCTTCTCAATTAAATTTACACTATGTGTTTAGCCAAGAGGTTAAAACCAATACTAAGTTTGGTAGAATTGACAAAGGACTTGTAAATTACTTCGTAAAGAATATTCATAAAGATATTTCTTTTGATTCAGTGTACTTATGTGGACCAGAAGAGATGATTCAAACGGTTTCTAATACACTTCAAGAAGATGGGTTTGACGAAAGAGATATCAATTTTGAATTATTTACCGCAAGCGTTTCAGATGAAGAAGCAGCGTTAAATATTCCTGATGGAAAATCTGAAATCACTGTACTGTTAGATGATGAAGAGCATACTTTTATGATGGAGAAGACAGATACGGTTTTAGCAGCTTCTTTACACCATAAATTAGATGCTCCTTATTCTTGTCAAGGAGGGGTTTGCAGTAGTTGTATTGCAAAAGTTACCGAAGGAGAAGCAGTAATGGCGAAAAACTCAATTTTAACAGACGAAGAATTAGAAGAAGGATTGATTCTTACGTGTCAAGCACATCCTACGACTCAGAAGATTGTGGTAGATTTTGACGATGTTTAGTAAGTCGTAACTTTATAACTATGGATTTCTACGATTTTAAAAATGCTTTTTTAGTAGGTGTTTTTATGGCTTTTATGATAGGGCCAGTGTTTTTTATGCTAATAAAAACAAGTATTTTAAAGGGTGCTCGAGCAGCCATTGCGTTTGATCTTGGGGTAATTTTAGGAGATATTTCTTTTATGTTAATTGCCTACTTTGGAAGTAGAAGTCTGTTAGAAAAAATAAAAGACGATCCGCGGTTGTTTCTTATCGGCGGATTGGTCTTAATTGTTTACGGATTAATCACTTATTTAGATAAAAACAATAAAAAGGAAGCAGAAGCACCTGATGTTGCTTTACCAGAAAGCAACAACTACCTAAAACTGTTGCTTAAAGGATTCTTTTTAAACTTTATCAATATTGGAGTCTTAGCGTTTTGGTTAGGATTGATTGTGGTAATTGGTCCTACTTATGATATGAATCCGAAGTATTTAGTATGGTATTTTGGTACTGTAATAGCAGGATATATGATTACCGATTTAGGAAAGATACTTTTAGCAAAACAATTAAAAAGTAGATTAACTCCTTTAGTTATTTACCGTATAAAACGTGGAATGGGAATATTACTCATCGTTTTCGGAGCTGTATTAATGTTGAAAGGCTTTATTCCTGATGAAAAAATTGATAATCTGATTGAAAAAGTAGAATCGATAGAATAAACTACGGGAAAGCTCTGGGGAATTTATTCCTTGGCTATGCTCTTCGATTAAAAGCCAATAATCATTTTGGCTATTGAAAAGTAAATTAGAATTCCAAAAATATCATTACTGGTAGTAATAAAAGGTCCTGTTGCAATAGCAGGATCTATTCCATATTTATCTAAAATTAACGGAATAGAGGTACCAACCAAACCAGCGACAATAATAACTGAAAATAGTGAAGTAGAAATCGCTAAAGCTACTTGAAAATCCCCTTTGGCTATCCATACAAAAGAGAATAATAAAATAGCTAAGATTACCCCATTAAGCATTGCTAAAGAAACTTCTTTTAATAAACGATTCCAGATAGAACCTTTAATTCCGTCATTAGCTAAACCTTGTACAATAATTGCTGAGGATTGTACTCCTACATTACCCGCCATCGCCGCAATTAGTGGTGTAAATAAAAAGAGAATAGGACTTTTTTCCATAGCATCTTGAAAAACTCCCATAATGCTAGCAGCACTCAGTCCACCAACCATTCCTAAGAATAACCAAGGTAAACGTGCTTTGGTTAAGGCAAAAATACTATCTTCAGAATCTACATCTTGGGTAATACCGGCAGCTAATTGGTAATCTTTTTCAGCTTCCTCTTTAATTACATCAACAATATCATCAATGGTAATTCTTCCTACTAAAACACCTAATTCATCAACAACAGGAATAGCTTCAAGGTCATATTTACTCATAATATTAGCAACTTCTTCAGCTTTATCATGAACATGAACAAAATCTACTTTCGGAATATAAACGTCTGATATTTTTGCACGGGTAGATGCCATTAAAAGGTCTTTTAAAGACAAACGCCCTTTTAACTTTCCTTCATCATCTACTACGTAAATAGAGTGCACTCTGGTAACCTCTTCTGCTTGTAAACGCATTTTTTTAACACAGGTAAGTACATTCCAGTTTTCATTAACTTTTACAAGCTCTTTTGCCATTAATCCCCCAGCAGAGTCTTCATCGTAACGTAATAATTCAACAATCTCTTTAGCGTGTTCACGGTCTTCAATTTGTTGGATTACTTCTTGTTTACGCTCTTCTGGAAGTTCAGCGATAACATCGGCAGCATCATCGGTATCTAATTCGTCAATTTCCTCGGCAATCTCTTTGGCAGAAAGTTGTTCTAGAATGTTTTCACGCACCTCTTCATCAACATCCATTAATACCTCCGAGGTGGTTTCACTATCAAGTAGTCGAATGATATATACAGCATCATCGAAAGACAATTCATCTAAAACTTCTGCAATATCCGCGTGGTGGAATTCTGAGAAGAATTTAGAAAGCGATTTATCTTTCTGATTTTGTATAAGCTCTTCTACGCGCTCTAGTAAGTCTTTCGTAATTTCTAATGCCATCGTTTACGATTTTAGCCGATAATAGAGAGTTGAATGTTCTAAAACTAACTTAAAAGTAAGCGTTTAACTGTTGTCTTGCGCTATTTTTTGTGTCAATTCTATGAATTTTTGTACCGATAATTGTTCGGGACGCATCGCAAATATAGGGTCTTCTTTTAAGCTATCCGAAAGATTGAAAGATTTTAAGCTTGAACGTAACATTTTTCTTCGTTGATTGAAAGCAGTTTTTACGACTCTAAAGAATAATTTTTCATCAATAGGAAGTGTATAATTTTCTTTTCTGATAAGACGAATAACTCCAGAATCTACTTTTGGAGGAGGATTAAAAACAGAAGGAGGAACCGTAAATAAATACTCAGCATCGAAAAAAGCCTGTGTTAATACGGATAATATTCCGTAGGTTTTGCTTCCTTCTTTTTCAGCAATTCGTTCAGCTACTTCTTTTTGAAACATTCCTGAAAACTCAGGAACATACTCTCTGTTTTCAATCGCTTTAAAAACAATTTGCGATGAAATATTGTATGGAAAGTTTCCTATAATAGCTACTTGTTGTTTGTTGAATATTTCTGTAAAGTCCTTTTTTAAGAAATCACCTTCAATGATATTAAATTTTTCTTTTGAAGTGTCTAACTTAATATGTTCAACAGGAAAGGTATCTTGTAAGTAAACCACCGATTCTGAATCAAGTTCCATTACGGTAACTTTAGGTTTTTTTTCTAATAAATACTTTGTTAAAACCCCCATTCCAGGACCAATTTCTAATACATTATCGTATCCGTTTTCGGTTAAAGTATCAGCTATTTTTTTTGCAATGTTTTCATCGTTTAAAAAATGCTGTCCTAAATGTTTTTTAGCTCTTACGGTCATTCTTTATTGTATCTATTTGGTTGGTGGTTTTATTGTTAAGGCTATAAATGTTAGTCCAAAACCTATCCCGCTAATTACTCCACTAATGGTTTCCCAAGGGTTATTATCATAAGTGTAATATCCCATAACTCCACCTAAAGTTGCTATGAGTATTCCTACGATTATGAGTAGTTTTTTTTTCTTTTGATAGATTTTTTCTTGCATCTTTAGTTGCTGTTCACAGTAGGATAAAACTCATTAACTACTTTAAGTTCTGTACGGAATGCAAGCATTTTATCTGCAAATTTTATTAATCCGTCGTTACGTAGTTTATCTGCACTGTACTTGTAGTAGTTATCCAAATCTTCACGAGTTCTTGCTGTATATTGAATAGAATAGGTAATTCCTCCCATTTCTTCTTCAACTAGGACTTGCGTCATTTTTGCGCTGATAAAATGCCCTGTTGCTAATACTTCGGGAATATGGCTTTCTATCCAAGTTAACCATTCAGCGTGGATACTTTCGTCTATATTTACGGTTACATTGTATATGTACATTCTTTTTAATTTGGGAATTTAAAAATCTGGAAATGAAGTAATTTATGCATCTTCAAATTTTCAAATTGATTTGTTAAATATCGTCTCCTCTTAGTTTTCTAAACTTTTTACGAGCTTCTACTAAATAGATGCTCGAAGGGTGGTCAAAAATAATCTTTTGATAGTATTCTTTAGCCTTTTCTGGGTTATTTAATTCGTTGTTGTATAATTCTGCCATGTAGTAATAAACATCATCAACATAAATTCCGTTTTTATCTAAGGCTACGATTTTAGCGTAGTTTAAAATAGCTTCATCATATTGCTTCTTTTTAATAAATAATTGGGCTTGTTTAAACAAGGCTTCATCTTCAATAGCTTGTCCTTTATAAGTTGTAATAATTTCACTTAAAATAGCAATAGCTTGGTCGTTTTTATTCTGAAAAGCTAACAAATCGGCTTTGGCATATTCTTTCAATCCTGAAGAAATGCTGTCTTTAGGTTCGTTATCTGAAATAGTTAAAAACAGGTTTGCAGCATCGTTGGCAATAAGTTGAGATGCTGATCCTTTTAAAACTTTTAGTTGTGCTTTAGCCCATTTAAAATCATTTTTAAAGTAAGATGCTTGGGCAACTTTAAAACGAGCTTCTTGACCTATATTATGATTTTTAAATGAGGTTTGTACCTGCGAATAATAAATAAGAGCTTTATTGAATTTACCCATGTACACTAAAACATCTCCTAATTTTAATTTTATTGATGCTTTTATAAACCTTGAGTTAGAAAAATCTAAAGATTTGTGTAAAATAATTTCAGCTTCTTCAGGAGTGTTTTTGGTAAAGGTTAAATAATCAGCATAAGCTATTTGGGTGAATAGTGTGTTTGAATTTATACCGTATTCTTTAAAAATAGCATCAAAACGTTGGTCAATGTCTGGTTGGCTTGTATCTATAGCTATTCTCAAATTGTTGTTTATAGCAGCAAACTTATCTCTTGGGTAATTGGTGTTTTCTATAATAAGATCAAAACATTCTTTAGCAGTTTCATAGTCTTTATTTTCCAAAGCTATTTTACCTAGTTCATTAATCCTGCTTAAATTATCAGGATCTCTGGCAAACAATGCTTTGCTTTGAATAAGTGCTTTGCTGTATTCTTTTTGCCTGATAAACAACCAAGAAAGTAGGTCGTTCCAAATGTCTTTTGGATTACTTATAGATCTTTTTAATAAAGCTTTTTTGAATAAAATATTATTTTCATCTTCACTATCATCGGTTAAGTATTTACCAGCATAACGTTTAACATTGTTGAGGTAGCCTTCGTTTTTATCAACCAAATCGATGTATGATTCGAACATTTGTTTAAAATCACCTTTTTCACCATAAATTTGAGCCATTTGAAACCCATAATTAGCTTTCGGATTTATATCCATTATTTTTTGAAAGGTTTCAATAGCTAAATCTAGTTTGCTGTAATTTTTAAACATACCAGCAATTAATGCTCCGTAATTAGCCTTGTTATTAATGGATTCTATTGCTAATTGATAGTGTTTGTTTGCAGTATCTATTTTTTCTTGACGTTCGAAGTTGTGACCTAGAACAACATGCAAGTAAGCTAAATTTGGTTTTTCTTTTAACTTTTGAAAAAGAAGCTCTTCAGCAACTGAAAATTGTTCGGTTTCTTGGTAGCAAGTAATTAATCTTTCTAAATAAGTAGTGTTGTAAGGGCTTTGGTTGTATAACTCTTTATATAACTGAATTGCTTTTTCATATTCATTATTTCTAAAATAATTTTCAGCAATGATAAATTCGTTTTGTTGTGCATGACAAAACAAACTAAATACCAGTAAATTAAATAGAATAACGACTCTTTTCATTTATCAAAAATACTGAACATAATTGTTAAAATACTATTAAAAGGGGTGCTTTTTTGAAAAGTACTGTAACATTTTGGCACGAACTTTGTCTTATTAGTAAAACAACTAAACAATGTTAATTATGAAAAACTTTACTACACAATACGAGATAGCAAAGCAGAATGCAAATGAGTTTATGAGAAAAGGTCAAATAACTCAATATTTTGAAGCATTGCTTGAAATGAACAAATACAAGAGATTAATGGTAGCGGTAGTTGCCAACTAAACATATTTTTTTTCAATGGGGATTGATTAATTAAAAATCCCAAGCATCGTAATTGAGGCTTGG
>NZ_JAPEHZ010000209.1 GCF_028823685.1 Tenacibaculum sp. L6 | reverse complement strand
TTGATTCGTTTTTTGGACAAGCAAAAAATGAATGGGGAAATAAAAAGAAAAGACCGTTACCTCAAACTGATACTGAACCCTGTAGCCTGAGCGTAGCCGAAGGGTAATCAAAAAGAAAGGATGCGTCATCCTGTTCCGAAATTTCGGAAGATTTCAGGATCTCATCATATAGGATCGTCAAAAACAATTCCGACCTATTTTCATTTTAGTAGAATTCAAGAAAAAACTTCTTTTCATAAGAATAGTACTCAAAAGCTTTGAGACTTAAAGAATCACCCGACCTACCGAAAATTTATCGTAAAATTTGAAGTGAAGT
>NZ_JAPEHZ010000208.1 GCF_028823685.1 Tenacibaculum sp. L6 | reverse complement strand
CGTGTCTACATTATAAACATGACTCGTGTTGGTGGAACAAGTTGCATATGACAGGAAGCTTCCATCTACAGTAGCGTCTGGGTCAGCTGCTAATTCTGAGCCTGGGACATTTATACTGTAGTTTCCACTGGCATCTACGGTACCGGTATAGGTGTTTCCGTTGACTGTTAAAGTTACCGTGTCTCCTGTATTGAAGTCACCGCCTACGGTTCCGGTTACTGGAATAGTGCTTCCTGCTTCTGAGGCATTCACAATGTTGTCTGCCGTAATATCATTTATAGTTAAGTTAACTACTCCTCCTACAGTAATGGTTGCTG
>NZ_JAPEHZ010000207.1 GCF_028823685.1 Tenacibaculum sp. L6 | reverse complement strand
GACAGCTTACCCAGATTGTACAAGAGATACAGCTACGTTTACCATAGCAGGTCCAACAGCAGCAATTACTTATACTACAGTTCCAACAGGAATTACCTGTACAGGAGATACAGACGGAAGTATTCGTGTAGATGCTGTTACAGGCGGTTGGGGTGGCTATGAATACCAATTAGCACCAGATACAGGTTCAGCTACACCAGGCGGATCAGCAGCAGCTCCTTACAGTGGAAATAACTTATTTGAGAATTTAGCACCAGGAGATTATATCGTAACGGTAAGAGATTCGAATGGTTGTGAGGTACCACAAAATGTTAATGTTGCTG
>NZ_JAPEHZ010000206.1 GCF_028823685.1 Tenacibaculum sp. L6 | reverse complement strand
TCATCTAACTCATTGCCTTGTGAATGAATACACTCACAAAATTCATTTCCAATATTCTCATATTTAGTATTAGCATATTGTTTTTTACAATCGGATAATGAATTTCTTGGCATAATATCAAATCCTTTTAGAAACATTAAAATTATAAGTCCAAAGGTTGCAGCAACTCCACCAAAAAACAGAAATGGGAATTTATTGTTCCATTTTTTTGGTCGCTTTACAATACCATAATCTGGTATATTTTTAAATGGTAAAATATATTTTAACTTGTCATAATTCCAAACGAGAATATACAAATTTGCTAAAAGCATTAATGGTGCAGAA
>NZ_JAPEHZ010000205.1 GCF_028823685.1 Tenacibaculum sp. L6 | reverse complement strand
TAAAATTGGCAATCTTATTCACTTTTAAAGAACCAATTTCATTTTCTAAGTTTAAGGTTCGTGCAGCATCAATAGTAATAGCCTTCATAGCATCAAAAACAGTAATTCTTTGATCTTGTGAGAATTTACTTCCCTGAGAGGTTTGTCGGTTCACCGCGGTCCAAACAAGGGTTAATGGTTCCACTGGAGCCATTGAAAAGTCTGAATGAAATGAAAGTGGAATATTTTGATCTGTTAAAAGTTTAAGTGCTACAAGATTTTCAGCACGGTCAGAACCAAGCCCAAACTCTGAATATTTATCGGCTAGTGCCCAAAGATAATATGGAT
>NZ_JAPEHZ010000204.1 GCF_028823685.1 Tenacibaculum sp. L6 | reverse complement strand
TGAGCTTTAAAAAGCTCAGTATTTTCAAACAACTAAAAGAACCCTAACTTGTTTTTATCGTACGATATCAACATGTTTTTAGTCTGGCGATAGTAATCCATCATCATTAAATGGTTTTCTCTACCAAATCCTGATTTTTTGTAACCTCCAAATGGTGCGTGTGCTGGGTATGCATGGTAACAATTCACCCAAACTCTACCTGCTTTAATAGCTCTTGGAATTTGATATAACTGATGCGCATCTCGTGTCCAAACCCCTGCTCCTAATCCGTACATAGTGTCATTTGCTATTTCTAAAGCCTCTGCTTCATCTTTAAACTTTGTAACACA
>NZ_JAPEHZ010000203.1 GCF_028823685.1 Tenacibaculum sp. L6 | reverse complement strand
GATTTTTGATGCTATTCAAAAAGAAAATCCTGAATACGACAAACTAACGTTATTCAAGAAAACGCAAAAACTTCTTGACCGTTTCTTATTCATCTTCTTTGCAGAAGATAGATTGTTATTGCCACCAAACTCTATTCGTTCTATCGTAAACCAATGGACTGATTTACGAGATAAATATGATGAGTATTTTCCTTTGTACGACCGATTTAAAAAATATTTCGGTTATATGAATACAGGACACAAAGGACAGCAACACGATATTTTTGCTTACAATGGTGGACTTTTTGCACCAGACGAGATTTTAGACAATATCAAAATCAATGACGATTTACTT
>NZ_JAPEHZ010000202.1 GCF_028823685.1 Tenacibaculum sp. L6 | reverse complement strand
TACATCTTTCTTAAAGAAAAAAAGTTGCGCGTACTCTCATTGTATTGATATCATTTGTAAAGTTTGGATACCAGCCAGCGTTGACTTTAAATTTGTTAGGGGTAATTATGTAATTAAAATTAACTTCAGCTTGCCAAATAGTGTCAAAATCAAACATTGTAACAATAGGATTTAAAAAAACAAATGCTTGTTTGCTAAATTTCAAGCTCATATTTGTTTGAAACCCGAAACCACTTTCTTTAGGTTCTGTTAAATACACGTAATTAACCCCTGGGAATAGTGATATATTCTTATTTAATACTATACCTACTACTGCTCCAGCTGCTAAAGACCAAGTGTCTGAACCAAGTTCATTGGCGACAGAACCTGTTGGGAT
>NZ_JAPEHZ010000201.1 GCF_028823685.1 Tenacibaculum sp. L6 | reverse complement strand
AATTTTCCGTCTAAGATGTAATCATCTACTTTAGTATTGTAATGTTTCCACGCGTTTTTGTAGTAATTGGTATGCATGACACTTCCTAGCTCATCTCGCATAGCTCTAATTTCTTTTCTACGCTCTTTTCTGTGTGCAATACCTAAAATGTGTTCTACTTTTGTCTTATCAACACCACTACCTTTAAAATCGGTATTCCAATAACTCGTACCCCCTCCATCATAATCACTCACCATTTTTGCGTTACCGTATACCAAATGATATGTTGTCAAAGCGGTTTGAAACAATGATTGTAGTTGTTTTTCTTCATAAGTAAATGAAGTTTTTTCTGTTCCTCTTTTATACCTATCAATTACCGTTTCATAATCTTCTCCATTTTGAATTGCCTCAACTATTGCTTCT
>NZ_JAPEHZ010000200.1 GCF_028823685.1 Tenacibaculum sp. L6 | reverse complement strand
AATGAGCCTGGTGCTTTTGTAGATGCTAATGCAGCAAAACTATATATGGATATATTAGGAAGTGCTGATACTCCTATGTATTCTTATTTTATATACGAAGGAAATACAAACTACATGAAATATGGCGACGAGACATTAAACCATTTAGACGAAGTAATGTCACTATTTCCTGTAACAGGTAAAATTAGATTTTTTAAAAAACAAGTTAAATTTCTTGCAGATGGTGCTATTATTTCTCAATTAATGCAAATGAAAGATGGCTATTTAGATGGCCATCACGGGCAATGGATGCTAGAGCCAGAATTACTTGAAAAAGGAACAAAATTATTTTGGGATGCTGGCTATCAATTACATATACACGTAAATGGAGACGAAGGGTTGGAAGTAGTTCTAAACACCATAGAACGTCGTATGCAAGAAAACC
>NZ_JAPEHZ010000001.1 GCF_028823685.1 Tenacibaculum sp. L6 | reverse complement strand
GTGTCAAAAGGGCAATCTTGTTTGTGTGGTATCATGCATTTAATACATCGGTCAAGGTCTTCCCATTTTTTTGGGTATTCAGTTGTTATTTTTTTTAAACAAGATTCAATTTCATCCATAATTTTTAATTAAAGTTAATTTAAGAAGTTGTGAGAGGAAGCTCCATCATACCCGTAAAAATACAATATTTAATAGATGGGAATTATATTGTTTTTATGTTGGGTTTAATGTTTATGCATGCATATACACTTTTTGTAGGGTACTAGTTTTTTCTTTTTAGATTATTAAAGCTAAAAAATGGGTTATCAAAAAATAAATAAGACCTTCTGACATAACCCTTCAAGGGCGTTTGCCTGTGTATAAGATTTTTGTTTTACGATACCCCCTATGTTTATTAATCATAACTTTATTTTTCTGTACCAAGAGATAAAAAAATTGGTTGAAATTTTGTACCTTTATTTTAGTAGGTAGAGTTTAATTGCTTGTTTTTGAGTTATAAGCACACTGTGAAGCACCCTAGTAAAAAAGAAAAACTCGCAACAGTACTATTTATAGTGTGTTACGAGTTTGTTAAGTGGTCCCACATGGGCTCGAACCATGGACCCCCTGATTATGAGTCAGGTGCTCTAACCAGCTGAGCTATAGGACCTGTTTTATTTGGATTGCAAAAATAAAAACTTTTTTAAATAAATAACTATTTTTTTACACTTTTCTACTCATTAAATTTTCACCGAACACGCGTAAACCCTCTTTTTGTTGCTCACTAATATTTAAGTGTTCAAGACTTTCAAAAGCCTTATTTGTGTAGTATTCAATAAGTTTAAAAGTTTCTTCAGGAATATTGTTGTTTCTAAAAATGGTAGAAACAGTAGTTATTTTTTCTGTATTGTTTTTTTCTTGTTCGTTGTATAAATTTAATAAACTTTCTTTATCGTTAGGATTGGAAACTTCCAACGCTTTTAAGTATAAGTAGGTTTTTTTGTTTTCTATAATGTCGCCACCTACTTGTTTTCCAAATGATTCAGGATCTCCGAAAGTATCTAAATAATCATCTTGTAATTGAAAAGCGATACCTAAATTTAATCCGTAGTTATATAAATGTTGTGCCTGTTCTTCGTCAGCTTTAGCTACAATAGCGCCCATTTTTAACGCAGCAGCAACTAAAACAGATGTTTTCAAGGTGATCATTTTGATGTATTCCTCAATGGTAACATCGTTTCTTGTTTCAAAATCAACATCCAATTGCTGTCCGTCGCAAACCTCTAAAGCAGTTTTGCTGAATAACTGTGCTAGTTTTTGAAATACTGTAGGCTCATAATTTTCAAAATATTGATATGCCAAAATCAGCATAGCATCTCCAGAAAGAATTGCAGTATTGATATCCCATTTTTCATGAACAGTTTCGTTTCCTCTACGTAAAGGAGCATCATCCATAATATCGTCATGCACTAAAGTAAAGTTGTGAAAAACTTCAACCGCTAAAGCGGCAGGTAATGCTTCTTTGTAATTGCCTGAAAAAATATCAGCAGCAATAAGAGTAAGCATTGGGCGAATTCTTTTTCCTCCTAATTGAAGTATATAATCAATTGGTTCATAAAGGTTTTTAGGTTCTCTAGAAAATTTCTGAGATTCTAAATAAGCTATAAAGTCTGATTGATATGATAATATGTCCAAATCTGAAAATTTTTGTAAAAATACGGTAAACAAAAATTCTAATGGTAAGTCTGTGTTAAAAAAAGATTAAAACCAAGGAAACTTTTTTTGTTTCTAAAGTTTCCTGTTGTATTTTTGTCCTCGATTATGAGAAATAAAATTATAAATAAAGCAGGAGAAATGTTTTTAACCTTAGGGTTTAAAAGCACAACGATGGATGATATAGCGAAAGAGCTTGGGATGTCTAAAAAGACATTATACAAGTACTTTCCTAATAAAATGTCTTTGGTAGATGTAAGTACTGAGGCAGTTCATAACACAATTAGTGAAACAATTAACGCAGTTAAAAGTCAAAACTATAATGCTGTAGAAGAAGAATTTGCCGTAAAAGCAATTTTTAAAGAGATGCTTAAAAATTCAAAAGCATCACCTATGTATCAGCTTAAAAAGTACTATCCAGAAACCTATGCAAAGTTAATGGAACGTGAGGTGTGTATGTTTAAAGATTGTATTGTAAGTAATTTAACCAAAGGAATTGAACAAGGATTGTATAGAGCAGATATTGACAAAGAGCTAATGGTGAATTTTTATTTCACCTTGGTTTTTGGAGTTTTTGAAAGCGAATTATATGGAGACGAAGTTCAAGAAATAATGAAAATTGAATATGAGATATTAGAATATCATATCAGAGCAATTGCCACTGAGAAAGGAGTAAAAGAACTAGAAAAACAACTAAAAATTACGAATCAAAATTAAAAACAATGAAAAAATACATAAGTAGTGTATTTATATTCTTTTTTATAGGGAGTATTATAGCCCAAGAACAAGAAAAAGAAATGAGCTTATCAATGCAAGAAGCAATTGATTATGCTATAAAAAACAGTTACGAGAACAAAGTTTCTTTAAATAATATTGAGGCAGCAAAAAAGAAAAAATGGGAAACAACCACAATTGGTTTACCACAAATTAATGGAAAAGTAGAGTATCAAAACTGGATAAAACGACAAGTTTCATTTTTACCAGCAGAGTTCACAGGAGGTGAACCAGGTACTTTTGAACCAGTAACATTTGTCCCAGAACAAACCATGAACGCCTCTGTAACACTGACTCAGCTAATTTTTGACGGGTCATATTTAGTAGGGCTGCAATCAGCAAAAACATACTTGAAAATTTCAGAACAAGCAAAAGTAAAAACAGAGTTATTAACACGCGAAGCTGTTGTTAATGCTTATGGAAATGTTTTGGTTACTGAAAAATCAATTGAAATTTTAGAAAGAAATAAAGCTGTACTTGAAAAAAACTTAGATGAAACCCAAAAAACGTATGATAACGGGTTAACAGAGCTGGAAAACGTAGAACAACTTCAAATTACCTTAGGAAATGTTGAAAGTAATTTAAGAAATGCTGAGCGATTAAAAGAAATAGCATATCAAATGCTGAATGTTTCATTAGGAAATTCAATTGATACTCAGCTAACTTTAACCTCTACTTTAGATAATTTAGTTGTAGAGAATACCGATTTAAGTTTGTTGGCAAGCCAGTTTAATATTGATAATCATATTGATTTTAGAATTGCTCAAAACGACAGAGAAAGTAAGCGTTTGTTAATGAGGTTAGAGCAAAGTAAGGCTCTACCAAGTTTATCTGCTTTTATAAACTACGGGGCAAATGCAAACTCAGATGATTTTAACTTTTTAGATAGCGACCAAAAATGGTATGATTACTCTTTATTCGGAGTAAGTTTAAACGTACCTATTTTTAGTTCTTTCGGAAGAAGTTCGAGAATAGCGCAAGCTAAAATAGAATTAGAGAATGCTGATATCCGATTAGAAGAAGCGAAGCAAAAATTAAATCTCCAAGTTGAAACTGCTAAGAGCGAATATCAATTAGGAATAGAAAACTATGAAACTGCTAAGAAAAATTTAGCCTTAGCAGAGCGCATTGAGAAAAAGCAACAAGTAAAGTTTTTTGAAGGAATTTCTTCAAGTTTCGATTTGTTACAAGCACAAAACCAGCTATACACACAACAAAACAACTATGTACAATCAATGTTGAACGTAATAGCCAAAAAAGCACAGTTAGAAAACGCATTAAATATACCACTAAAATAAAATCAACTATAATGAGAAAAATATATTCACTATTCGCAATTGTATTGCTTTTGGCTTCTTGTGGAGGCAAAAAAGAGCAATCGGTACAAGATGTAATTGCATCTAACGACTTAGCTAAAATTCGAGAGAAAAAAGCAACATTAGAAGATAAAATACAAGTATTAACTGAAGACATTAAACTTTTAAATAGTAAAATATCTGAGTTAGATACCAATAAAAAAGTTCCTTTAATCACTGTTCTTTCAGCAAAAGAAGAAGTGTTCGACCATTATTTAGAACTACAAGGAGCTGTTCAAACAAAACAAAATGTACTAATTTATCCTGAAATGCCTGGACTTTTAACGCGTATCTACGTAAAAGAAGGACAGTATGTTAACAAAGGACAAGCCCTAGCAAAGATTGATGATGGAGGTTTGGCTAATCAATTAGCACAAATTGAAGCGCAAGCAGCTTTAGCAGAAACAACCTATAAACGTCAAGAGCGTTTATGGAATCAAAAAATAGGATCAGAAATTCAGTATTTACAAGCAAAAACAAATTATGAAGCACAAACCAATGCTGTAAGTCAGTTAAGAAGACAATTGGCAAAGTCGGTAATTACTGCGCCTTTTTCAGGAGTAATTGATGATGTAATAAAAGAGCAAGGAACAGTGGTAGCACCAGGCATGGGTTCAGAAGTTTTTAGAATAGTAAACTTGAAAAATATGTATATCGAAACCGATGTGCCTGAAAGCTATATTACGTCTATTAAAAAAGGAAAAAATGTAGAAGTTGAGTTTCCTGTATTAGGAGAAAAATTGACTTCTAAAATTCGTCAAGCAGGTAACTTTATCAATCCAGCAAACAGAACATTTAAAGTAGAAGTTGAGGTTCCTAATAAAGATGGAAACATCAAGCCAAATTTAACAGCGAAGTTAAAAATCAATGATTATTCTAACGAAAAGGCAATTCTAATACCACAAAGTATTATTTCAGAAAATGCTAACGGAGAGCAATATGTATACGTAGTAGAAGATATCAAAGATCAAATAGGAACTGCTAAACAAACAATTATAACTACTGGAAAAACACAAGGAGATATTATTGAAGTTTTAAGCGGAATTGAAAGTGGGACAAAAATTATTGATGAAGGAGCGCGTAGTGTTAAAAACGGACAAGAAGTTAAGATATTAACTTTTTCAGAAGAAGTAAAATAATATACCAAAAACTATCCGTCTAATGACTGAAAAACAAAAAAAACAAGTAGATAAAGAGTTTGGTTTATCCTCTTGGGCAATAAATAACAAAACAACCATCTATGTAATGATGGTTATGATATTTATCTCTGGTATCTCGGCATTTTTAAGTATGCCAAGAGAGAGCTTTCCTGAAATTAAAGAAACCAAAATTTATGTTAGTTCTTTATATCCAGGGAACACTGCAGAAGATATTGAAAAACTAATTACCGATCCGTTAGAAGACAGACTAAAAACGGTGAGTAATGTGGTTGAAATAACTTCTACATCACAAGAAGACTATTCGATGGTAGTAGTTGAATTTGATGAAAACATTACAGTTGATCAAGCAAAACAAAAGGTAAAAGATGAAATAGATCAAGAAACATCTGGTGAAGATTGGCCTACATTTAACGGGGCTAAAGTAGAACCGAATGTTTTTGAATTGAGTCTTTCTGAAGAAATGCCAATTTTAAATATCAATATTTCTGGAGATTATCCTGTTGATAAATTAAAAGAATTTGGTGAATATTTAGAAGATGAGATAGAAGATTTACAAGAAATAAAAAAGGTAGATATCCGTGGTGCTGAAGAAAAAGAAGTTGAAGTAGCGGTAGATATTTACAAAATGATGGCAGCTCAAGTAAGTTTTCAAGACGTTATCAATTCCATTAACGGAGGAAACTTAACCATGTCGGCAGGTAATTTAATTGCCAGTGGTCAACGACGTACAGTGCGTATTTTAGGAGAGATTGAAAATCCGCAAGAGTTACAAGATTTTGTTGTGAAATCTGAAAAAGGAAATTCTATTTACTTAAAAGATATTGCTAAGGTTTCTTTTAAAGATAAAGATAAAACTACGTACGCTCGTGAATTCGGAGCAGCTGTGGTGATGCTAGACGTGAAAAAACGTTCAGGAAAAAACATGGTAGAGGCGGCTGAAAAAATTCAGAAAATTGTTGAAGAAGCCAAAGCAAATGTTTTTCCAAGTAACTTAAAAATAACCATCGCTAACGATCAATCTTCAAAAACTATTGGTCAGGTAGATGATTTGGTAAACAACATCATTTTTGGAGTAATCCTAGTAGTATTAGTGCTAATGTTCTTCTTAGGGTTCAAAAACGCCTTATTTGTTGGATTTGCAATACCAATGTCAATGTTTATGTCATTAATGATATTGAGTTGGTTAGGATATACCATGAACACCATGATTCTTTTCGGATTAATTATGGGATTAGGTATGTTGGTAGATAATGGTATTGTAGTTGTTGAAAACGTATACCGTTTAATGGATGAAGGAATGCCTAGAATTGAAGCAGCAAAGAAAGGAATTGGAGAAATCGCATTTCCAATTATCATCTCAACGGCAACAACTGTGGCTGCATTTATTCCACTAGGAATGTGGCCAGGAACCATGGGGCAGTTTATGATATACTTCCCTGTAACATTATCTGTAGTATTAGGTTCATCATTATTTGTAGCTATTTTCTTTAACTCAGTGTTGGTATCACAATTTATGAGTGTTGAAGATAAAAACATGCCGTTAAGACGTATTATCATCTTATCATCAGTAATGGCAGTGATAGGATTATTAATAGCATTTTTAGGCGGAACTTACCGAGCGTTAGGAACTGTAATGATTTTTACAGCGATTATGTTATGGATGTACCGATTGTTTCTTAGACCTTGGGCAAACGCTTTTCAAAACAGCGTGTTGCCACGTTGGGAACGTATGTACGAAAAAACACTTCGATTAGCTTTAAAAGGTTGGAGACCTTATATTATTTCTTTAGGAACATTAGTTTTATTATTTATAGCTTTTGGAGGTTTTGGAGCTTCAGTAGGAAGCCAACGTACAAAAGTAGAATTCTTCCCAGATAATACTCCGAATCAGATTATTGTATATATCGAGTATCCGCAAGGAACCGATATAGAAAAAACAAATCTGATTATGAAAGATATAGAAGAGCGTGTGTATAAAATATTAAACGCACCTGAATATGTGAATAATGGGTACAATTTCATGGTAGAAAGTGCGGTTTCTCAAGTAGGAGCAGGTTCTGGAAATCCGCAAACTGATGGAGGTTCAACTGCAGAAATG
This sequence comes from Tenacibaculum sp. L6, assembly GCF_028823685.1. GTDB lineage: Bacteria > Bacteroidota > Bacteroidia > Flavobacteriales > Flavobacteriaceae > Polaribacter. Next base: position 132,837 of record NZ_JAPEHZ010000001.1, on the reverse strand, counting down.
CCGCATAAAGGTAAAATAACGGCGTCTATGCGTGAATATAAATATCGTGAAGGGGCAGATAGTAAGGAGTTGCAAAGAAAAGTAACCGAGGCTTTACGTGGAATTTATCCAGGATTAGAAATTTCAGTAGAAAAAGAAGCTGTAGGACCACCTGTAGGATATCCAATTAATATAGAGTTAGAAGGAAACGATTACGGAGAATTAATTACCACTGCTGAAAAAATGCGTGAATTTATCAACACTAAAAGTATCGCAGGTATTGATGAGTTAAAGATTGATGTAAACAAATCGAAACCATCAATGCTGGTAAATGTTGATCGTAAAAAAGCAGGAGAATTAGGAGTAAGTTCATCGCAAGTAGGTAATCAGCTACGTAATGCTATTTTTGGTTCAAAAGCTGGAGTTTACAAAGAAGACGGAGATGATTACGATATTTACGTTCGCTTTAATGAAGAAAATAGATATAACAAAAGTGCTGTTTTCAATCAGAAGATCACTTTTAGAGATATGGCTACAGGAACCATTAAAGAAATTCCGATATCTGCAGTAGCAGAACAAACCAATACTTCAGGTTTTAGCGCCATTAAGCACAAAGATGTTAAAAGGGTGGTAACAGTTTATTCAGCATTAGCTCCCGGTTATACAGATGCGGCTGCAATTGTATCTAAAATTCAGCATGAAATGAAATCGTTTACTGAAAAACCAGATTCAGTAAAAGTGGATTATACAGGGCAAATCGAAGAGCAAAATAAACAAATGGCTTTCTTAATGAAAGCGTTTTTTGGCGGACTAGGGTTAATCTTTTTAATCTTGATATTTCAATTCAATTCGGTTTCAAAACCAGGAATCATCATGTTAGCTATTTTCTTGAGCTTAATTGGTGTTTTTGGAGGGTTGATCATTACGGCAAAACCATTCGTAATTATGATGACGATGATGGGTATTATTTCCCTTGCTGGTATTGTAGTAAATAACGGAGTGGTACTGCTCGATTATACACAGTTATTAATAGATCGTAAAAAGGTGGAGCAAGGACTTGCTCCTGATGAATATGTAGATGTACGTACTTTAGGAGAAGTCGTAATTAGAGGAGGTAAAGCACGTTTACGTCCAGTATTATTAACGGCGATTACCACGGTTTTAGGATTAATCCCGTTAGCAACAGGGTTAAACATTAACTTCTTTACATTGGCAAGTGAGTTAAATCCGCACATATATGTAGGGGGAGATAACGTAGTGTTCTGGGGGCCTTTAGCATGGACAGTTATTTACGGGCTATTCATTGCTACTTTCTTAACATTAATAGTAGTACCAATATTATTCTACTTAGTCACTAAGTTTAAAATGTGGCTACGTAGCGTTTTATAATTGATTTTTTGTTAACTGTAAAAAGGGTTAAAAGCGATACGTTTTTAACCCTTTTTTATATTTTCGTACCATGAATAAACAGGTTTTTACAGTTGAGGAGATTAAGCGAAAGATGGAGCACTATTGCGTATATCAAGACAGATGTCATAAAGAGATAGAAGCGAAACTAAGAGAATATCGTTTAATCCCTGAAGCGAGAGAGCATATTTTATTACACTTGTTAGAACATAACTTTTTGAATGAAGAGCGTTTTTCAAGAAGTTTTGCAAGAGGAAAGTTCAGAATAAAAAAATGGGGAAAAGAACGAATTGTTAGAGAGTTAAAGTTTCGAGATATATCTACGTACAATATAAAATCAGCATTGAAAGAAATTGATGAAGAAGAATATATCAAAACCTTATATGAATTAGTTGATAAAAAGAATGCATTGGTTAAGGAAACTAATAAGTTTAAGCGAAAAAAGAAAATAGCCGATTACTTATTGTATCGGGGCTTTGAAAGTAATTTAGTATACGAAGCGTTAAAAACTATTGATTCTTAAATAAGCTATCCAGATTAATTTCTGTATCAAATTTTTTCTTAGCGTACACAGTATTTATTTTATCGTTAACGCTACCAAAAATCACAATAATTTTTTCTACTTGGCTATTCACTTCACTAGCAGAAATAGAAGGAATCAACGTCATATCGGCTAAACGTAACGTTTCGTTTTCAAAAACATTAATGCGAGCCTTAAAAGCAGGAGTTTTAAGTGCTTCAATGTTTAAGCTATCCTTTAGTTGTTTCGATATTTTTTTCAGCTCTACAGCGTTATTTAAAGCTTCAGTAGGTGTCGTGTTTTTTAACTCATGTAAAAAATCGTCAACGGTAAAATACTCTTTCCAAGGTTTAATTTCTTTTAAATAATCGTCGTTTATTTTTGAGTAATCTGAATGCTTAACCGAAACATGCATTTCAGTTTTTGTAGGTAATTCTGTTTTTTGTTCTTCCTTTTTTTGACAAGAAGAAACTAAAAGAATTAACGAAGCGGTAACATATAAAAAACGACTCATTTTATTTGAAAAATTAAAGTGATAAAAGTACATATTTTACTTGGTATTAACTGTAGAATTAAATTAGAAGTTTGAAATCAGTAGGTTAGCATTCTGTATTGTAGATAGTTAAAAAAGAATAAATACTTTTTGCGAAATCTTAAATTTAATAACTTTGCCAGCATATATTTTTGAATAATTAAAAATGAGTGATACCATATTAATTTTAGGAGCTTGCGGGCAAATAGGAACAGAATTAACCCAGAAATTACGTTCTATTTACGGAAAAGATAATGTAATAGCTTCAGATATTAGAGAAGGAAATGCAGAAATGATGAGTGCTGGCCCTTTTGAAATTATTGATGCTACAAATCAAGAGCAAATTTTAGGTGTCATTCAAAAATATAAAGTAAACCAAGTGTATTTAATGGCTGCTATGTTATCTGCAACAGCAGAAAAGTATCCGTTAAAAGGTTGGGATTTAAACATGACTTCTTTGTTAGCTGTGTTAGAGTTAGCAAAAGAAAAACATATAGAAAAAGTATATTGGCCTAGTTCTATGGCGGCATTTGGACCTACTTCGCCAAAAATGAATACACCACAACAAACTATTATGGAGCCTTCTACCGTTTACGGAATTAGTAAGGTTGCAGGAGAACATTGGTGTAATTATTACCACGATAAGTACGGTGTAGATGTAAGAAGTATTCGTTATCCGGGAATTATCAGTTGGAAAACATTACCAGGTGGAGGTACTACGGATTATGCGGTAGATATTTACTTTGATGCCTTAGAAAAAGGTACTTTCGAATGTTTTTTATCTGAAAACACTCGCTTGCCAATGATGTATATGGATGATGCTATCAATGCAACCATTCAGTTAATGCAAGCGGATGAAGAAAGTATTAAAACAAGAACTTCATACAATTTAGCGGCAATTAGCTTCACACCAAAAGAAATTGCTGAAGAAATCAAAAAATACATTCCAAATTTTACCATTACGTACAACCCAGATTTTAGACAAGCGATTGCTGATAGTTGGCCTCAGGTAATAGACGATTCGGCAGCAAGAAAAGATTGGGGCTGGAGACATCAGTTCGATTTAGCCTCAATGACTAAAGATATTATTACGAGTTTACAAGCTAAAGCCGAAGAATCAGCTGAGGTGTAAGGTTATATTCTTTCTTTCGTCTATGGTATTCAAGTTTTATAGTGAAGTGTAACTTAGGTTACGAATTCTGTGTTATAGAAGAAATATTTTTGCAATAGAATATACTACCAATGAAAAAAATTATTGAAGAAAGCTTAGAAAGAGCATTGTCATATACTGAGTATAGAAACTTGGTAAGTACTTTGTTAACTGAAGGGAAATCTACAGGACCTAATCAGTCAGAAGATTTGTTAAACTACAGTAAGTTAAACGACAAACGTATGAAGCGTTTGGACAAAACAATTCAACTTACTGAAGAAACCATCGCTAAAATTAAAGATGTAAAAGAACCGCAAACTTGGTTGGTGTTAACCGAAGGTTGGTGTGGTGATGCAGCACAAAACATCCCTGTAATTCATAAAATCGCCGCTGAAAATCCGAATATCAATTTTAAATTGGTTTTACGAGATGAAAACTTAGAGTTGATGGATGCTTTTTTAACCAACGGTGGAAGATCCATTCCAAAATTAATTGCTTTGAATGAAAAGAAAGAAGTAATTAATACATGGGGGCCAAGACCTACGGTAGCTACACAAATGGTTGCTGATTACAAAGCGAAAAATGGAAGTTTAGATGCCGAATTTAAAGAAAATTTACAAGTTTGGTACAATAAAAATAAAGGAGAAAATACACAAGAAGATATTATCTCTATGCTTCAATAAAAAATAGGAAAAAAATAAATAATTCCCCTTTTTGATTTTATTCAAGAAGGGGATTTGTTTTCTGTATCTTTGCGCCCATAACGAATTAATATGTTTGTAGAATTCAATTCTTTATCAGAAGAAGCCAAAGTATGGGTATATCCATCAAGCCGAAAATTTTATCCTCAAGAAATTGACGAATTAAAAGAAAAATTGCAAAGCTTTGTAGAAGCATGGAAACAAGATGATGCTGATTTTAAAGCTTCTTTTGAATTGAAATACGATCGTTTTATTGTTTTTTCTGCGGAAGAAGATGCTCAATTAACCAATACAGACATTGACCAACAAGTTGCTTTTATTTTGCAACTACAGCAAGAATATGAAGTTGAGTTGCTAGACAAAATGAACGTGTGTTTTAAGCAAGGAGAGTTCATCCAATACAAAGATGTAAAAGAGTTTAAAACATTGCTTAAAAAGAAGTCAGTGTCCGCTAAAACAGTTGTTTTTGATAATTTAGTACAAACAAAAGGCGAATTAGAAAATTACTGGGAAGTACCTATTACTGAAAGCTGGTACAATCGATTTTTATAAGCTTTCTACAAACTCATCAACACTCTGCGCATTGTCTACCGAAAAATCTCCAATTTTGGTTCTTCGTAATACGGATAAATGTGCTCCAGAATTTAAGGCTTCTCCATAATCGTTGGCAATAGAACGGATGTAGGTTCCTTTGCTGCACACAATTCTAAATTCTACGTTAGGTAAATCAATTTTAGTGATTTCAAATTCATTGATTTCTACTTCACGAGCTTTGATTTCAGTAGTTTCACCTTTACGAGCAAGTTCGTATAAACGTTTTCCGTCTTTTTTAATCGCAGAGAAAATAGGTGGTTTTTGCTGAATTTTACCAAGAAACTGCTCAGTAGTTTTATGAAGTAATTCTTCTGTTATATGTTCCGTAGGAAACGTCTCGTTAATTTCAGTTTCTAAATCGTAGCTAGGTGTGGTAGCACCAATAACAAAAGTACCTGTGTATTCTTTTATCTGACCTTGATATTCGTTAATGTTTTTGGTTTGTTTACCTGTACAAATGATTAATAAACCAGTAGCTAACGGATCTAAAGTTCCTGCATGTCCTACTTTAATTTTTTTAATATTAAAGTGCTTACGAATATGCCAACGAAGCTTATTTACCACTTGAAAAGAAGTCCATTCTAATGGTTTGTCAATCAATAAAATTTGTCCGTTTTTGTAATCTTCCGCAGTCATTTAGAAAAATAAAGAATAGCCAATGGCAATTAAACCTACAATAGCGCAGTATAAAGAAAAGTATGATAATTTACTTCTCTTAACCAAAGCAATCATCCATGTACAAGCAAGTAATCCAGATATAAAAGCAGCGATAAATCCTGCTGAAAGTGGTATGATTTCTGAACTTTGAAAGTTAATATCTCCACTTAAAATGTCTTTGGCTACCTTTCCTAAAATTAATGGAACCACCATTAAAAAAGAAAAACGAGCTGCTCTGGTACGATCTACACCTAATAATACTGAAGTTGAAATCGTAGCTCCTGAACGAGAAATACCAGGTAACATAGCAATAGCTTGTGAAATACCAATAATTACTGCGTTTTTAAAAGAAACACTTTTGTTGGTGTTTTTAGCTTTATCTGCTAATAAAAGTAATACAGCAGTTACTAAAAGCATGAATCCTACTAATAAAATTTTTCCGCCAAAAAAGCTTTCTAATTCTTTTTCAAAAGCAAGTCCAATAACTACAGCAGGAATCATTGATAAGATGATTTTTACCGAAAATTGCATTTCTTCGTTCCATTTAAATTGGAAAAGACCTCTGAAAATTTGAGCAATTTCTTTTCTAAATACGACAATAGTACTCAGTGCAGTTGCAGCGTGTAATACTACTGTAAAAGTTAAACTTTCTTGAGGAACAGAGGTGTCTCCAAAAATAGCTTTGGCTAATTCTAAATGTCCACTTGAAGATACTGGTAAAAATTCAGTAAGTCCTTGAATAATTCCAAGGATAATCGCTTCTAATAAATCCATGCTTATTTTTTAGGATTGGCAAAAATAGCATAAATTTCTATACCCAATCCGATAATTACCAAGGTAGGAGCTAAGCGAATTCTTTGCCAGTTGTAAATATCAGGATTAAAAACGTTAGGATCGTCACTACCGCCACCTGCCATTAAAATAAATCCTAAGGCAATTACGGCAATACCAATTAACATAATCATGTAATTTCTTTTACCGAATAAAAATTCTTGATTTGGTGAATTATCTTTTTTCATAAAATAGTTTACTAATAGTATAAGTCGTTTGTTTGTAGGTTTAAAAAGCGCTGTGTGGCAAAGAAAGTACTAATCCATGTAATGAAAAAGGCAATTAATACAATTCCTCCTGCTACATAACCTAACGCTACATAATCTGTAAACAACTCTAAAGATGGAATGTACTTGTCTACATAATAAATTAAAACCGCTAATCCGCTAATAGCTATAAAAGCACCTAGTAATCCTAACCTGATACTTTGCCAGATGAATGGTTTACGGATAAAACTTTTTGTAGCACCAACCATTTGCATGGTTTTAATATTGAATCGTTTTGAGTAAATAGACAATCGGATAGAGCTATTGATTAGAATGATGGCAACTAATCCGAAAAATCCACTCAATACCAATAACCAAAAACTAATTCGTTGAATATTTTTAGTTAATAATTGTACTAGTGGTTTGTCGTAATTTACTTCAGCAACGAACTTGTTTTTTTCAAAGGCTTCTTCAAGTTCTGTCATTTTTTCTGGAGTCACATAATCTGCTTTTAAGTAGATATCAACTCCATTTTTAAGTGGATTATCCCCTAAAAACTGTAAAAAATCTTCACCCAAATCTTTTTTGTATTCTTTGGCTGCTTCTTCTTTAGGAATGTAAATTACTTTATTAACAAAAGCTTCCTTCTGAATAGATTCTTTCAGTTTTTTTACGCTTTCATCAGTTACTTCGTCCTTCAAAAAAAGTGTCATTACAACTTTTTCTTTAAAATGATTGGCAACTTTGGTAGATTTTAATAAAACTAACCCTAAAACACCAATCATAAAAAGAACCAGAGCAATACTCACTACTACTGATACATATGAAGATTGTAAACGGCGTTTTTGAAAAGAATCAAAAGAGGTTGTCATTGTTACATGCTGATTTTAAGACGTTGCAAGATAGTGAATCAAATTTCAAATATCAATCTTCAATTATCATTGCTAGCTGAAATAGTTTATTTTAGTCGTTTTCTGAAATTTCTTGGCACAATTCAATCAACACGCCATTGGTGCTTTTTGGATGCAAGAAAGCAACATATTTATTGTCAGCTCCTTTTTTAAGCCCTGAAACTTCGGGGTCGTTTAAAACTATAAAGCCTTCATTTTGTAAACGTTTAATTTCTTCTTTTATATTATCAACCGCAAAAGCAATATGATGAATCCCTTCACCTTTTTTTTCTATAAATTTTGCAATGGGACTGTCTGGATTGGTAGCTTCTAATAATTCAATTTTATTAGGCCCCGATTTAAAAAATGAGGTTTTTACTCCTTCGCTAGCTACTTCTTCAATTTTATAATGAGCTTCACCAAAAAGAGAAGCAAATAAAACATTCGATTTTTCTAGGTCCTTTACGGCAATACCAATATGTTCAATTTTGTTCATAGGGTAAAAGTATAAAAAACTCTTCTTAAAAGCTTCATAAAAAACAAGAGTATATGACACGGAAAATAAACAGTTTAAATATTGAAGCTTTTAGGGTGTTTTTCCCTTTTGTAAGTATTGTGAGTGTTGTTAAAAGGTTGAAAACATAGTTTTTAATGAGGTTTTTTTAAAAGAATAGCTTTTTTTATTAAAAATTAACCTCCTATATTTAAGAAATTTTAAAACTTTTTTTGTGAAAAAAATAAATCTACTACAACTACTATTTTTAACTGTGATGATGAGTGTTGCAGTTTCATGTGATAATATCAATCATAAATGTGATTGTGACGATTGGCAATCTCAAGTGCCTGAAGGAACATTTTGTTATGCAAATCAAGGAAGACCTTCAAACATGTTAAAGTATAAAGAAATTATAAGCATGCTTGAATCGTATGATGAAACTAGAAAAGAAGTATTAGAGAAATCGTTAGGATTTGAAGATACAAGAGTAAATAGTTATCCAATTCAACAATTAAAAGATTACTTGGGGTATATAGAGAGTTTGTGTGCAGAAAAAGAAATTCCATTAACGGGAATTAATATTATTTCGGCTGCTTATCCTGAAAATTATTCTGGATCTAAATCGGCAGGTTATCAAACGCTAATTTTTATGCCAACGACAACTATTGATGGTGAAGAGTTTGTAACCTTCGATCCGTTAAAGTCTAAAAAAGGAGCACCTACAACTTTTAAATCTATTTTAGCGAAAAGAGGGTATCATTGGTCTTATGACAAAAGTAGAGTTTCTAAAGAAGCGCAAAAAGCAGGAATAATGAATTTTAATTCAATGCAAGATGATTTAGAAGATAGTTCAGGGGCTAATAGGTTAAAACCAACACCTCCATATTAATAGGTTAATAAAGTATGTATTATTTATGTCTTATATTTATTGGTATCTCTTCAATTTTATATACATACAGGTATGTTAAAGATTCAGCTTTAAAAAAAACAAGGTTTTTTTTAGCATATCTAATATTAACGGCTTTGGTAGAAGCTATCATAAATTTTGTAATAAATATTGGTGTTCATAATACAAACTATATATATAATGCATATAGTTTAATTGAGTTTAATTTACTCTTCATGTTTTACTATGAAGTATCTAATGATAAAATTACAAAAAAGACTATAATAAGTTCACTTACATTGTTTAATGTAATAAGTTTTGGGTGGTTTTGGTACCATGATTTTAATTTTTCTCTTTTTAATTCATTTGTTATTGTACTTGGTGCATTTTTAATGGCGACAATATTATTTTTATCATTGAGAGAACTTTTGTTGTCAGATAAAATAGTAAATTACAAAACAGATGTAATATTTTGGATTACTACTGGATTGCTGCTGTATTATTTAGGATCGATACCTCTTATGGCAATATATAGTTTTATGGAAAAGGGAATGGCCTTTTTTCAAATACACAACATACAATTTGTAGTAACTATTTTCTTGCATAGTTGTGTTATAATAGGTTTGATATGGAGTTGGAAGAAAGTAGAATAATAATTGTTGTAATAGCCACAATCTTAACAATTTTGGGAGTTGTTTTTTTAGTGGTATTGTTTACTGTATTTCAAAATCGTAAGAATAAATTATTATTAGAGCGTGCTGAAAATAAAAAGCGGTATGAACGAGAAATCGCTGAAACTCAAATAGAAATACGAGAAGAAACTTTACGAAATATAAGCTGGGAGTTGCACGATAATATTGGTCAACTCCTAACTTTAGCTAACATACAATTGCAACACGCCTCGCCTGAAAATATGGGAGAAATTTCAGAAATTATTACAAAGAGTTTAAAAGAAGTACGAGCACTCTCAAAAGTAATTAACCCAGATTTTATTAATAATGTAAAGCTAAAGAAAGCATTAGAGTTAGAAATAGCCCGTTTTAATAGATTAAATTATATTGAAGCAAGTTTAGAAGTAACAGGTTCAGAGCAAGAAATTAATCAAAAACATGGAATCATTATTTTTAGAATACTTCAAGAATTTTTTTCTAATACTATAAAACATTCAAAAGCTTCTAAGCTAGATGTCTTTTTAAATTACAAAGATGATTTTGTTGAAATTAAAGCTCAAGATAATGGTGTAGGTTTTGATATGGTAAGAGTAGGTTTAAAAGGTATAGGTTTGCAGAATATAAAAGCAAGAGCAAAATTGATAAATGCAGAAGCAAAATTTAAATCAGCACCTAAAAAAGGAACTTGTTTAATAATAAATTATTATATTTAACGAGCCTTAGTGTATATTCCCCAACAACAAATACTAACCTAACTCATTGAAACTATGAAATACTCAGTTGTTGTTGTAGATGATCATACGTTATTATCACAGGCTATTGAAGGTATGGTAAACACCTTTGATAAATTCAAAGTGCTTTACACTTGTAAAAACGGAAAAGAGGTTGAAGAAAAATTTTCTGCCTCACCTAGAAATATACCTGATTTAGTTCTAGTAGATGTAAATATGCCTGTGATGAATGGTATTGAAACTACTGAATGGATTGTGGAAAATTATCCACAAGTGCATGTTATGGCCTTATCCGTTGAAGATGCCGATGGCACTATTTTAAAAATGTTAAAGGCAGGAGCTGTTGGTTATTTGTTAAAAGATACCAAAAAAGAAATCTTAGAAAAGGCTCTTCTTGAAATGATGGATAATGGTTTTTATCACACCAAAAATGTTACCACTTTATTATTAGATTCAGTTTCTGGTAAAAAAGAAAGAAATAATCTCGCATTCAAAGAGAATGAAATTACTTTTATGAAGTTGGCTTGTTCTGAGTTAACCTATAAAGAAATAGCCGAAAAAATGTTTTTAAGTCCGAAAACAATAGACGGTTATCGCGATAGTTTATTTACAAAGTTAAATGTTAGAAACAGAGTAGGATTGGTAATGTACGCGATAAAAAATAAAATTTATACTCCGTAATTTTATGCTTAAATTTGCAGCATGGAAGAAACAAATAGACAACGAAAAATTGCAGGAGTATTGCAACAAGACTTGGTAGACGTTTTACAACGTGCTGCGCAAGATGGAATGAAGGGAGTGATTATATCGGTATCTAAAGTTTCGGTTACTGCCGATTTAGGAGTAGCTAAAGTGTACTTAAGTGTATTTCCTTCAGAAAAAAGAGATGAGATTATTGATGGGGTGAAGTCTAATACTCCTTTAATCCGTCACGAATTAGCAAAACGAACAAAAAATCAACTTAGAAGAATGCCAGAACTGTTATTCTTTGGAGATGATAGTTTAGATTATATTGAAGATATTGATAAATCCTTAAAAGGAGAAGATGTCGATCCAATAAAAAATCCAGATATCTTACCTCGTCGCCAAAAACGTTAATAAATTTTCTTTACTTTGGCTAGCTAAATTTATTAATGGTTGAATTTTTCACTATACATAGCTAAACGATACTTATTTTCAAAAACAAGTACCAACGCAATTAACATCATTACAGCAATTGCTGTTTTTGGTGTTGTAGTGGGTACTTTGGCTTTGTTCGTCGTTTTATCAGGCTTTTCTGGTTTAAAAACTTTTAGCGATTCTTTACTAAATGCATCAGACCCTGATATAAAAATAACAGCGGCTCAAGGAAAATCTTTCGAATATTCAACAAAACTTCATGAAATTCTTCAACAAGAAGAAGCTATAAAAGCATGTTCAAAAGTTGTAGAAGAAAGAGTCTTTTTAAAATATAAAGACAGAGATCATATTGCTCAAATAAAAGGAGTAGATACTAACTACTCATCTATAATTCCTACAGATTCTATACTAACCGTTGGAACTTGGATAGACGAACAGTATAAAAATACAGCGGTTATTGGCTACGGAATTTCATATAAGTTATCATTAGGAATTTTTAATTTTGGTGAAGCATTGCAGGTTTTAGTTCCAAAGCCAGGAAAAGGATTTATAAATGCGAACAATGCTTTTCGATCAATTTCTACACAAGTAATAGGTGTCTATACAGGTTCAGAAGAGTTTCAAAATAAATATGTGTTTACCGAGCTTTCGCTAGCACAAGAGTTGTTAGGTTATAAAGAGAATCAAATAACGGGAATAGAATTAGCTCTTAAAAAAGGAGTTGATTTAGACTCGTTTCAAGAAAAATTACAAATAGCTTTAGGAGAAGATTTTAAAGTACAAACCCGAGCACAGTTAAACACCTTATATTATAAAGTAATCAATACCGAAAATTTTATATCGTACTTAATATTCACTTTGATTGTAGCGATCGCTTTATTTAATGTAATAGGCTCAATAATAATGATGATTATTGATAAACGCCAAAACCTAAAAACGTTATTTAATTTAGGTTGTAGTATAGATGAAATTAAAAAAATATTCATTTACCAAGGGTTTTTATTAACTCTGGTAGGGATGGGAATTGGATTGGTTTTAGGAGTGTTGTTAGTGTTAATTCAACAACGATTTGAATTACTAATGATTACGGAAAGTTTAGCTTACCCAGTTGAATTTAGGTTGATAAACCTACTCGTGGTACTTGTAACGATTTCAGCTTTGGGTTATTTAGCAGCAAAAATTGCAAGTTCAAGAATTTCTGTTAATTTTATAGAAAAATAATTTCTATGAAAAAAAGTCTTTTACCCTATTTACTTCTAGGGGTAATTATATTAGTGACTTCATGTGCTTCTAGCAATTTTGATTACTATAAAAATACACCATTTAAAGAACTAGATAGTTTACAGTCAACAAAGAAAGTTGTGAACTTTTCTTTTGGTTCTGAGATAAATGATTGGGAAACATATGATAAGCGTGAATTTAAAACAGGTTTTTTATCGTTTTATAAAAAAATAGAAGATAAGAGGTTTGATCCTAGTTATGCAACAGCTAATATTATAGCATATAATAATGATGTTAAAAAGAGATGGAAAGAGACAACTAATATTGAAAATTATCTAGAAAGGTTTATTGCATTAAAAGAAAAATGGTGGTTTAAAGACTTTAAGTATAGTTTGCATACTACTAAACATAAGAAGTATGGTAAACTATATATAGTTAAGTACGGAGACGAAAGAAAGTATAAATACACTAATGCGGTTTTCTTATTTTTTTATAGGAATAAAGGTTATACAATAGAATATTCAGCTTTAAATGAGTATTATGATAGGTTTTTACCAGAAGTAGAAAAGTTAGTTATGGCTTTTAAAATAAATGAATAGTTTAATAAAAAAATAAAAGACCAAGACTTTATAAATCTTGGTCTTTTACAGATTAGTAGTAGCTAAAATAGTCTTATTCTCTTATATTTTATTAAAAGCTTTAGAAAAGTTTACGTTGGCTTTGTGAGCATATTCTGCGCTATCAAGAACAGAAAGTTTGGCATAATCAGCTGCTAAAACGCTATAAGCATGATTATGCATTTCTATTAATGAGTTTTTTTCTTCAGAAGTTAGCTTGTCTTCATTCTTAGCGTAGAATTTTAAAAAATGATTGTACCATTTGATAGATTCTTTAGGGAACCCAACCTTGTAGAACCAATTACCAACATCAAGAAAACTTTGAATTTTTAAATAGTAGTGACCTTCAATTTTCGGAAGTAAATCTAGTTTTCGATACTGAAGAGATAAGTATTTTTTTAGTTGAGTTTCAGAAAATGAATCTCGAGTATAGGTTTTAATATCATCAATAGGAAATTCTTTATTCATTTCATTATTAATTTGATGATATAATTTTAAAGCATCAGTACTGTTTAAAGGAAGCTCTTGCGAGGCTCCCAAAAATGGTTGTAGGAGTATAGTAACTAGTAGTGTTTGTACAAGTTGATACTTCAAAATAAGGTGTAAAAAAGGTTAGTTAAACCAAATATACAGCTTCTTTTACAGGTTTAAAAGTAAAATGGAATTCATTGAAAATGAATGGACTAAAAAAGGGTTTTCCTCTATATTATCCTAAGGTAACGGTAGCGTCTCCAAATTTAGCTTGTACTTCGTCAAAAGCAGCAAAAACATCTTTAGGATCATCCGAAGTAACCATTTTCATTCGGTGTTCTTTAAAATGAGGAATCCCTTTAAAATAGTTGGTATAATGTCTTCTAGTTTCTACCACACCTAGGTGTTCACCTTTCCAGTCAATAGCCATTTCTAAATGACGACGTGCCATATCAACACGTTGAGAAATAGTTGGTCCCGGTAAATGTTCGCCTGTTTTAAAGTAGTGTTTTACTTCGTTAAAAAACCAAGGGTATCCGATAGATGCACGACCAATCATGCAGCCGTCTAATCCATAAACATCACGCATTTCCATCGCTTTTTCAGGAGAAGTAACATCTCCATTTCCAAATACAGGAATGTGCATTCTTGGGTTGTTTTTAACTTCGGCGATAGGTGCCCAATCAGCTTCACCTTTATACATTTGCGCACGCGTGCGACCGTGAATAGAAATGGCTTTGCAACCTACATCTTGCAAACGCTCAGCAACTTCAAGAATTCGAATTGAATCATGATCCCAACCTAAACGAGTTTTCACAGTAACAGGTAACTTAGTGTGTTTTACCATGGCTTCGGTAAGAGAAACCATTAAATCAATATCTTTTAAAATTCCTGCACCAGCTCCTTTAGATACTACTTTTTTTACAGGACATCCAAAATTGATATCAATAATATCAGGATTTGATTTTTCAACAATCTCAACAGTTTTCAGCATAGAGTCTAGATTAGCGCCGAAAATTTGAATCCCTACTGGGCGTTCTTTTTCGTAAATATCTAGCTTCATTACGCTTTTTGCCGCATCGCGAATCAACCCTTCCGAAGAAATAAATTCAGTATACACTACATCAGCACCATTTTCTTTGCATAAAGCTCTAAATGGTGGATCACTTACATCTTCCATCGGCGCTAATAATAGCGGAAAATCAGGAAGTTCTATATTACCTATTTTTACCATGCTGCAAAGTTACTTTTTATTTTTTTATTGTGTAAATTTTTAATTGTACATCGTTTTTCAAAGAAGTATCTTTGCAAGTCACAAGTAGTTAGATTACGACGAATGAACCCATAGTGGGTATTTAGTAAATAATGCGGTTTTGTTAAAACGGATTTCCTAAGTGTCTAAAATGGTTTGAGAAATTTTTTTATTGATGAAGAACATTAGAAATTTTTGCATTATTGCACATATTGATCATGGTAAGAGTACTCTTGCTGATAGATTATTAGATTATACAGGTACGGTTACTGAGCGTGAAAAACAAAACCAGTTACTAGATAACATGGATTTAGAGCGCGAACGTGGAATTACCATTAAATCTCATGCTATTCAAATGGATTATATTTACGAAGGAGAAAATTATATTTTAAACTTAATCGATACTCCAGGTCACGTAGATTTTTCTTATGAAGTTTCTCGTTCTATTGCAGCTTGTGAAGGAGCGTTGTTAATTGTGGATGCAGCACAAAGTATTCAAGCACAAACGATTTCTAACTTATACTTAGCTTTAGAAAACGATTTGGAAATTATTCCTGTCTTAAATAAAGTAGATTTACCTTCAGCAAATCCTGAAGAAGTAACTGATGATATTGTTGATTTATTAGGCTGTAATCCTGAAGATGTAATTCATGCAAGTGGAAAAACAGGTTTTGGAGTTGATAATATTTTAAAAGCAATTATTGATAAAATACCTGCACCAAGCGGAAATCCTGATGCACCATTAAAAGCATTGATTTTTGACTCGGTGTATAACTCATACCGTGGAATTGAAACCTACTTTAGAGTAATTGATGGTTCTATTAAAAAGAATCAGCAAATTAAATTCATGGCAACTGGTAAGCAATATGGGGCTGATGAAGTAGGAACTTTAAAGTTGAATCAAGTTGTAAAAAACGAGATTAAAACAGGAGATGTTGGATATTTAATTACAGGAATTAAAGCAGCAAAAGAAGTAAAAGTAGGAGATACAATTACCGATTTCGCGAACCCAACAAGCGAAAGAATTGAAGGGTTTGAAGATGTGAAGCCAATGGTATTCGCAGGTATATACCCTGTAGACACTGAAGATTATGAAGAGCTACGTGCTTCAATGGAAAAATTGCGGTTAAATGATGCTTCATTAGTATTTCAGCCAGAAAGTTCTGCGGCATTAGGATTTGGTTTCCGATGTGGTTTCTTAGGGATGTTACACATGGAAATTATCCAGGAGCGTTTAGAGCGTGAGTTTGATATGACCGTAATTACTACGGTTCCTAACGTAAGCTACCATGCATTTACTAAGAAAGATGTTGATGAGGTGATTATTGTTAATAACCCATCCGATTTGCCAGATCCGTCAAGATTAGATAGAGTAGAAGAACCTTTTATTAAAGCCTCAATTATTACCAAAGCTGATTTTGTAGGTCAGGTAATGTCACTTTGTATAGAAAAACGTGGGCAAATTGTAAATCAAACTTATTTAACTCCTGAGCGAGTTGAATTAATTTTTGATATGCCATTAGCAGAAATTGTATTCGATTTTTACGATCGATTAAAAACAGTTTCTAAAGGATATGCATCGTTCGATTATCATCCAATAGGAATGAAGGAATCGAAGTTGGTTCGTGTTGATATGTTACTTAATGGACAAGCAGTAGATGCACTTTCAGCATTATTACATGCTGATAATGCTTACGGAATAGGAAAACGTATTTGTGAGAAGTTAAAAGAATTAATTCCACGTCAACAGTTTGATATTCCAATTCAGGCAGCTATTGGAGCAAAAATTATAGCTCGTGAAACGGTAAAAGCTTTACGTAAGGATGTGACAGCTAAGTGTTACGGAGGAGATATTTCTCGTAAACGTAAGTTATTAGAAAAACAAAAGAAAGGTAAAAAACGTATGCGTCAAGTAGGAAACGTAGAAATTCCACAGCAAGCGTTTATGGCTGTATTAAAACTGAATGACTAAGTTTTCTTAGAAACTAGAGTATAGAATATAGAAAAACCCGTTTTGATTTCTTCAAAACGGGTTTTTTTATTGTTGTGATTTTAGAAAGTTAATCTCTATTTCCTAAAACTTGTAGCGCCCAATATAATAGCATAGCAAGCGATCCTAAAGCAGCAACTAAATAAGTTCTTGCAGCCCATTTTAAAGCATCTTTTGATCCAGCAAGCTCTTCACGAGTTACCATGTTTTTGTTTTCTAGCCAAGCTAAAGCTCTATTACTTGCGTCATATTCCACAGGTAAAGTAACAAAACTAAAAATTGTACCTAAAGCCATAAAAGCTAAACCAGCTAAAGCAATATAAAACCCGATACCTGTACTTCCAGAAGCAGCCCCAAAAGCAATACCACCAATTACCATCCACTGAGAGAAACGAGAAGTAATACTTACCATAGGAACTAATTTAGAACGCATTTGTAAGTATTGATAAGCGGTAGCGTGTTGTACAGCGTGTCCAACTTCGTGAGCAGCAACAGCAGCTGCAGCAGCATTGCGTTGGTTGTACACAGCTTCACTTAAGTTTACTGTTTTGTTTTGAGGATTATAATGGTCGGTTAACCTACCAGGAGTAGAAATTACCTGTACATCATAAATACCATGATCTGCTAACATTTTTTGAGCAATTTCTGCTCCGCTCATTCCATTACGTAAGTGAACTTGCGAGTATTTTTTAAATTTACGTTGTAAAGTATTACTTACTAACCAACTGAATAAAGATATTATACCTATCAGTACATAAAATCCGATCATAATTTATATAGTTTTAAAATTTTATATCATTTTTGCTGGATAAATTTACAACATAAATTATTCCAAATTAGTTAAGGAAATTAAAAATGTCAAAATGACAACACAACCTAAAATTTTAATAGTTTATACAGGAGGAACCATTGGTATGGTTAAAGACTACAATACTGGAGCTTTAAAGGCTTTCGATTTTAGTCAAATTTCTAGTAAGATTCCAGAATTACAACAACTAAACTGCGAAATTTCTACCATTTCTTTTGATGAACCGATTGATTCATCAAACATGAGTGTGGAGTATTATATTCAAATAGCAGATATCATTTCAGATAATTATGACAAGTTTGACGGATTTGTTGTGCTAACAGGCTCAGACACGATGTCGTATACGTCGTCAGCAATAAGTTTTATGTTTGAAAACTTACAAAAACCTGTAATTTTTACAGGATCTCAGTTACCAATAGGAGATTTACGTACCGATGCTAAAGAAAATTTAATAACCTCGATTCAAGTAGCATCAGCTTACGAAAATGGCAAACCAGTAATACAAGAAGTAGGGTTGTACTTCGAATATAAATTGTACAGAGCTAATAGAACTACTAAGATAAATGCAGAACAATTTGAAGCATTTGCCTCGATGAATTATCCGCCTTTGGCAGAGAGTGGAGTGCATTTAAACTTTAGTTATCCGTTACTATTAAAGTCTAATGAGTGTGACAAAGATTTAGTGGTAAGGAAGAATTTAGATAATCATGTAGCAATTTTAAAGCTATTCCCAGGCATTACAGAATCGGTAGTAAGAAGTTTTATGAACATTCCAGATTTAAAAGGAATTATTTTAGAAACGTACGGATCAGGAAATGCACCTACCGAAACTTGGTTTGTAGATTTATTAGAAAAAGCTGTTAAAAGAGGAATATACATTGTTAATGTAACACAATGTAAAGGTGGAAGCGTAATTTTAGGACATTATGAAACAAGTTCAGAATTAAAACGTATAGGTATTGTTGATGGTAAGGATATTACCACCGAAACAGCAGTTGCAAAAATGATGTATTTGCTAGGAGAAAAGCTGTCAAAAGAAGAATTTAAGCATTATTTTGAGAAACCTCTTAGGGGAGAAATGACATGATTTGTAAATAAATTGTTAAATTTAACGTTGTAACTCCTTGAATTACTAAGGGAAAGCGTTAAAAAACAGGTGGGTAATAGAAATACTATAGATTTTTTTTAATCTCCCAACATTTTTTTGTTACTTGCCACTCTGAAAAATTTAAAAACGTAATAAGTACAAGAAAAGCATTACTTATTTATAAAAAAATAAGTTTTTCGCAGTAAAATTTGTATTTTTAACCCGTTAACTATTTAAAATTAATTATAACAAAATGAAAAAAGTAGTAAATATCCTAACTATTGCAGGATTTATGTTTTTAGGAGCTATTCAATCAACTTATGCTCAAGACGCAGCGGCGGCAGAAGGATCAGAAACTTTCCACCAAATTTTAAAAAGATATTTTATTGAAGGTGGTCCTGGTTTTATGGGAATTGTATTAGTAGCTTTAATCTTAGGTTTAGCTATCGCAATTGAAAGAATTATTTATTTAAATATGGCTACAACCAATACTAAGAAATTAATTGCTAGTGTTGATGAAGCTTTAAGTTCAGGTGGAGTAGAAGCTGCTAAAGAAGTATGTAGAAACACAAAAGGGCCTGTTGCTTCTATCTTTTATCAAGGATTAGAAAGAGCTGATGAAGGTTTAGATGCTGCTGAGAAAGCTGTAGTAGGATATGGAGGAGTGCAAATGGGATTATTAGAGAAAAACATTTCTTGGATTTCATTATTTATCGCTTTAGCACCGATGTTAGGGTTCATGGGAACTGTAATCGGTATGATTGGAGCTTTTGATGCGATTGCAGTAGCAAACGATATCTCTCCAGCGGTAGTAGCAGGTGGTATTAAAGTAGCACTTTTAACAACTGTATTCGGTTTAGTAGTAGCTATTATTTTACAAATTTTCTACAACTACATTATTTCTAAAGTAGATAGTATCGTAAACAACATGGAAGATGCTTCTATCTCTTTAATCGACTTATTAGCTAAGTATAAAAAATAAGAAGAGGTATGAAGAACAATAAATTAATAACAATTTTTGTAGCATTACTCTCTTTAGTTGGTATAGTCTTATTTATGGTGGCTATGGGAGCAGATGCAGAAGATCCTGTTGCAATATCAAGTGCAGTTTCTCCATTAGTAACATACTCTTTAGTATTATTAGGATTAACAGCAGGTGTAACAGTATTAGCTTCTATCTTAAGTTTGTTTAAAAATCCAGCAGCTTTGAAAAAAGCATTAATTGGATTGTTAGGAATGGGGGTATTATTAGTAGTTTCTTATATCTTATCAGCAGACGGACAAGTTATTGACGCAAACGAAAAAGTAATTGCGGCAGCAGGAAGCAGTGTATCTAAAAATACTAGTACAGGTATTTGGTTAAGTGTTATATTAATACTGATCGCAGGAGGTTTCTTCGTGTGGGATTTATTAAAAGGATTAGTTAAATCGTAGAGTATTATGGCAAGAAGAGAAAACCCAGAAATTAATGCAGGTTCGATGGCAGATATTGCCTTCTTGCTACTTATCTTTTTCCTTGTAACAACAACGATGGATGTGGATTCAGGTATTCCTAAAAAATTAGCTGAAAAAACTGAAGTTGAACCACCAATCGTTAAAGAGAAAAACATTTTTCAAGTAAGTATTAACCGTAACAATCAACTTTTAGTTGAAAATGAAGTTATGGAGTTAAAAGACTTAAAAGATGCGGCTATAAAATTTATAGATAATGGTGGAGGTATTGGTAACCCAATGCCTGGAAAAGAAGCAGGAGCTGCTTGTGACTATTGTAAAGGAGCAAAAGACCCTGAGTCATCAGATCATCCTAACAAGGCAATTATCTCAGTAGAAAGTGATAGAGGTACAGAGTACGGTACTTATGTTGCAGTACAGAATGAGCTTTTAAGAGCTTATACTGAGTTACGTAACAGATTATGTCTTGAAAAATACGGTATGAGTTTTGACGAACTTGAAAAAGCCTTTGTTGAAAGCGCGAGAAAAGATGAGTCTTTAAGAAAGAAGGTAGAAGATATTAAGACGAGTTACCCTCAGATTATTTCTGACACCGACCCAACTAATGTTAACTAATAAAACAATATAAGAGTATGTCTAAGTTTAGAAAAAAGAAGAAAGGGATGCCTGCTTTATCTACGGCGTCTTTACCAGATATTGTTTTCATGTTATTATTCTTCTTCATGGTAACTACTACCATGAGAGAAACAGATTTATTAATTGATTCACCACGTTTACCTAGTGCAAGTGAAGTTAAGAAACTTGAACGTAAAAGTTTAGTGAGTACAATTTATGTTGGTAAAGCAAAAGACCCAAAGTATGGTACAGGATATAACAGAATTCAGTTAAACGATAAGATTGCTACACCAGATGATGTGCCTTCTTTCATTTATCTTGAAAGAGATAACGTTTCTGAAGCAGAAGTACCATTTATGACAACTTCTATTAAAGCAGATAAAGAATCGAGTGTAGGTACTTTAGCCGATATTCGTGAAAAATTAAGAGATGTAAACGCTCTTAAATTAAGTTTATCTACGCATAAAGGAAGTGTAATTAATAAATAATTACTTTTAAATAAACGAGAAAAGAGCAATCATAAGGTTGCTCTTTTTTTATACCAAAAAGTTATCTTTATCGTTAAAGAATTAAGATGAAACAAAAAGTATTTACATTACTAGCAATACTCATTTCTTTGACTGCTTTTTCTCAAAAAGACTCTTTACAAATAGGAGATAGGTATTTAGAAGATCAGTTGTATATTAATATAACATACAACTTGCTAACCAACCAACCAAAAGAGTTAGGAGATACAGGTTTTTCATATGGTCTGGCTTTAGGCTATATGAGAGATATACCACTTAATAGAATCGGAAGAAATGCTTTTGCTGTCGGTTTAGGTTATAGTTACGATTCATTTGATCATGATTTAAAGGTTTTAGATGATAATGGAGATTATGAAATAGACCCTGATTTAAGCTCAAATAAAATTAAACTTCACAATCTAGAAATGCCTATTCAATTTCGATGGCGTTCTTCTGATGCTAACACCTATTCTTTTTGGCGATTTTATGCTGGAGTTAAAATAATATACAATTTGAGTAACGAATTCCGATACAAGATAATAGATGAAAGTTTTAGTTTTTCCAATTTAGAAAACTATAATAAATGGCAAACAGGTTTAACATTATCTGCAGGTTATGGTACTTTCAATTTTCATGTGTATTACGGTTTGACCCCTATGTTTAAAAACGCGACACTAAATGGTGATTCTATTGATAGTAGAATAGTTAAAGTAGGGCTAAGTTTCTATCTGTTATAAGATATAGTAAGCTAAAAAAGGGCTAAATAAGCCAATAAAAAAGCCTACATATACTTCTTTTGCCGAGTGAGCTTTTAATTGCAATCTAGAGCTTGCTAATAGTCCAGAAAGTAACATTAGAGTAGTTATAACAGGAAGTATTTGTACTGCTTGTAATTGTTGAAATAGTAAAAAGTACCCGATAGCTATCCCCATAGATAATAAATGTAGACTGCCTTTTATTTTAAACGGAAATAGCATATAAATAAAACCAAGTCCGAAAACAGTTCCGTAGAATAAATAACTTAAGTCTTTAACGATACTCATATTCGAGAATAGTTTTCCTAAAAACATAAATAAAATCATCATTAAAAACACAGGAAACTTTCGTTCTTCTATACTATGTACTCTAAATGTTTTTATATATCCGATGGATTTAAGAAACACAAGTAATGACAGCGGAATTAGATAAGTAGCAACAAACACTACAGAAACAACCGTAAATTGTTGTTGTTTATTGAGTGCTATAGGTGAAAATACAAAATACAAAAGAATGCCTATAGTAGGCATTACAATTGGATGTAAAATGGTTGATATGAATTTATGCCAACGCATTAAATTTCTTTACGTAAACGAGCCACAGGAATGTCTAATTGCTCTCTATACTTAGCTACCGTTCTTCTTGCAATAGGGTATCCTTTCTCTTTTAAAATTTTAGAAAGTTTTTCGTCTGTTAAAGGCTTACGCTTGTCTTCTTCACTTATAACCGTTTCTAAAATCTTTTTAATCTCTTTGGTAGAAACATCTTCCCCCTGATCGTTTTTCATTGATTCAGAGAAGAAATCCTTAATTAACTTTGTTCCGTAAGGGGTAGATACATATTTGCTGCTAGCAACACGAGAAACCGTAGATACATCCATATTAATTTCATCAGCAATATCTTTTAAAATCATTGGTTTTAGCTTGCGTTCATCACCTGTTAAAAAATATTCTTCTTGACGGTGCATAATTGCATTCATCGTTACTAAAAGTGTTTGTTGACGCTGTTTGATAGCATCAATAAACCACTTTGCAGCATCTAACTTTTGCTTGATAAAAAGCACTGCATCTTTTTGTGATTTGGTTTTCTCTTTAGAGTCTTGATACCCTTTTAACATGTTGTTATACTCTCTAGAAACATGTAGCTCAGGAGCATTACGAGAGTTCAAGGTTAAATCTAAATTTCCATCAATAATTCTGATAGAAAAATCAGGCACTATTTGCTCAGCAATTTTGTTATTACCTGCGTAAGAACTTCCTGGTTTAGGATTCAATCTGCTTATTTCATGAATAACATCTTTAAGCTGTTCTTCAGAAATATTATATTTTTCTAATAATTTTTGATAGTGTTTTTTAACGAAATGGTCGAAAGATTCTTCTAAAATTCGAATTGCTAAAGCTCTGCTTTCAGTTTCAGTTTTCGACTTTAACTGAATAATCAAACATTCTTTTAAGTCTAAAGCACCAACACCTGTAGGGTCTAGTTTTTGAACAACATTCACTAAAACATCCTTAACTTTTTCTTCCGTAGTAAAAATGTTTTGAGTGAAAGCCAAATCATCAACTAAATCGATTATATCTCTACGAATGTAACCACTATCGTCTATGCTTCCCACTAAAAATTCGGCAATAGCACGTTCATCATCATCAATTCTAAAGGTGTTTAATTGATTGTTTAATGATTGGTGAAAACTAGTACCAGCTGCATAGGGGATTTGTTTTTCTTCATCATCTGAAGAATAGTTATTCGTTTGCGTTTTATAACTAGGATATTCGTCGTCGCTTAAATATTCATCAATATTAATATCATCGGTGTCAATCTTTTCACTGCCCGAATCGTCATAATCAATATCGTTGGCTAAAGTATCTTCAAAATTCTCTGGCTCATCTTTACCTGTATCTAAAGCAGGATTCTCTTCAATTTCTTGTTTCAAACGTTCTTCAAAAGCCTGCGTAGGCAATTGAATTAACTTCATCAACTGAATCTGTTGTGGAGATAATTTTTGAAGTAATTTTTGATGTAAACTTTGTTTTAGCATATATACAAAGATATGAAATAGGACAAAAAAAATCGCCATCCGCTGAGGAATGACGATTGTTATTTATAAGTTTTATGATTTTTTTAAAACTCAGCGTTTTGCGGTGTTCTTGGGAAAGGTATAACATCACGAATGTTACTCATACCTGTAGTAAATAATACCAAGCGCTCAAAACCTAAACCAAAACCTGAATGCACAGCAGTTCCGAATTTACGAGTATCTAAATACCACCATAATTCTTCTTCTGGAATATTTAAGGCAGCCATTTTTTCTTGTAAAACTTCTAAACGCTCCTCTCTTTGCGATCCTCCTACCATTTCACCAATTCCAGGGAATAATACATCCATTGCGCGAACAGTTTTTCCATCTTCATTCAAACGCATGTAGAACGCTTTAATGTTTGCTGGATAATCAAATAAGATTACCGGACATTTAAAGTGTTTTTCTACTAAATAACGCTCGTGTTCAGATTGTAAATCCACACCCCATTCGTTTACAGGGAATTGGAATTTCTTCTTTTTATTTGGCTTAGAATTACGTAAAATTTCAATAGCTTCTGTATAGCTAACACGTTTAAAGTTGTTGTCAACTACAAATCGTAATTTTTCTAGTAAGCCCATTTCACTACGCTCTGCTTGAGGTTTCTTTTTCTCCTCTTGTGCTAAACGACTATCTAAAAAGGCTAAATCATCTTGACAGTTATCTAAAACGTATTGTAATACATACTTGATAAAGTCTTCAGACAAATCCATGTTTGCATCTAAATCGTTAAAAGCAACCTCTGGTTCAATCATCCAGAATTCAGCTAAGTGACGTGTAGTGTTTGAGTTTTCAGCTCTAAAAGTAGGGCCAAATGTATATACTTTACCTAATGCCATAGCATAGGTTTCAGCTTCTAATTGTCCAGAAACCGTTAAGTTAGTTTCTTTTCCGAAGAAGTCTTTTGTGTAATCAACTTTTCCTTCTTCGTTTAAAGGAGCTTTATTTGCTTCAAAATTGGTAACCTTAAACATTTCACCAGCACCTTCAGCATCTGAACCAGTAATAATTGGTGTGTTTACGTAATAAAAACCTTCTTTTTGAAAGTACTGATGAACAGCAAACGATAATGCAGAACGTAAGCGCATTACAGCACTGAATGTATTGGTTCTTACACGTAAATGTGCATTTTCACGTAAGAACTCAAAACTATGTTGTTTAGGTTGAATAGGATACTCATCAGGATTAGAATCTCCTAAAATTTCTAAATTAGTTACCTGAATTTCTACAGATTGTCCTTTTCCTTGACTTTCAGCTAATGTACCATGAATACTTACTGCAGCTCCTGTATTTATTCTTTTTAATAAAGTTTCGTCAGCATTTTCAAAATCTACAACACACTGAATATTATTAATAGTAGAACCATCATTTAGAGCAATAAAACGATTGCTTCTAAAAGTTCTTACCCATCCTTTTACGTGTACTTCTTGTAAAATCTTGTCAGATTGTAATAATTCTTTAATGCTACTTCTTTTCATCTGTTTTAAATATGATAATTTGTTGATGTATCAACAGTGAAATTTAATCATCTCACTGTGTGTTTTATAATTACCTACGTCATCGACGTTTAAGTCTTCAATAAAATCAAGCAAAGATACTTTTTTGCTATTAATTGAGCAATGAAGACAGGGTAAGAATATGCTAGATGTTTACTTATCTTCGTCTTTCGGAGGCAGAATTTTAAACTTAGTTTCTTTTAAAACTTTTTTGTTCGCTATTTTCTTTTCAAAAGAAAGAAGAAGAGAAGGTAACAATAATAAGTTTGAAACCATTGCTAATAATAATGTCACCGATACTAATCCACCTAATGCTATTGTTCCTCCAAAACTAGAAACTGTAAATACCAAGAACCCGAAGAAAAGTACAATAGAAGTATAAAACATACTCACACCTGTTTCTCGTAAGGCAGAATATACTGCGGGTTTAATCTTCCAATTGTTACTTAATAACTCCTGTCGATATTTAGCTAAGAAGTGAATTGTATCATCTACAGAAATACCAAAAGCAATACTAAATACTAAAATTGTTGATGGTTTTATAGGAATGTCTAAGAAGCCCATCAATCCACCTGTAATTAATAGGGGAAGCATGTTAGGTATTAATGAAATTAATATCATTTGAGGCGAGCGGAACATCCATGCCATAAAAATTGAGATTAATATGATCGCTAATGATAATGAAATAACTAAGTTTTTAATTAAATAGTTTGTTCCTTTTAAGAAAACTAAGGCTTTACCAGTTAGTGAAACATTGAAGTTTTCATCAGGGAATTGCTTTTTTATAACAGCTTGTAAACGCTCTTGAATAATATCCATTTTTTCAGTACCGATGTCTTTCATAAAGGTAGTGATACGAGCATAGCGCCCGGTACTATCTACGAAATTTTTAAGCATTCCAGAGTTGCTATCTGAATTTTTTGTGTAGGCAAAAATGTAACTCTTTTCCTGACCTGTTGGCAATTGATAGTACTTTGGATTACCGTTATAGTAAGCCTGTTTCGAATATTTTACCAAGTTGGTTACCGATATTGGCTTAGAAAGTTCAGGGAAAGTTTCAATAGCTTCATTTAGCTCTTCCATCTTTTTCAAGGTAGAAAGTTTCATCACACCTTTTTCTCTCTTAGTGTCAATCAAAATTTCTAGCGGCATGATTCCTCCAAACTCAGATTCGAAAAACTTAATGTCTTTATAAAACTGTTTTCCTTTGGGCATGTCTTCAATCAAACTACCTGAAATACGTATCATGTAGATTCCGATCATACTTAAAATAATCACCGAAACTGTGGTAATGTAAATAGCAATTCGTTGCTTTCTTACCATGTTTTCCATCCAGTTTACCACATTTTCCATCCATTTTTTCTCTAAATGGTTTAAATGTTTTTGCTCTGGAAGCGGCATGAAACTGTATATAATCGGAATGATTAATAAAGCCAAAATAAAAATACTGATGATGTTTATTGAAGCTAAAATTCCGAATTCACGCATTAATTGACTCTTCACAAAAATAAAGGTCGCAAAACCAGATGCGGTAGTAATGTTAGT
The DNA here is from genome assembly GCF_028823685.1 of Tenacibaculum sp. L6. Lineage (GTDB taxonomy): Bacteria > Bacteroidota > Bacteroidia > Flavobacteriales > Flavobacteriaceae > Polaribacter. The sequence continues at coordinate 105,574 of NZ_JAPEHZ010000001.1, read as the reverse complement.
CATCAAAGTAGCATTTCCAACTTTTGAAATAACACGTTGTAATGACTTTGCTTGGTTACCGTGTTTTTTTACTTCTTGTTGGTATTTATTGATGAGGAATACTGCATTAGGAACTCCAATAACAATAATTAACGGTGGAATTAAGGCAGACAATACAGTGATTTCATATCCTAAAAGACCGATAAAACCAAACGCCCAAGTAACTCCAATACCAACAACTAGTAAAGTGATGAACGTTGCTCTAAACGAACGGAAGAAAAAGAAGAAAATAATGGCTGTAATAAGTAAAGCACCTACTACAAAAATTCCCATTTCATCTGTAATATTCTGCGAGTTTAAAGTTCTGATATACGGCATACCAGAAATGCGAACATCTACACTATGTTTCTTTTCGAAAGATTCAACTGTTGGAATTAAAAGATCCATCACAAAATCTTTACGAACAGGTGTGTTAACGATATCTTTATTTAGGTATATAGCAGTTTGTAAAACACCTTTGTCGTTGTATAATAAATTATTGTAAAACGGAAGCTTCTCAAAAAGCTGGTTTTTAATTTCAGTAACTTCTTCGTTGGTTGTTGGAGCTTTATCAAATAAAGGTTCAATAACAAATTTACGTTGTTTTCTATCTGCTTTTAATTGTTGAACATCAGCTACAGAAACTGTGAAATCCACTTGAGGTAAACTGTCTAAATCCTTTACAAGTTTATTCCAAGCATTGAATTTTTCAGGAGTAAAAATTGTAGAATCTTTTACTCCTAAGATTACTAGATTTCCTTCTTCACCAAAAATTTCTAAAAACTTATTATATTCAATATTTGCTTCGTGATCGGTAGGAAGTAAATTGGCTTCTGTATAAGAGAAGCGCATGTATTTCGTTTGGGTGACTAAGAACCCAGTTATAAGAGCAATAGTAAGTAAAACTAAGTAACGATTTCGCAATATGAATCCTGCGATTTTAGTCCAAAAAGTCATCCAAAAAAAATTTTAGCAAATTTATGCTAAATGAACTAATTAAACGAAAAAAGAGCGTTTTAAAACGCCCTTTTTTCTATCATTTTCAAAAAGAAATTAAACGGTCATAATTTCCTTTTCTTTAACTACAAATATCTCGTCAATTTCTTTTACGTAATTATCAGTTAACTTTTGGATGTCAGCTTCAGCGTTCTTTTTCATATCATCAGAAACGTCTAATTTTTTGATATCGTTATTCGCCTCTTTACGAGCATTACGAACTCCTACTTTAGCATGTTCAGCTTCGGCTTTAGCTTGTTTCGCTAAATCTTTACGACGCTCTTCTGTTAACGGTGGAACGTTAATGATAATATTTTCTCCATTGTTCATTGGGTTAAAACCAAGATTAGCAAGCATAATTGCTTTTTCTATTTCTTGTAACATGTTTTTTTCCCAAGGTTGAATAGAAATTGTTCTAGCGTCTGGTGTGTTAACGTTGGCAACTTGTCCTAACGGAGTTGCAGACCCGTAATAATCTACCTGTATGTTTGCTAACATGGTAGGAGATGCTTTACCAGCTCTAATACTACGCAATTCTTTTACTAAGTGCTCAATAGCACCGTTCATTGCCTCTTTGGTCGAATCTAAAATAAAATCAATTTCTTCAGTCATTTTGTTCGTATTTAAAACCTCAAGCAGTATGAGGGTAATTTTTCAGTTTATTCGTTGTCAACTATTGTTCCAATATTTTCACCAGAAATTAACTTTAATAAGTTTCCTTTCGTGTTCATATCGAAAACAATAATAGGTAATTTGTTCTCTTCGCTTAAAGTAAAAGCTGTCATGTCCATTACTTTTAAGCCTTTGTCAATAACGTCTTTAAAGGTAATGTTTTCATACTTAACAGCATCTTTATTTTTTTCAGGATCAGCATTGTAAATACCATCTACTCTGGTTCCTTTTAAAATAGCGTCAGCATTAATTTCAATCGCTCTTAAAACTGCAGCTGTATCTGTAGTAAAGTACGGGTTTCCTGTTCCTCCACCAAAAATAACAACACGTCCTTTTTCTAAATGTCTGTTTGCACGACGCTTAATGTAAGGCTCTGCAATTTCTTTAATTTCGATAGCGGTTTGTAAACGGGTGTGAATACCTTCGTCTTCTAAAGCACTTTGTAAGGCTAAACCGTTAATACAAGTTGCTAACATACCCATATGATCTCCTTGTACGCGATCCATACCATTACTAGCACCAGCAACACCTCTAAAAATATTACCACCACCAATAACAATAGCTACTTCTACACCTTTATCTACTACTTCTTTAATTTCTTGTGCGTATTCTTTAAGTCTTTTTGGGTCTATACCGTATTGGCGCTCTCCCATAAGTGCTTCACCACTTAATTTTAAAAGGATTCTTTTGTATTGCATTTGTTTTGTTGAAAGTTGTGCAAAGCTACATATTTTTTTTGAGAGTTTTATGCGGAAAATTTAGGTGGGTAAGTATTGTGTTACTCTCTTTGTTTAATTTTGATAACACGTGTTTTTGATAAAGAATCACGCCAACCAACGGCATCAGAACCTAAAAATGAGAAAGCATTAAAAGGAATATATCTACATAATGATCTTAATAAAATAGCGTCAAATGTAGGTTTGTTACCGTTTTCATCTACAACTTTTGTTCTTGTTATAAACTTAGCAATCGATCTGCCCGTTAAAGCTTCAAAAAAAGAATAGTAGAACATTCCTATAATAAAAGCCCATATATATTCTTCTAATTTTCCCATTTGATCAAAATATCCTACAGAGTCAGGAGAAATAATAGCAAGGAGAAGAGTAAACACAAAGCCTAAGAAAAAGCTGATCATTAATATAAATATTCTATCAAGAAGATAATTAGCAAAGCGCGTACCTTGACTCGCAATTTGACTGTCTAGTTCATTTTTACTTTTTTTTGCTAAAAGTTTTTCTTTTAGTTGTGTGTTTTCATCGAATGATTCACAAGTATCTTCAAAATCTGCAATAGAGTTTGTTAGTCCACAAATAATTCCTTTTTGACTATCAAATTTTTGATTGTTGCAAATTTTACAAAATTTTAAATGTTCTTCTCTTGTCATAGCTGTTTTTTATTAGATGAAGCGCTAATGTATTTAAAATTGAATTGAAAATGAATCTAAATTAGTTGCACAAAAAAACCATCCAAAAATGGATGGTTTTCTATAATATGATTGTTGAGAATTATCCTAAAGTAACTCTTACGAAGTTTTTAACTTCAACGTCACCGTAAGAAGAAACATATTCTGCAACAGTTTTCTTTTCATCTTTGATGAACTTTTGATCTAATAAACATTGTTCTTGATCTAAAGTTGTGTTATCAGAGATAAATCTTTCCATTTTACCTGGTAAGATTTTGTCCCAAATTTGCTCTGGTTTACCTTCAGCTTTTAATTGCTCTTTAGCTTCTTTTTCAGCTTCAGCCATAGCTTCATCAGTTAACTGTAATCTAGATACGAATTGAGGTACGTTCTTTAAGGTTTTACCTAAACGAGCTAACTCTTCGTTATCTTTAATAATTGCAGCGATTCTAGCTTCAGTTTCAGAAGCTACATAAGCAGGATCAAAATCTTTGTAAGATAATGAAACAGCTCCCATTGAAGCAGCTTGCATAGCTAAGTCTTTAGTTAATTCAGCAGCGTTGTCTACAGCAGCAGTTAAACCTACCATAGCAGCAATTTTACCAACGTGAGTGTAAGCTCCTACGTATGGTGCTTCGATTTTTTCGAAAGCAGTGATATCGATTTTTTCACCGATAACTCCTGTTTGCTCGATTAATTTCTCAGCAACAGTCATTCCTCCAAAATCAGCAGCTAAAAACTCCTCTTTTGTATTGTAGTTAAAAGCGATGTCTACAAATTCTTGAGCTAATTCTTTAAAAGAATCATTTTTAGCTACGAAATCTGTTTCACATGCTAATACGATAGCAACTCCATAAGTATTGTCATCGCTAATTTTTGTAATAGCTACACCTTCAGTAGACTCACGATCTGCTCTTTTAGCAGCGATCTTTTGTCCTTTTTTACGTAAAATTTCAATAGCTTTATCAAAGTCACCTTCTGCTTCTACTAATGCTTTTTTACAATCCATCATACCAGCTCCGGTAGTTTCTCTTAATTTTTTTACGTCTGCAGCGCTAATTTTTACTGACATTTCTATCGTTATTTTTTAATTGTAATTAATTGTTGTAAGGTATAAAAATTTAAAGGCTTCAATGTAATGAAACCTTTAAATTAAAATTATTATGCTTCTTCAGATGCTGGAGCGTCAGCTGTTTTATCAGCTTTAGCTTTTTCTTTGTCAGCTTTTCTTTCAGTTAAGCCTTCTGCGATTGCATCAGTTACATACGATAATACTTTATCGATAGATTTTGAAGCATCATCGTTTGCAGGGATTACAAAATCAATCGGTCTTGGATCAGAGTTTGTATCAACCATTGCAAAGATTGGAATGTTTAATTTTTGTGCTTCAGCAATAGCAATGTGTTCTTTCTTTACGTCAATTACAAATAAAGCTCCTGGTAAACGAGTCATATCAGAAATTGAACCTAAGTTCTTTTCTAATTTTTCACGTTGACGGTTGATTTGTAATTTTTCTCTTTTTGATAAAGCGTCGAAAGAACCATCAGTCTTCATTCTATCAATAGAAGCCATTTTCTTTACGGCTTTACGAATAGTAACGAAGTTAGTTAACATACCACCTGGCCATCTTTCAGTGATGTAAGGCATGTTTACAGCTTTCGCTTTTTCAGCAACGATATCTTTAGCTTGCTTCTTAGTTGCAACGAATAAGATTTTACGTCCTGAGTTAGCTATTTTTTGTAACGCAGCAGAAGCTTCGTCAATTTTAGCTGAAGTTTTATACAAATCGATAATGTGTACACCATTACGCTCTGTATAGATGTATGGAGCCATGTTTGGGTTCCATTTTCTAGTTAAGTGTCCAAAGTGAACACCACTTTCTAATAATTCTTGAATGTTTGCCATTTTAATAAATGTGTTTACGTTCTGTTTTCGCAATACTTTAAGTAGTCCCGAAGTGTCGGGAGTCTGAAGTATTTAGATACTAAACTGTTAAAAATTGATTTATAAATAACAGTTCCAATAAACGATTAACGTTTAGAGAACTGGAATTTCTTACGTGCTTTCTTCTGACCGAATTTCTTACGCTCAACCATTCTTGGATCACGAGTTAATAATCCTTCTGGTTTTAATACTGCTTTGTCTTCTTCGTTAATAGCTACTAATGCTCTAGTAATTGCTAAACGAATAGCTTCAGCTTGACCAGTTACACCACCACCGTAAACGTTTACTTTAATATCGTAAGCGTCAAGGTTTTCAGTTAACATTAAAGGTTGTTGAACCTTGTATTGTAAAGTTGGTGTAGTGAAATAGTTTTTAAACTCTCTTTTGTTGATAGTGATGTTTCCACTTCCTTGAGAAACATAAACACGAGCAACAGCTGTTTTTCTTCTACCTATTTTGTGTACAGTTTCCATAATTATTTAAGATCGTTAAGGTTAATAGCTTTAGGTTTTTGAGCTTCTTGACCGTGCTCTGTACCTGCGTAAACATATAAATTTTTGAATAACGCGCTACCTAAACGGTTTTTAGGTAACATACCTTTTACTGCTTTTTCAATAAGTCTTGTAGGATCTTTTTGAAACATTTCTGTAGCAGTTAATGATCTTTGTCCTCCTGGGTAGCCTGTGTGACGGATATAAGTTTTATCAGCCCACTTGTTTCCAGTTAAGTTGATCTTTTCAGCGTTGATGATTACAACGTTGTCTCCACAATCTACGTGAGGAGTATAATTTGGCTTGTACTTACCTCTAATAAGTTTTGCAACTTTAGAAGCTAGACGACCTAAAGATTGCCCGTCCGCATCAACAACAACCCACTCTTTGTTTACAGTGTTCTTGTTAGCCGATACTGTTTTGTAACTTAATGTGTTCATAATTACACGATTAGTTTTTGTTTATAATTAATAATTTTTTGTCCTTTAAAAAGGTCTGCAAATGTACAATTAATTATTTGATTGACAAATAGCGTGTTAGTTTAATTTTCTTCTTTTTTAATATCCTGTATTTTAAAGCATAAAAAAAACGTGCTTTAAGCACGTTTTTAATAAATATGTTTTTAAAGACTATTCTACTTTTTGATCTAACAAATCAAAGAATTGATTCAATCTTGGTAAGATAATAATCTTTGTACGTCTGTTTTTAGCTTTGTTTTCAGGAGTGTTATTTTCTACTAAAGGAACATAGCTACTTCTACCTGCAGCAATTAATCTTTCAGGAGCTACATTGTACTTTCCTTGTAATTCACGAACAATAGCAGTAGAACGTAAAACACTTAATCCCCAGTTGTCTTTTAATGCAGAACCAGCAGCAACAGGAGTGTTATCAGTATGTCCTTCTACCATTACATCCATTTGAGGTTGACCATTTACAACAGTTGCAACTTTTTCTAACACTTTAGAAGCTTTGTCGTTAATTGTATAGCTACCACTTTTGAATAATAATTTATCAGAAATAGAAATAAACACTACAGTTTTTTCAACGTTTACTTCAATATCTTCGTCATCAATACCATCTTGTAATTCTCTTTTTAAGTGGAATGCAACTACTAAATTTAAAGAGTCTTTTTTAGAAGCAGCCTCTCTAATTTTGTTGATGTACTTGTCTTTTTTGCTTAACTGAGATAAGGTTTCTTTTATGTTGTCATTAGCTCCTTTTGTTAATACAGTTAAGTTTTCTACTTGTTGTAAAGTGTTTTCTTTGTCTTTCTTTAATTCAGTTACTCTAGATTCTAAAGAGAACGCTTTTTCTTCGCAATTTTCTTTTTCAACCAAGCACTTCGTTAAGTTAGCTTTAACCGCTAATAATTCTTCTTTCGTTTGTTCATGTTTAGCCTTAACAGCCTCTAATTCTTTTGTAGAAGCACACGATGCTAATAAAAGAGCGGCACTAAGGAATAAGAATACTTTTTTCATTTTGATTCTATGTTTTAGATGTATTATTAATAATTAATAGTTGAGCAAATTTATAAAAATGAAGACACAAAAAAGAGAATTAACAATCTTTTATGAAGATTGAAAGCACTAATTTTGTGGCAAAATTTTAACCATGATCAAAAAAGTAACGCTTATAATAGTTTCATTATTGTTGTTTACATCTTGTAAAGAAGAAAAAAAAATAGAGGAGACTAAATTAGAAGGAGGTGTTTTTGGAACCACGTATCATATAACTTATATGAGCAGTGATAATTATCAAAAATCTATTGATAGTTTGTTTCATTTAGTCAATAAGTCACTTTCAACCTACATGCCTACTTCTGATATTTCAAAAATTAATCAAGGAGATACTACGATAGTGGTTGATGATATGTTTGTTGAAGTGTTTGAAAAAGCTAAAAAAATATACAAAGAGACTGACGGGTATTTTGATCCGACGATTGGTAGATTGATAGATGCTTACGGATTCGGTTCAGGAAAAGAAAAGAAAGATTTAACTTCGGAAGAAATTGCAGCTTTGATGGAGAATGTTGGATTCGATAAAGTTTCATTGAAAGATAGAAGGGTTTACAGAGAAAGTGAAAACATAGAGTTTAATGTAAATGCTTTTGCAAAAGGATACGGAGTAGATGTTGTTGGAAGGTTTTTAGAATCGAAAAATATTCATGATTACTTGGTGGAAATAGGAGGTGAGATTAGGGCAAGAGGAACAAAACATGGAAAGCTGTGGAAAGTGGCTATTGAAAAACCTAATGTTGATGGTACACGTTCTGTTCAAAAAATAATAGAGTTGGATAACGAATCTATGGCAACTTCTGGGAATTATAGAAAGTACAAAGTAAATGCTGAAGGAAAAAAAATAGTACACACGGTAAATGCTAGAACAGGATTAGCAGAGGAAAGTAATTTGTTAAGTGTGTCGGTTCGTTTAAAAGGAGATTGTGCGGATGTAGATGCGTATGCAACTGCTTTTTTAGCAATGGGACTAGAAAAAACAAAAGAGTTTCTCAAAGAACATCCAGAATTAAAAGTAGTGTTGTTGTATCATAGCGATACAGATGAACTAGCAGAATATGAAAACTAGTTTTTATAACATACAGGCAAAATTTCGCCTTTCATTAAAGCAAATCGTTCTAGTTTTTCTGGAGCGATTTTCTAGTTTTTCTGGAGCGATTTTTTTTGTGTAGTCTATTTCATCAACTGTAAATCCTGTAGAGCGTAACTTGTCAAAGTAATCACGTCCGTACACACGAACATGGTCGTACTGACCGAAGATTTTTGCACGTTCTTTAGGGTTGGTTATTGAATCGTCTTCAAAAGTAACTTCTCTGTTTAAATCTTGAGGGATTTGAAAAATACCAAATCCACCAACTTTCATTACTCGATACAATTCTTGCATTGCCTTAGTGTCATCAGGGATGTGTTCTAGTACATGATTACAAAACACTACATCAAAAGAGTTGTCTTCAAAAGGTAGGTCGCAAATATCTGCTTTTACATCTGCAATGGGCGATTCTAAATCGGAAGTAATATATTCTAGATTTTGTTGTTTTCTGAAAAGATCTAAAAAACACTGTTCAGGAGCAATATGTAATACTTTTAGTTTTTTCTCTGAAGAAAAAAAGTTGCTTTCCTGTTGTAAAAAAAGCCACAGTAAGCGATGTCTTTCTAACGATAGTGTTGAGGGAGAAAGTGCGTTTTCTCGTTGTACACCATATCCATAAGGTAAAAATTTACGAAACGATTTTCCATCAATAGGATCAGTAAATTTATCTCCTTTTAACCACCAAGTAATTACAGGTCTAGCTAAATAACTAGCTTTAATTAAAATTGGTCTTGGGATGGTATTTAGTATCGTTTTGAATAAAGACACAAATTATATAACTAAAGGTTGTTGTCTGAATTCATCTTCTTCGTTACTTTCAATACCTAAAGCATCGTAAATATACTTAAAAGTTGATAATAACTCAGGTTTTCCGTCGATAATGGCAACATCGTGCTCAAAGTGTGCAGAAGGTTTGTTATCTAAAGTAGTAATAGTCCATCCGTCACTGTGTTGGCGAATTTTTTGTGTACCTAAGTTTGTCATTGGTTCAATAGCAACTACCATACCTTCAACAAACTTTTTACCACGACCTCTTTTTCCGTAGTTAGGCATCTCAGGATCTTCGTGCATTTTACGACCTAATCCGTGTCCTACTAATTCGCGAACAACTCCATAGCCATGTTTTTCGGTAAAGTTTTGAATCGCAAACCCTACATCGCCTACACGATTTCCTACTTTAAATTCACGAATACCTACGTATAAACTTTCTTTAGTAACGTCTAATAATTTTTGTACTTCAGGTGATACTTCACCTACAGCAAACGTGTAAGCGTGATCTCCATAAAAATCATTTTTTATAGCCCCACAATCAATAGAAATAATATCACCTTCTTGTAATGGCGTGTTGTTTGGAATTCCGTGAACCACTTGAGAGTTAGGACTCATACAAAGTGTGTTTGGAAAATCGTACAAGCCTAAAAAACCAGGGATAGCACCTTGCTCACGAATAAATTCTTCAGCAAGTTTATCAAGATATAATGTAGTAACTCCAGGTTTTACTTCTTTGGCAAGCATACCTAAGGTTTTTGATACTACTAAAGCACTTTCGCGCATTAATTCTATTTCTTCTCTAGTTTTTTGAATAATCATGTTAAAAATATTGAGGCGCAAATTTACGGTTATTTTTGATATGGATGCTTGTATTCTTGACCCGATAGTATTTTTAAGAAATCTTCTTCAACAGAGCTGTCGTCTAAAGCATGTTCTACAAAACGACCTATTTCTTTTCCGTCTTTATAAAAAATAAAGGTTGGGACATGAGTAATATCAAATCCTTCTTCTAATCCGTTTGCTTTCTTTTGACGATTAACCGTAACTAACTCAAGGTTTTTATAGTTGAAATCAGCTTCGTCTAAAATTTTATAAAAATTTGGAACGTCTCTTTGGCTATCTCCACACCAAGTTCCCATAAAAGCTTTGATTTTTATATCTTTCAAATAAGGTTTTAGTTGTTCAACCGTGTTTTTATCAGTTTCGTAATAGGAATAAAAATCGTTAAACCATTCACTGCCGTAAGGTTCTTGCTGAAGGTCCTTTTTCGTGGCTATACCTACTAAATTTCCATTTTCGTTTTTGGTTGCAAGATTTTTAGGTGCTGATGCACATGATACTACTAAAGCAGTAATAAGCAAATACACGATTTTGTTCATAAAATATATTTTAAATAAGCGAATGTTGTGTCATTTCTTCAGGTTGTTCAATACCCATTAATTTTAAAATAGTTGGAGCAACATCGCCTAAAATACCACTTTTTATTGATTTTAACTCCTTGTCAATTAAAATCATAGGGACAGGATTGGTAGTGTGCGCTGTGTGTGGTGTTCCATCTGGATTAATCATCGTTTCACAGTTTCCGTGATCGGCGATTAGAATAGTAGTGTAATCGTTATCTAGCGCAGTAGTTACTACATCTTTTACACAAGAGTCAACTGCTTCGCAAGCCTTAACAGCAGCTTCAAAAATCCCCGTATGACCTACCATGTCACCATTGGCAAAGTTTAAGCACACAAAATCCACATCGCCTTTTTGTAATTCAGGAACAATGGCGTCACGAATATCATAGGCGCTCATTTCTGGTTGTAAATCGTAGGTTGCTACTTTTGGTGATGGACATAACAAGCGTTTTTCACCTTTAAATTCTTCTTCTCTTCCGCCAGAGAAAAAGAAAGTTACATGCGGATATTTTTCTGTTTCAGCAATTCTAATTTGACTCTTTCCTGCTGATTCTAAGACTTCGCCTAAGGTGTTTTCAATATTTTTTCCGTCGTAAACAACATGGATGTTTTTAAAAGTATCATCATAATTTGTTAGTGTAACAAAATACAATGGTAATTTTTTCATGTTGAATTCAGGGAAGTCTTTCTGATTTAAGGCTTCGGTTAATTGACGACCTCTATCGGTTCTAAAATTGAAGAAGATAACAACGTCGTCTTCTTTAATGGTTGTTTTTGGTTGATTGTTTTCATCAACCATTATGATTGGTTTGATGAATTCATCGGTTACGCCTTCGTCATAGCTTTGTTGAATACTAGTTAAAGCATCCGAAGAAAGTGAGCCTTTTCCGTTGACTAAAGCATCGTAAGCAAGTTGTACGCGTTCCCAACGATTATCGCGATCCATCGCATAGTAACGACCAGTGATTGTTGCCAATTCACCCGTGGTTTCTTGCATGTGCTTTTGAATGTCGTTGATGAAATACTTCCCTGATTTAGGGTCGCAATCACGTCCGTCAGTAAAAGCATGTAAATACACATTATCTAAACCAAAATCGTTAGCTGCTGTTAGCAACCCTTTTAAATGATCTATATGTGAGTGAATTCCTCCATTAGAAACTAACCCTAAAAAGTGAATGTTTTTGTTGTTTGCTTTCGCGTATTCAAAAGCATTTACTAATTCGGATTCTTTGGCAAGTGTCTCTTCTTTTACCGCTTTATTAATCTTAGCTAAATTCTGATACACAATTCTACCAGCACCTAGGTTCATGTGGCCTACTTCCGAATTTCCCATTTGACCTTCAGGTAAACCAACATGCTCACCATCAGTTCTTAATTGTGCATGTGGAAATTTATCGTATAAAGAATTTATAAAAGGAGTTTTCGCATTATATATAGCCGAAACTTTTGGATCTTGGGTAATTCCCCAACCATCCAAAATCATAAGTATTACTTTCTTGTTCATGTTGCAAATTTACTTCTTTGAATTAAAATACCTGTAATGAATATGGATTAAACATAAAAAATGAATTGAGTTAAGATTTGTATGAAAAGAGATAATTTGAGGTTGCTTCTCTGTTTAGTTTTGCAGTGTAACTTAAAAACAATAACATGAAAAAATTAATTTTATTAGTAGTAGCAATAACAAGTTTTACAATGGTAAAAGCTCAGGTAGGAGAAGGAACAAATTGGTTAAAGATGGGTATTCATGGTGGTTTACCAGTAGGTGATATGTCTGATATTTCGTCTTTTGCATTAGGAGCAGATTTAAAATACCAATTCTTAGATACTGAAAGTTTTGCTATTGGAGTATCGACAGGATATACACATTATTTTGGTAAAGAAGAAGGATTGCTTCAGTTTGCTGATGTTGGAGTTATTCCGTTAGCAGGATTGTTTAGGTTTTACCCTACAGAAAACTTTTTCTTAGGAACCGATATTGGTTATGGTTTCTTAACCGAAGGAGATGAAGGAGGTTTTTATTACAGACCAGAAATAGGATACCATGATGACGAATGGAATATTTACGGATACTACCAAAGTGTAGCTACAGATGGTATTGAGCCGACTTCGATTGGAATTGGAATTAACTATAATATCGTTCAAGGTAAATAATACAGTTAGATAAATAAAAGTAAAAGTGACACTTGCTAGCAGGTGTCACTTTTTTATTATAGTAGGTTTATAAGGTAAAACAATATTGAAAAGATGACAACTAGAAAAACGAGGTTTTTTATCCATACAATCTGATTTTCTCTTTTTGTTTTTATACGGATTTCTTCCAGTTGCTTTTTACTAGCAGATTTTTTAAAGTGTAGCGTATCATTATTTTCTTTTTGAAATCGTTCAAGCTTTTCAAAAGCACTTACTCTTTTTCTTTTGTTGTTTTTTAAACTGGTTATCATTGCTGATACTGATCCTCCAAAACCCATAGCAAATTGTTTTTAATTTTTTTTAGAACTACTGTGCATTAGTAAATATAAGAAATTTAGAATTTAACGGATATCAATTTTTTGTAAACTATAAAAATCCTAAATTTACAGAGCAAAACAAACAACATTATGGAACCTCATTTTGAATTAAACGAAGTTACCAAAAAGCTACCCAAGCACTTACATAAATTCGTAGTAAAACAACCGTATGACGAGTACACTGCGCAAAACCAAGCCGTATGGCGTTATGTAATGCGAATGAATGTAGATTACCTTGGTAAAGTAGCGCATGCTTCATATATAGATGGACTGAAAAAAACAGGAATTTCAGTTGAAAAAATTCCTCATATGCAAGGAATGAACCGTATTTTGAAAGAAATAGGTTGGGCGGCAGTATCGGTAGATGGATTTATTCCGCCAAATGCTTTTATGGAATTTCAAGCATACAATGTACTGGTAATCGCATCAGATATGCGTACGATTGACCATATAGAATATACACCGGCACCTGATATTATTCACGAAGCAGCTGGCCATGCACCTATTATTGCAAATCCAGAATATGCAGAGTATTTACGTCGTTTTGGAGAAATTGGAGCCAAGGCAATTTCATCAGCGAAAGATTATGAAATGTATGAAGCTATTCGTTTATTATCTATTCTAAAGGAAGATCCAAATTCTACCCAAGAAGAGATTGATGAAGCGCAAGAGAAAGTAGAGTGGTTACAAGATAATATGGGAGAGCTTTCGGAAATGGCTCAGATTAGAAATCTTCACTGGTGGACAGTGGAGTATGGGTTGATAGGGACTCTCGAAAATCCGAAAATTTATGGAGCGGGATTGTTATCTTCAATAGGAGAGAGTAAATGGTGTATGAAAGATGAGGTAGAAAAAGTTGCATATACATTAGATGCTGCTAATGTAAACTTTGATATCACGAAGCCGCAACCTCAATTATTTGTAACGCCAGATTTTGCTCATTTAAGTTTAGTATTGGAGCAATTTGCTAATAAAATGGCTATCAGAACAGGAGGACTAAAAGGAATTGAAAAACTCATTGATTCTAAAAATTTAGGAACTATCGAGTTAAGTACAGGAATTCAGGTGTCAGGGGTTTTTACCAATGTAATAACTGATGAGAATAATAAAGCCATTTATATACAAACAACAGGTCCTACTGCGTTAGCAAATAGAGATAAAGAGTTGATAGGTCACGGAACAAATTACCACGCAGAAGGTTTTGGAAGTCCGATAGGGAAGCTAAAAGGAATTAATATTCCGATAGAAAATATGAGTCCTCGTGATTTGAAAGCCTACGGGATTTATGAAGGAGAGCAGGTTGCTTTAGAGTTTGAAGGCGGAATAAAAGTAGAAGGAGAAGTAATTACAGGAACCAGAGATTTACGAGGTAGGATTTTATTGATATCTTTTAAAGACTGTACCGTAACTCATGGTGATACTGTATTGTTTCACCCAGATTGGGGAGTGTATGATATGGCGGTTGGAGTTGATGTCGTTTCTGCTTTTTCTGCTTTTGCAGGACCTGCAGATATAACCTCGTTTGGTGATGTAGGAAAAGTGTCAGAAACAAAAACTCATAAGATTCAGTATTCAGAATCAGATAAAAAATTATATAGTTTGTATAATGAAGTGAGGATGATGAGAAAGGCTGGCACAGTTTCTGAGGAGAAAGTTCAAGGAATTTTTAATGAAGTAAGTTCTCAGTTTAAAAACGATTGGTTACTGCCTTTAGAATTATTGGAGTTAGCCGTAATGAATAATTTTTCAATAAAAGATACGTTACGTAACTACCTTGAATCGATGAAAAGTAACAAGAGTTACACAACGTTAATTGAAAACGGCTTACTTTTGTTGGAGAATTACCAAGAAGCATAACATGGGATTATTTAATTTATTTAGAAAGAAAGATATGAGTAACGAAATACAGGAATATTTAGCTAAAGGAGCGGTAGTATTAGATGTAAGAACTTTAGCAGAATGGAATGAAGGGCATAGTGAAGGAGCTAAACACATCGTGTTAGCAACCATTCCTTTAAATGTTGATGAAATTAAATCGTGGAATAAACCAGTAATTGCAGTTTGTAGAAGTGGTGGTAGAAGCGGACAAGCAACTCAGTTTTTACAAAATCATGGAGTAGATGTAATTAACGGTGGTCCATGGCAAAATGTAGATCAATACTTAGTGAGTAAGTAAAAAACGAACTAAAAATTCATAAAAGGAAATGCTTGTAAAAGTGTTTCCTTTTTTTGTTGTAATTTTTTTAAAAATAATTGATGCGCTTCAGAATTAGGGTTGAAAGGTCTATGCGTTAATCCTTTTTGAATAGTTTCAACTCCTTTCATAGTTTCTAAAGTTTCCTCGCTAAACCAAACTTCTGAGAATTTTTCCCAAATATAATCGATTGCTGTTTGGTTTGGGTGAATCATGTCTTCAGCATAAAAACGATAATCACGCAATTCATCCATCATAATTTCATACGAGGAAAAGTAATGAGTATTGTTTCTTGATTCAACTACTTGATGAATAGCCGAAAGTAAATGCGCTTTACTACGTTGGTTTTCTATAAATCCGTCTTTAATATGACGAACGGGTGAAACTGTATAAATAATTGTTGTTTCTGGATTTATAGATTTGATTAAAGAATTAATCGCTTCCAAGCTTTCTGAAACTTCTTCAACAGTTAGTAATTCTTTCAAAAATTTTTTCTGCGGAATTTTATGGCAGTTAGCAACCAATGTATCTGTAGCTATTTCACGATATACCCATGCAGTTCCTAATGTAATAATTATGTGAGAAGTATTTTTTAAATGCTGATATGTAGAGTTAATATTGGTGTTAAGAGTATTTAATAATTCCTCTTTTGAAGTCGAACTCACTACCGAATGTGCATCAAAACAGTGCCAGCGTTCATTGTGAAAAAAGACATCACTTTCGGTATACTTCTCTTCATTGATGACTTTTGTAATGAAGGTTTCAATGGCTTTGGGGTGAAATAAAATTCCGAAAGGGTTTTGTTGTGTTTGAAACTTGTAATACGACAATTTATTACCAATGTTTTCAGAAAAACAAGACCCTAACAATAACAGTTTAGAATTGTAATTAATTAAATGGTTTTTTTGTTTTTTTAAAGGAATATGAGTTTGAAAAATCATAGGTAAATTGTGAAAAATCTAATCAAAAATAGTGATAATATAGTTCAGAAGTAGAGGGTTGATTCTTAATTTAAAGAAATTTGTATATTTGTTTAATAGAAAACAAAAAGCATTGAACAATATTAAGTCGACATTTACGATTAAAGACCTAGAAAATATTTCAGGAATCAAAGCGCATACAATCCGTATTTGGGAGAAGCGCTATAATTTGCTGTCGCCTGAAAGAACTGATACAAATATTCGTTACTATTC
Organism: Tenacibaculum sp. L6; assembly: GCF_028823685.1. Taxonomy (GTDB): domain Bacteria; phylum Bacteroidota; class Bacteroidia; order Flavobacteriales; family Flavobacteriaceae; genus Polaribacter. The sequence continues at coordinate 89,376 of NZ_JAPEHZ010000001.1, read as the reverse complement.
TTCTGAGAATTTACAGAAACTTTTAAATGTTGTTTTGTTGAATCAAAACAATATCAAAATTTCCAAGATAGCAGAAATGTCTGATAATACTATAATTTTAAAGGCGAGAGAGTTGGCTTTTAAAATGGCGGTAAATGACGAGGCAATAAATTCCTTTAAAATGGCAATGTTTCAGTTCGATAAAACATTGTTTAATAATACTTACAACAGTTTGTTGAAAAGAAAAACATTTAGAGAGATTTTTAAAGATGTTTTTGTTCCTTTTCTAAATCATATAGGGCTCTTGTGGCAAACAGATACTTTATTACCGGCGCATGAGCATTTTATTTCTAACTTAATTGTTCAAAAAATACAAATCAATATAGAGAAGTTAGAGTATTCTAATAACAATTCGGAAGTTACTTATGTGTTGTTCTTGCCAGAAAATGAAGTACACGAATTAGGTTTAATATATCTAAATTATGAACTTACATTAAGGGGGTATAATACAATTTATTTAGGGCAGAGTTTGCCTTTAGATAATTTAGATCACTTTTTTAAAAGTGATGCGAAAATTTGTTTTATTACTTCTATGACAGTTCAACCCTATGATGATAAGGTGCAAGAATATTTTTCAGAAATTGAAAGAGCGCTTATGAATACAGAACATGAGTTAATAGCAATAGGTAATAAAGCTATGACTGTTGATAATGTTGATTTTAAAGCAAAAATATCAGTTCATCCTTCTTTAAAAGAGTTCTTAAATAAATATTAAAAAATTTTACCTAATCAACTTTTGTTTATTTATTTTTTGTTTTTATTAAAAAAAAAATGTAATTTTGGATAATGTTTTGGTTTTCAAGGCATATTTTTTAGTCAAACTTATTTTGTTTAACTGTTTTTTTAAAAAAATAAACAAAGTCTATCGAAGCTGAAAAATAGACTATAAAAAGTAAAAAGAGTAAGCATTAATTTAAAGTGTGTAATTATGAAAATTAAGAATTTAACTTCATTGTTGTTTTTAGGGTTGTTTTTAAGTTTTGGTATGTTAACGTCATGTAGTGATGACGATGATCCGGTGATAGAAAAGCCTAAAACTATAGTTGATGTAGCAGTTGCAGATTCCAATTTAAGTATTCTTGTATCTGCTTTACAAAAGGCCGATTTAGTATCAGCATTACAAGCGGAGGGACCATTTACGGTTTTTGCGCCTACAAACGCAGCATTTCAAGCGTTGTTAGATAGTAATGACTCGTGGAGTTCTTTAGATGATATTCCAGTAGAAACATTAAAATCAGTATTGTTGTTTCATGTGATAAGTGGTGAAGTAAAAGCAGCTGATTTATCCAATACGTATGTAAATACGTTGTCTACAGGTCCAAATGATGAGGTGTTGTCATTGCAAGTAGAAGTTGATGGAGCAGTAGAGTTTAATGGAGATTCTAAACCGATTGCTACAGATATTATGGCTTCTAATGGGGTTATTCATACAATCGATAAGGTGATGTTACCTCCTAATGTAGTGACTTTAGCATTAAATAATAGTGGTTTTACTTCTTTAGTAGCAGCATTAACAGATGATCGTCATACTACGGATTTTGTTTCTTTATTAAGTCAAGAAGGACCTTATACAATATTCGCTCCAACAAATGATGCTTTTCAAGCATTGTTAGATAGTAATGATTCTTGGAACTCGTTAGCAGATATTCCAATCGCAACATTAGAGGCGGTGTTAAAATATCATGTATTTGCAGGAGGAAATGTACAATCAGATGAATTAACCGATAATCAAGAAATCACAATGTTTGATGGAAACATAGTGACTGTTGATTTGACTAACGGAGCTAAGTTAGAAACAACTTCGGGGCAATCAGTAACAATATCTTTAACCGATGTGCAAGGAACAAATGGGGTGGTTCACGTAGTGAGCAGTGTTCTTTTACCATAATATTTAGGTTAAACAGTTGATCGTAAGCGAGATTAATTTCTCGCTTATGATTATTTTAATTATATTTATAAGAAATATTTTGAAAAAAAAAGTATATATAATAGGTTCAGGTTTCTCTTCTTTATCGGCCTCGTGTTATTTAGCAAAAGCAGGATATAATGTAATCGTGCTAGAAAAAAATGCAATAATTGGAGGTAGAGCAAGACAGCTATTAAGAGATGGTTTTACTTTTGATATAGGGCCTACATGGTATTGGATGCCAGATGTCTTTGAAAAGTTTTTTGCAGATTTTGGTAAAAAACCTTCAGATTATTACGAGTTAGAAAGGTTAGATCCTGCTTATGAGGTATACTTTGGAGAGAAAGATTCAATTGTAATTCCAGGAACATTAGAGGAGATTTATGAAGTTTTTGAAAAAGAAGAAAAAGGAAGCTCAAAACACCTGAAGTCTTTTTTAAAATCAGCAAAATATAATTACGATGTTTCTATAAACGACTTAGTTTATAAACCAGGAATTTCTCCTTTAGAGCTGGTTACTCCCGTTACTATGGGGAAAATATTTCAGTTTTTCTCTACAATTAGACATGAAGTAAGAAAGAAAATAAAAAGTAAAAAGCTAATTCAAATTTTAGAGTTCCCAGTATTGTTTTTAGGTGCAAAGCCTAGTAATACACCTGCTTTTTATAATTTTATGAATTATGCTGATTTTGGCTTGGGTACATGGCATCCAAAAGGAGGAATGTACAAAGTTATTGAGGCTATGACTACACTAGCTACTAGTTTAGGAGTAACGTTTCAAACTAATGCAAATGTTGAAGAAATTGTAGTAAATGATAAAGGAGAAACAATTGGTGTTGCGGTAGATGGAAAACTAATGGAATCTGATATAGTGTTAAGTGGAGCAGATTATCATCATACAGAAACCTTGTTGCCTTCATATCTCAGACAATATTCAGAAAGTTATTGGGATAAAAAAACATTTGCACCTTCATCATTACTCTTTTATGTAGGTTTTGATAAGAAATTAAAAAATGTATGTCATCACACATTATTTTTTGATACAGACTTCGATGTACATGCAAAAACAATATATGATGCTCCTAGTTGGCCTAAAGAACCTCTGTTTTATGCGAGCTTTCCCTCAATTACAGATGGTTCTTTTGCGCCAAAAGGAAAAGAAGTAGCTACTTTTTTAATTCCGTTAGCTCCAGGTTTACAAGATACGCCAGAGTTGAGAGAACACTATTTCGATGTTATAATAAAGAGGTTAGAAAAATTAACAAACCAATCAGTAAGAGAGCATGTGCTTTTTAAAGAAAGTTTTTGTGTAAATGATTTTGTGAAAGAGTATAATTCGTACAAAGGAAATGCTTATGGTTTAGCTAATATTTTAACACAAACAGCATTTTTAAGACCCAAGATAAAAAGTAAAAAAGTAAAGAATTTATTTTTTACAGGACAATTAACGGTGCCAGGACCAGGAGTCCCTCCGTCTTTAATTTCAGGAAAAATAGCTTCAGATTTAATTTTAAAAACGTACAAAGATGAAACAATTGTTTGATGAGGTTTCTTACGCGTGTAGTAAGTTGGTAACTCAAAAATATAGTACCTCATTTTCGTTAGCTACGAAGATGTTATCACCAAAAATACGGACAGATATTTATAATATTTACGGTTTTGTACGCTTTGCAGATGAAATAGTAGATTCTTTCCATCAGTACGATAAGGAACAATTATTACTAAAATTTGAAAGAGATTATTATGAGTCTAAGAATAGAGGAATTAGCTTGAATCCTATTTTAAACTCTTTTATATACACTGTAAACAAGTATAAAATTTCTGATGATTTAGTACAGTCGTTTTTGAAAAGTATGAAAGCTGATTTGTACAAAACAGCATATACAACTACAGAAGAGTACAATGAATACATCTACGGGTCAGCAGATGTGGTGGGGTTAATGTGTCTAAAGGTTTTTGTAAATGGAGATCAACAAAAATATGAGGAGTTAAAAGAGCCAGCAATGCGTTTAGGATCAGCATTTCAAAAAGTAAATTTTTTAAGAGACTTAAAAGAAGATTTTAACGAATTGAATAGATCTTATTTTCCAAACATCAATTTTGGGGATTTAAGTGCGGAAGGAAAAAATACAATTATTAAAGAAATAGAAGACGATTTTGACTTTGCTTATAAAAACGGAATTTTAAAGTTACCAGTTGAAGCAAAATTTGGAGTGTATATGGCATACAGGTATTACAAAAAACTATTAAAAAAGCTAAAAGACACACCTTCAACAAAAATCATGGATACTAGAGTTCGAATTTCAAACTCTATGAAAATTAATCTTCTAGCAAGAAGTTATGTAAGGTATAAATTGAATTTAATATGATTAAAAGTGGTATCTTAGGAGTACTGTTTTTTATGTCGATTATAAGCTTCAATAATGCACCTAATTTTGTTATAGAATACCATGAATTAGCTACTAAAGAAGCAGAGTCGTCTTACATAAAAAAATATAAAAACAGTAAAGAAGTAAGTATACAAGCCTATGTAGTTTCTTTACAAATGAAACAGGCAAAATATAAAACAATGCCTTGGAGTAAACTAAAAGTTTTTAACACTAATAAAAACAAATTAGAAGAGTTGATTTTAAAGAACCCTAACAATATCCATCTAAGGTATGTTAGGTTGGTAATACAAGAAAATACACCAAGTATTTTAGGATATACATCTTCTATTAAAAAAGACAAGCAGTTTTTAAAAGAAGTGCTTCAAAAAAAAGACAGTGTAAGTTATTTACATACATATATAATTAACAATACATCATTATGAATATAGCAATTTACATAGCAGTAACTACACTAACGTTTATTGTTATGGAAGGTGTTACTTGGTGCACACATAAATATGTGATGCACGGTTTTGGCTGGTATTTACATGAAGATCACCATCAACCAGGATATCCACATGTTTTTGAAAAAAACGATGCTTTTTTTGTTGTCTTTGCAATACCTAGTATGTTATTATTTTACTTCGGAATTCGACCAGAGTTAAACTTTTTGTTTTTCATAGGTCTGGGAATATTATTTTATGGTATTGCTTATTTCTTGGTGCATGATGTGTTAATTCATAGAAGATTTAAGTGGTTCGACAAAACAAACAATCAATACTTAAAAGGATTACGAAAAGCCCATAAAATTCATCACAAACATTTGGGAAAACACGACGGAGAATGTTTCGGTATGTTGTTTGTGCCCTTTAAATATTTTAATAAAAGACAATGAGTCAGTATTTATATTTAATATTAAATCTAGGAAGTTTAAGTATTCCATTACTGTATAGTATTTTTGAAAAAAAACTACACTTTATACAATATTTCAAACAAGCAGCTATTAGTATTTTATCAGTTGCTTTATTTTTTTTGATTTGGGATAGTTGGTTTACACAAATGGGAGTTTGGGGGTTTAATCCAGACTATCATTTATCACTAAAATTACTGCACATGCCAATAGAAGAATGGATGTTTTTCTTTTGTATTCCTTATGCATGTTTATTTACACATGAAGCATTAAAATTTTTATATCCAAAGTTTAAAATGTCAAAATCAATGACAGTAATTATAAGCCTTTTCCTCATTGTTTTAGTGAGTTTATTGTTGGTTTTTAACTTCGGAAAGTGGTATACCACAGTAAATTTTGTACTGTTCTTATTATTGTTAGGTTATGCATTAAAGAATCATTTAAACACATTGCAAGAATACTACCCTAGTTTCTTAGTGATATTAATTCCTTTTTTACTTGTCAACGGAATTTTAACAGGAAGCTTTATAGAAGAACCAGTTGTTTGGTATAACAATTCAGAAAACTTAGGATTTAGAATTTTTACGATACCTATAGAGGATGCTTTTTATGCATTTACAATGTTGTTTTCGGCACAGTTAATCTTCAACTATTTAAAAGGGAAAAAACTTGAAAGAAAATAAATACATACGGTTTTTAATATTTCTAATAGCTAACCTTTCAGCTTTAGCTATTGGGGCTTGGTTAATGAACGAAGGACCAAGAACAGATTGGTACTTGTCTTTAAACAAAGCTCCATGGACACCGGCAGGATGGATTTTTGGAGCGGCATGGACAACTATTATGGTTTTGTTTTCTGTATACATGACAAAAGTGAGTTTTCAGTATGAGTTTTTAAATAAAAAAGTACTCATTTTGTATATAGATCAGTGGGTTTTAAACGTAAGCTGGAACTATATTTTCTTTAATCAAAACCTAACAAAACTAGGCTTAGTTGTAATCGCTTTATTATGGTTACTTATTGGTTATCTCACTTTAGAGTATGTAAAAAAAATAAAATGGTATACACTATTTATACTTCCATATTTAATATGGATGACGATTGCAACTAGTCTCAACGCATACATCGTATTAAACAATTAAACTATGGCAAAAAAAAAAGAACATAACACAAGAAAAAATAATAGAATGGTACATGAATACGGTACTATCATCAGGTCAACCGAATTCAATATTTTCTTTTGCGAAAGAAAATAACTTTGAAGAAGCAGAATTTTATAAACACTTTTCAAGCTTTGAAAGCTTAGAAAAAGCTGTTTTTGGAATTTTTGCTAAAGAAACCATTCATTTACTACACAAAACAGAAGCTTATAAAGACTATTCATCGAAAGATAAACTACTGAGCTTTTATTTTACCTTTTTTGAATTGTTGACAGTAAACAGGTCGTATGTGTTGGCACAGTTAAAAAGAATAAAAACAGATTTTTCGAAATTAAAAGTGCTGCAAGAACTGCGTACCGAGTTTATTCATTTTGTAAATGAAATAAGCCTTGAAAAAATTGATTTTAAAAATGATAAAATCAACAAAATTCAAGATAAAACTATTGCAGAAGGGTATTGGATGCAGCTATTGCTCATTCTAAGATTTTGGGTAGAAGACGAATCGCCAAACTTTGAGAAAACGGATCTTTTTATAGAAAAATCAGTCAAAGCAAGTTTTGATATTCAACAAATAGCACCTGTAAAAAGTGTGATTGATTTAGCGAAATTTTTGTGGAAAGAAAAATCACCAATGACATGAAAACCTTAAACAAAATACCTACGTCAAAAATAGAACGAGCTACTAAGTTAGTTTCAACAGGAGTGAAAGTTGGTGTAAATTATGCTAAATACTACGGAAATAAAATCACCAAATCAGAAGAAGAAGCAAAAAAACAGCTCAATGAAGATAATGCTGCTGATATTTACGATGGATTAAAAGAACTAAAAGGGTCAGCATTAAAAGTAGCACAAATGCTAAGCATGGAAAAAAATATTTTGCCCAATGCTTACGTAGAAAAGTTTTCATTATCACAGTTTTCAGTTCCGCCATTGTCAGGACCTTTAGTGACAAAAACGTTTAAAAAATACTTCAACAAAACACCAAACGAAGTTTTTGATACGTTTACAGCAGAATCAGTAAATGCAGCAAGTATAGGACAAGTTCATAAAGCCACTAAAGATGGAAAAGAACTAGCTGTAAAAATTCAATATCCTGGAGTTGCTGATAGTATTTCGACCGATTTGGCAATGGTTAAACCTATTGCGATGAAAATGTTTAACATTAAAGGAGAAGGTTCAGATGAATATTTTAAAGAAGTTGAAGAAAAGCTTTTGGAAGAAACTAATTACGAATTAGAACTTGCGCAGAGTAATGAAATTGCTGATGCCTGTAAACATATTCCGAACTTAAAATTTCCAAGCTACTATCCAGACTTGTCATCAGATAGAATTTTAACGATGGATTGGATGGATGGAGTTCATCTGTCAGAATTTACTAAAAATGAGCAGCCTGAAGACGTTGCAAATAAACTAGGACAAGCTTTGTGGAACTTTTACATGTATCAAATGCACAAGCTAAAAAAGGTACATGCAGATCCGCATCCAGGGAATTTTTTAGTGTCTAAATCAAATGAATTGATTGTTATCGATTTTGGATGTATGAAAGAAGTTCCTGAAAGTTTTTATGTGCCTTATTTCGAACTAGCAAAAAGAGAAAATATAGATAATCCAGCTTTTTTTGAAAGTAAACTCTATGAGTTAGAAATCTTGAGAAAAGATGATACACCAGAAGAAATAACCTTTTTTAAAGCATTGTTTTATGAAATGTTATCACTCTTTACACAACCTTTTCAGCAAGAAGAGTTTGATTTTTCAGATGAGGAGTTCTTCGGGAAAATAGCAGATTTAGGTCAGAAATATGCCAAGAGTACCGAGCTTAAAAAGATGAACGGAAATAGAGGGTCAAAACACTTCATTTACATTAATCGAACATTTTTTGGTTTATATAACCTAATGCACGATTTAAAAGCAAACAAGGTAAAAATCAATAATTTTAATACGATATAATGCATATTACACGTCAGCAAATAGACGAGTTTCCTCATCTGTATAAAATAAACTTGATGAACAGTATTTCTGGTTATAAACCAGCAAACCTTATTGCAACAAAATCAACTGATAATATAACCAATGTTGCAGTTTTTAGTTCGGTGGTGCATTATGGTTCAAGTCCAGCAATTTTAGGGTTTGTATTACGTCCTACAACCGTTGTTAGAAATACGTATAACAATATAAAAGAAACAGGGTATTATACTATTAATGCTATTAATGAAGTAATGATTGAGGAGGCACATCATACTTCTGCTAAATACCCGTCAGAGATTTCAGAATTTGATAAAACAACATTGTCAGAAGAGTTTAAGAATGGTTTTTATGCTCCTTTTGTTGCGGAATCACCCTTACAAATAGGAATGAAGTTTTTAGAAGAGCATTATATAAAAGTTAATGGAACTATTTTAGTGTTAGGAGAAGTTACTGATTTGTATTTTAAGGACTCTATGTTGTCAGAAGATGGTTTTTTAAACTTATCAAAAGAAAAAGTAGCTGCAATTAATGGGTTGGATACCTATATGGTAGCAGAGAATTATAAAAGACTGTCTTATCAAAGACCAAAATAATAATGAGGATTCTAATCACAGGAACAACGGGTTATATAGGAAAACGATTAATTGTTAGGTTACTAGAAAGTAATCACAAGTTAGTTTGTTGTGTTCGTGATTTAGATAGAATACCAGATGAGTTTGAAAACAATCCGAATGTTACTTTTATAAAAGTTGATTTTTTAAATATAGAAAATACAAGTTTTCCTAAAGATATCGATGCAGCGTATTATTTAATACATTCGATGGCTACGACATCAGAAAACTTTGAAAACTTAGAGTTAACCTGTGCAGAAAACTTTAAAAGTTTGATAGAGCCTACCAACTGTAAACAAGTTGTATACTTGAGCGGAATTGTAAATGATAATTCATTATCTAAACATTTGCAGTCAAGATACGAAGTAGAAAAAAAGCTACAATCAAACAGTTATGCATTAACAACCTTTAGAGCAGGAATTATTGTAGGAAGCGGAAGTGCTTCTTTTGAAATTATAAGAGATATCGTAGAAAAACTTCCAGTAATGGTAACTCCTAAATGGTTAAAAACGAAAACACAACCTATTGCGGTTAGAGACGTATTAGCTTTTTTAGAAAATAGTTTACAGGTTAAAGAAACACACAATAAATCTTTTGATATCTGCGGTCCTGAAATATTAACCTATAAAGAAATGTTATTGCAGTTTGCTGAGGTAAGAGGTTTTAAAAGATATATTTACACACTCCCAGTTTTAACACCAAAGCTGTCTTCCTATTGGTTATATTTTGTAACATCAACCTCTTTTAATCTGGCGCAAGCCTTAGTGGATAGTATGAAGGTTGAAGTAATAGCAAAACCAAGTAGCATTAATACGTTACTTAATGTAGCGCCAATAACCTATAAAGAAGCGGTAGCATTAGCTTTTCAAAAAATAGAACAAAACGAAGTAATTTCTAGTTGGAAAGATGCTATGAGTAGTGGTGTTTTTCACGACCAATTAGCAAAACATATACAAATACCTCAATACGGCTGTTTTAAAGATGTGAGAGTTAGAGAAGTACAAAATGAAACAAAGACACTACATAAAATTTGGAGTATAGGAGGACAAACAGGATGGTATAAGTTCAATTTTCTTTGGAAGATAAGAGGATATGTAGATAAACTTTTTGGAGGTGTAGGATTAAGAAGAGGAAGAAGAGATCCGACTGAGTTAGAGCCAGGAGATGCGCTTGACTTTTGGCGTGTATTATTAGCGGATAAAGATAATAAACGTTTATTGCTCTTTGCAGAAATGAAACTGCCTGGAGAGGCATGGTTAGAGTATGTTATTAAAGACGGCTTACTTTATCAAAAAGCAGTATTCAGACCTAAAGGAATATGGGGTAGAGTTTATTGGTTTGCTGTTTTACCGTTTCATGGACTTATATTTAAGCAACTCATTAATTTTTTGTCAAAATAATTTGTTTAAAATTGAAAAAACAGCACTTACCAACCAAAATTTGTAAAGTTTGTGGGCTTTCTTTTTCATGGAGGAAGAAATGGGAAGCTAGTTGGAGTGAAGTAAAATACTGTAGTAAAAAATGCAGGAAAAACAAAAACAAGAATGCACCTTAATTTGGTTTAGAAACGATTTAAGAGTTCGTGATAACAAACTGTTAAAAGAAGCAATAGCGACTAAACGTTATTTGGTGGCTTTTTATGCGTTTGATCCTGTGTTTTTTAAACGTCAATATTCTTTTGAGAGAACAGGGAAATTCCGTCTTCGTTTTTTAATTGAAACATTAAAAGAATTAAAAGAGAGTTTAGCTAAATATAATATACCTTTTTATGTAGGGTTAAAAAAAACAGAAACAGTTGTTAGTGAGATTCAAAACGATTTCTTAATTACTACCCTAGTTTATCAAGAAGATGAAACTAGTGATGAAAAAGACATAGAAAAGAGAGTAAGAAAAGTAGTTGGTAGTAAGGTAAAAAAGATAAGGGTAACAAATCAATATTTGTATGAGCCACATCAAATAGATACGTTATTTAACAAAAAATACCCGTTGTCTTTTTTATCTTTTAGAAATAAAGTTGAAAAAAAATTAGATATAGACACAGAGTTAAATTATCATTTACCCTATCAGGATATATATTCTCAGGTATTTTTTGAAATACCAAACTGTTCTCGTGCAGAAAAAGTTTTAGGAAATTCTTTTCCTTTTAAAGGAGGAGAAAAGCAAGCGTTAGTAAGGTTGAAAAGTTATTTTTTTGAAACAAAAAAAGTGATTGACTACAAGAAAACAAGAAATAATTTATTAGGAATAAATTGTAGTACAAAATTTTCACCTTGGTTATCTAATGGATCTATTAGTGTAAAAACAATTTATAAAGAACTAAAGAGATTTGAAGACGAATATGAGGCAAATTCATCAACATATTGGGTGTATTTTGAGTTGTTATGGAGAGAGTTCTTTAAACATGCAGTTCGTTATCACAAAAATAACTTCTTCAAATTAGGGGGGGTTCAGAAAAAAACGATACTAAGTATTCATGATAATAAGGTGATAAAAAATTGGGTTTTAGGTAATACTACATCTGATTTTGTAAACGCTAATATGATAGAGTTAAGAAAAACAGGTTGGATGAGTAATAGAGGAAGGCAAAACGTAGCATCTTATTTTGTACATAACTTACAGCAAGATTGGAGGATTGGGGCAGCCTACTTTGAATCTTTGTTAGTAGATTATGATCCGCACAGTAATTATGGTAACTGGATGTATATAGCAGGAGTAGGAAATAGTTCTGAGAGTAAAAAGTTTGATATAGAATGGCAAGCTAATACATATGATAAGTATGGGGAATTTAGAGCTAAATGGATTGATAAGTAATGGATGTAATACTTAGAGTGCTTTTAGGTGATCAGTTAAACGAATCTCATAGCTGGTTTAAGCAAAAAAACAAAAAAGTAGTGTATGCTATGTTTGAAATGAAGCAAGAAACGGAGTATGTAAAACATCATATACAAAAAGTTGTAGGGTTTTTCTTAGCAATGAGGAGTTTTGCTAAAAAACTAGAAGAGAAAGGTCACGCAGTAGAGTATTTTAAAATATCAGATTCGCATAACACGCACAATCTTATAAAAAATATTAAAGTATTACAAAAAAAATACTCAATTACAAAAATTGAATACCAGTTGCCTGACGAGTTTCGTTTAGATGTGCAATTTAAAAATGAACTCAAGAACTTACAGATACCAATTAAATCGTATGATACAGAACATTTTTACACTACAAGGAATGAGTTAAAAGAGTTTTTTGAAGGTAGAAAGAAAACAGTTATGGAAGATTTTTATCGCTATATGAGGAAAAAGCATAAGATACTTGTAGAAAATAATGAACCAGTTGGCGGTAAATGGAATTATGATGCATCTAACAGAAAAAAATGGAATCAAGATGAATTAGTTCCTTTGCCTTATGAGACTAATATTGACTGTAAAGCATTATTAAAAGAGCTTAATGAAGCAGAAGTGGTTACATTTGGAGAAGAAACATTAACTTTTACTTATCCAATAAATAGAGAACAAGCAATAAAGCAACTAGATTTTTTTTGTGACAACTTGTTAGAGTTTTTTGGAGATTATCAAGATGCAATGCATTCATCACAAGATTTTCTGTTTCATTCTCGATTATCATTTGCTCTTAATTTAAAATTAATAACCCCGAGAGAAGTTGTAGAGAAGGTTGTTGATGTGTTTCATAAAAAACCTTCAATAGTCCTTTCTCAGGCAGAGGGCTTTATTCGTCAAGTATTAGGATGGAGAGAGTATATGAGAGGTATTTATTGGCAATTAGGAGAAGATTTTAAAAAAAAGAGAATTTTTTTAATAATAAAGTTTCATTACCAGATTTTTTTTGGACAGGAAAAACAAAAATGAATTGTGTGAAGCAATCGTTAAAAAACTCGTTAAATAATGCATACGCGCATCATATACAGCGTCTTATGATTTTAGGTAACCTAGCGTTATTGTTAGAGGTTCATCCAGATGAGGTAGATGCTTGGTATTTAGGAGTATATATAGATGCTGTAGAGTGGGTGCAATTACCAAATACAAGAGGGATGAGTCAGTACGCGGATGGAGGGATAGTGGCCACAAAACCTTATGTATCTAGCGCAAGTTATATTAATAAAATGAGTAATTATTGCAAAGAATGCTTTTATAATTACAAAACAAAAACAGAAGAAGATTCGTGTCCGTATAATACTTTGTATTGGGAGTTTCTTTATAAAAATAAAGAGAAGTTGAAAAATAACCACCGAATGCGTATGATGTATACTTTATTGCAAAAAATGGAAATATCAAAAGACTTCTCAGAAATTCTAGAAAAAGCAAAAACAATTAAGCAAAAAATTAATAGCTATTAATTTTTTGTTTAATTATTTCTTTTATTAGTTAAACAAAAATTGTATTTTTGATTCAAAGCGCACATTGAATTGAAAATAACAGGAGAAATAGCAGTAGTTTGGTTTAAAAGAGATCTTCGGTTGCAGGATAACGAGGCTGTTTTTAATGCAATAACTTCAGGTAAGAAAATATTATTTGTTTATATTTTTGAAGAAAGCATTATACAAGACGAACATTATTCTAAAAGACATTGGGATTTTGTTAAAGAATCTATACGAGATATAAACCAAGAGTTGTTGCTGTATAATACACAGGTTTTAACAATAAACTCAGAGGCACTTTCTTTTTTTAGGTATTTAATCTCGGTGTCAAATGTTACTAATGTCTACTCTCATATAGAAACAGGTATTCTTGCAACTTATAATAGAGATAAAACCTTTAAAAGGTTTTGTAAGAATAATGTAATAGAATGGAAAGAAAATATTCATAATGGAGTATTTAGGGGGCGAGAAAACAGAGAAGGTTGGAAAGAGGATTGGGAAAACTACATGAAATCAAGTCAGATAATATTTGATTCAACAAATGTTTCTTTTGTAACAATAACAGAAATAAAAGAAATAGCAAAAAACTTGACAATTGTAAATTTAGATACAGAAGAAGAAAAGCTATTTCAAAAAGGAGGACGAGCTACGGCTCTTAAGTATTTACATAGTTTTTTTAACAAAAGGTATGAGGGGTATGCAAAAAATATTTCAAAACCAACAGAAGCAAGGGAGAGCTGTAGCAGGCTGTCACCTTATATTGCTTGGGGGAATATCTCAGTAAGAGAGGTGTATCAGTTAGCAATAAGTATTCGTTCTAGTTCAAGAAATAAAAGAGCAATAGATGCTTTCATTTCAAGACTTAAATGGCAGGCACATTTCATCCAGAAATTCGAAATGGAATGTATAATGGAACAAGAAAGTATCAATAAAGGGTTTCATAAGTTAAAGAAAAATATTATTAAAAAATACATATATGCATGGAGAAACGGAAAAACAGGTATTCCATTTATTGATGCGTGTATGCGTTGTTTAATTCATACAGGATATTTGAATTTTAGAATGCGAGCTATGTTAGTGTCTTTTTTTACACATAATCTTTGGCAACCATGGCAAGAAGCATCAAAATATTTATCAAAATTATTTTTAGATTTTGAACCAGGAATTCACTTTCCTCAGTTGCAAATGCAGGCAGGAGAAACTGGAATTAATACGATTAGAATTTATAACCCAGTAAAAAATGGTTTAGAGCACGATCCTGAAGCAGTTTTTATTTCAAAATGGATACCAGAACTTAAAGAATTACCATTAGCGTTTAAGCACGAACCATACAAAATGACAGCTTTAGAACAAAAAATGTATGGGTTTACTCTTGGTAATGATTACCCAAAACCAATAGTAGATATAGGTGTAACTAGAAAAAATGCCTCAGATACTATTTGGAAAATGCGTAAAGATCCAGAGGTGATAAAAGAAAGCTATAGAATTTTAAACAAACATGTAGTTAAATAAAAAAATGTTATTTGATATAACATACAATAATAAAGAAAGTGTATTAAAAATCAATGAATTAGTAGGTGAACCTATGTCTTTTTTACAATCTTTAAAAATTAAAGGAGTTGGTTCAAGTAGAATGATTGTTGAAGGAGTAAGTGAAAGCTTTAAAAGTATTTTAACAACAATTAGCGATTTAAATTATGGAAGTATAGAAATACGTCCTAAAGGGATTATAGTTTACATAACTAATAAATTACAACGCTTTTGCTGGGTAATACCTTTTTATAAAATAGTGGTTTTTAATCATGAATTCTTTAGTATTCATTCCGATAACCACTTTATTAGGTTTAGAAAAGATAATAAATATAATCAGAATAAAAAATTTATAAAAAAAATGATGGATTTGAAAATGACATCAACACAAAGTTATTTTTTATGACATTAAGAGAGATAGATAGAGTTATTGAAATGGCTTGGGAAGATCGAACAACTTTTGACGCTATAAAACTTCAATTTGACTTAAAAGAACAAGAAGTAATTAATTTAATGCGAAGAGAATTAAAACCATCAAGTTTTAAATTATGGAGGAAAAGAGTACAGGGTAGAAGAACAAAACATCAAGCAAAAAGAATATTTAATAAAGGAAGGTTTAAATGTACCAGACAAAGAAGTATAAGTAATAATAAAATAGCAAAACGATAAATGAAGCAAGCAAAGGTGGCTATTACGAGAAAAGAACATTTTAATGCAGCCCACAGGTTGCATAATACGAAATGGTCTGAAGCAAAAAACAAAGAAGTTTTTGGCAAATGTAATAATCCAAATTTTCATGGCCATAATTATGAGTTAGAAGTAACTATTGTAGGAGAAGTAGATGAAAACACAGGATATGTAATTGATACAAAAGTTTTATCTAACCATATACAAAAAGAAATAATAGATTGTTTAGATCATAAAAACTTAAATAAAGAAGTAGAAGAATTTAAAACACTCAATCCAACAGTAGAAAATATAGCAATTGTAATTTATAACAAACTAAGGTTAGTGATAAATAATCATTTAGAAATTAAAATAAAACTTTATGAAACACCTAGAAACTTTGTTGAATACCCCTGTTAGCGATAATATAAAGAACTTATCGGTTGAAGAAATTGGAGATGATCATATTTATACAGGAATTGAAACGCCTATGGTAGAAGATGCTTTTTTAATTTCTGATGAGGAAAAAAAAGAAAAAATAGCACAATTATTTTCAGAAATAATGCAAACTATTGGGCTTGATTTAAATAATGACTCTCTTAAAGGTACTCCACAAAGAGTAGCTAAAATGTATATAGATGAAATTTTTTCAGGTTTAAATCCAGCCAATAAGCCTAAAATAGCATTGTTTGAAAATAGGTACCAATATAACCAAATGTTGGTAGAAAAAGACATACAGTTTTATTCTAATTGCGAACATCATTTTGTACCAATAATGGGAAAAGCACATGTGGCTTATGTTTCATCAGGAAAAGTTATAGGCTTGTCAAAATTAAACAGAATTGTTCAGTTTTATGCTAAAAGACCCCAAGTACAAGAACGCTTAACTAATCAAATAGCCAGAGATTTACAAGAGATATTACAAACAGAAGACGTAGCTGTAATTATAGATGCAAAGCATTTATGTGTTTCTTCTAGAGGAGTTAAAGATGATTCGTCATCAACAGTTACCTGTTTTTATGGAGGCATTTTTAATACCTCAGAAAAAATTGTTGAACTTCAAAATTATTTAAAATGAGTACAATAAACTTACTTCAAGAAGCTTTAGAATTTGAGAAAAATTACAAATCTTTTAAAACAAGAAATGAAAAAATTTTAGCATCAAGGAAAGCGAAAGAAATTATTTTATCAATTAATGAAGTGTATAAAAAGAGTAAAGATAAACAGTTGATGGATGTTATGAAACGCATAACAACTATTAAACAAAAAGTAGAAAAACGATTAAAAGGACGATTATGAAAACAATTGTTGTAGTTGGTGGTAGTAGTGGTATTGGTAAGGCGATAATAACCAAATTAAAACACACACATAAAATAATTAACATTAGTAGAACAGCACCGTCTAATATTGACAATATAAAACATTACGCATGCGATGTTACCAAAGAGGAGCTTCCAGAATTAGAAGAAGTTCACGGATTAGTTTATTGTCCTGGTAGTATCAATCTAAAATCCTTTTCAAGATTAAAATTAGAAGACTTTCAATCCGATTTAGATATCAACGTTCTTGGAGCAATTAAAACTTTAAAAGCTTACGAAAGCTCGTTAGCAAAAAATAACGGAAGCGTTGTGCTATTTAGTACGGTAGCTTCGTTTTTAGGAATGCCTTTTCATGCAAGCATAGCAACTAGTAAATCAGCAGTAGAAGGGTTAACCAAATCGTTGGCAGCAGAATACGCTACGAAAGTTAGATTCAATGCAATTGCTCCTACGGTTACTGATACACCTTTAGCAGCTCGCTTATTACGAAATGAAAAACAACAAGAGAGTATGCAGAACAGACACCCATTAAAAAAATACCTAAAAGCAGAAGAAGTAGCTAGTTTAGCTACCTATTTACTGTCTGACGAAGCATCAGCAATTACTGGACAAGTAATTCCAGTAGATGCAGGAATTGTAAGTGTAAAAATTTAAAAAGTTAATAATGAAATGGCTTTTAATTTTAAGTTTTCTTATGTGTTTAAATGATGAAATTATAATTTTTGATAAAGATAATAACACTCAAAATTGGTATGTTGTTAATGATACTGTGATGGGAGGAATTTCTACATCAGCTGTAAAAATTAATGATAAGGGAAACTTAATCTTTTCGGGGAAAGTATCTACTGAAAATAATGGTGGATTTTCGATGACGAGAATGCCAATAGCCATAGGTTTAAACAAACAACATTCAAAAATTGTATTAAAAGTAAAAGGAGATGGTAAACAATATCAACTACGATTAAAATCAAATGAGTCTCAACGTTACTCATACGTACAAGTATTTAGAACAAATACACAAGAACAAGAAATTACCTTACCATTAACAGGATTTTATCCTACCTTTAGGGGTAGAAAGTTAAATTTTGGTAATTTCTCTGATAACCAAATAGAAGAGGTAGCAATTTTAATAGGAAATAAAAAGGACGAAAACTTTTCGTTAGAAATCATAAAAATAGCAATTCAATAAAATGAACACAGTAAAAATATTTTTAATTATGGCATTGTTTAGTTTTTCAGGCAAAGCACAAACAGCGGAGCCTAAAGAATCGTTGTACGATATAAAAATTGAAGGAATCGATGGAGGAAATTTAGACCTTAGTCAATTTAAAGGAAAGAAAATATTGTTTGTAAATGTAGCTTCAAAATGTGGTTTTACAAATCAGTATGAAGGTTTACAAGAACTGTACTCAAAACATAAGGATAAATTAGTAATAATAGGATTGCCATGTAATCAATTTGGAGGCCAAGAACCAGGAACAATAAAAGAAATTCAATCGTTTTGTAGTGTAACCTATGGAGTAGATTTTCCTATGACAGAAAAAATTGAGGTTAAAGGAGAAAATCAACACCCGTTGTACCAATGGTTAACACAAAAAGAGAAAAACGGAAAAATGAGTTCTTCAGTAAAATGGAATTTTCAAAAATATTTGGTAGATGAAGAAGGAAGGTTAGTTGATGTTTTTTATTCAATCACCAAGCCAATGAGCAAGAAAATTACCAAACTATTGTAATGATTCATTTCAAAAAACATTCAGGAATTTATACTTTATCAACAGAGCAAATTTTAAATGTTCCGTTACAGCAAGCGTGGGACTTTTTCAGTTCTCCAGGAAATTTGCAAAAAATAACCCCTTCACATATGGGGTTTCAAATTACTTCAGAGGTTGATAAAAAAGCCTATGCAGGACAAATAATTACCTACAAAGTAGGAATTTTACCAGGTATTAAGTCTAGTTGGGTTACCGAAATTACACAAGTAAAAGAACAACAATTTTTTATAGATGAACAGCGATTTGGTCCTTATAGCATGTGGCATCACGAACACTGGTTTGAAGAGCTGCCAAATGGAAAAACATTGATGAAAGATAAAATATCATACAAAATACCTTTTGGTTTTTTAGGACACATAGCCCAGTCAATCTTTATAAAAAGGCAGTTAAAAGGAATTTTTGAACATCGTTATCGTACGTTAGAAAAACTATTTAATGGAAAATAAAGTATCGATTTTTTGGTTTCGTCGAGATTTACGTTTAGAAGATAATAATGGGTTGCATGAAGCGCTACAATCAGGTAATAAAGTAGTTCCGTTATTTATTTTTGATGAAGATATTTTAGAAAGCCTTCCTAAAAATGATGCTCGAGTAACTTTTATTTACGAAACCTTGCAAAACTTAGATGAAGAGCTGAAAAAGCATCAATCTTCTCTGGTAGTTAAAAAAGGAAAACCATTAGCAATTTGTAAAAAACTAACTGAAGAATTTATAATTGAAGCAGTTTACACAAATAAAGATTACGAACCTTATGCTATTAAAAGAGATAAGGAAGTAGAAGACTTTTTAGTATCAAAAGGAATAATATTTAATGCTTTTAAAGATCAAGTAATTTTTGAAGAAAACGAAGTTGTAAAGAATGATGGAACTCCGTATACAGTTTTTACTCCGTATAAGAATAAATGGTTACAAAACTTCTCAGAAAAGAAAGATACACAAGAGTTTACCATAAATTTTACTAACTTCTATCAATTCTCTTTTGAGTTTCCGTCCTTAGCTTCCATAGGTTTTAAAGAAAGTACGATTAAAGTAAAACCATACAACCTATCTAGTTTGGATTCGTATGATGAGGTGAGAGACTTTCCCTCGCAAGATAAAACCTCGTATTTATCACCTTATTTACGTTTTGGGTTGGTTAGTACACGAAAAATGATTCGTTTTGCGTTAAAAACCAATCAAACTTTTTTAAGTGAGTTAATTTGGCGTGAGTTTTTTATGCAAACTTTATATCATTTCCCGAAAGTAGTTACTGAGAATTTTCGAGAAAAATATAATGCTGTTCCTTGGAGAAATAACGAAGAAGAATTTAAAAAATGGTGTGAAGGTAAAACTGGGTACCCTATGGTTGATGCGGGCATGCGAGAGTTGAATGAAACTGGATACATGCATAACAGAGTTCGTATGATAACTGCAGGTTTTTTATGTAAGCATTTACTCATCGATTGGCGCTGGGGAGAAGCGTACTTTGCAGAAAAACTATTGGATTATGATCTTTCGGCAAATAACGGAAATTGGCAATGGGCAGCAGGTACAGGTTGCGATGCAGCTCCGTATTTTAGAGTTTTCAATCCAGCAGAACAACTCAAAAAGTTTGATAAAGATTTACACTATGTTAGAAAATGGGTGAAAGACTTCGATGAACTCACCTATCCACAACCTATGGTAGAGCATAAGTTTGCAAGAGAGCGAGCAATTGACACCTATAAGAAAGCGTTACAATAAAAAAAGGTTCAGAATTTTCTGAACCTTTTTTAGTATATATTAAGCGATATAGTCTTTTGCTCTTTCTAATGCTTTTGGAATTCCTCCAGGGTTTTTTCCACCTGCAGTTGCAAAGAAATTTTGTCCACCACCACCGCCGTGGATTAGTTTTCCTAATTCTCTAACGACTTTACCAGCATCATAGCCTTTTTCATTAGCTAAGTCTTTAGAAATATAGCAAGTTAACATAGCCTTTTCAGCAGAAGGAGCAGTAGCAAATACCACAAATAAATTGTTTATTTCTCCTCCTAATTCAAATAGTAAATCTTTAATGCTATTTGGATCTAAATCTACTTTTGTAGCTAAAAACTGAACTCCATTTACTTCTTGTAATTGGTTTTTAAGGTCGCCCTTCATGTTTTTAGCTTTGTCTTTTAGTAACTGTTCAATTTGCTTTTTTAAAGCTGCGTTTTCATCTTGTAAACTACTAACTGATTTGGTTACATCTTTAGGGTTCTTTAATAACTGTTTTACAGCATCGTAATTACGCTCAACATCTTCAAAATAATCACCAACAGCAACATTTGTAATTGCTTCAATACGGCGAATACCAGCAGCAACAGCACCTTCCGATTTTATTTTGAAGTACCAAATATCACCAGTTTGTTGTACGTGCGTACCTCCACATAATTCCATTGATTGCCCAAAACGAATGGTACGAACACTGTCTCCATACTTTTCACCAAATAAGGCTACAGCACCTTCGTCAATAGCTTGTTGCATTGGTACGTTTCTTTTTTCTTCTAAAGGAAGATTTTCACGAATACGAGCATTTACAAACTCTTCAATAGTTTCTAATTGATCGTTGTCAACTTTAGAAAAATGAGAAAAATCGAAACGTAAATAATTAGGGTTTACTAACGAACCTTTTTGCTCTACATGTTCTCCTAAAATAGTACGTAAAGCTTGGTGTAATAAGTGAGTAGCCGAATGGTTACTAGCAGCTAAATTTCTATGTTCCTTATTTACAACAGCCTTAAAAGTTTCGTTTAAGTTTTTAGGTAAATTCTTTGCAAAATGAATGATAACATTATTCTCTTTTTTGGTGTCAAGCACATAAATAATATCACCATTAGGAGATTCAATATATCCTTTGTCACCAACTTGTCCACCACCTTCTGGATAAAAAGGAGTCATGTTAAACACTAATTGGTATTGGTCTCCGTCTTTCTTTGTGGTAACTTTTCTGTAGCGCGTTAATTTTACATTGGCACTTAACAGGTCATATCCGATGAATTCTTCAACATCATCTTCAATTAAAACAACCCAATCACCAGTTTCACTTGCAGAAGCAGCGCGAGAACGCTCTTTTTGAGCTTTCATACCAGCATTAAATTCCTCTTCATTAATTTCATACCCTTTTTCACGAGCAATTAACTGCGTTAAATCAAGAGGGAATCCGTAAGTATCATATAATTCAAAAGCACGTTTACCAGAAACTACTTTTCCGTTGGTTGTTTCAATAACTTGGTCTAGTAATAATAAACCTTGATCTAAGGTGCGTAAGAAAGAAGTTTCTTCTTCCTTAATTACATTACTAACTAAATTACTTTGTTTTCTAATTTCAGGGAAAGCATCTCCCATTTGGTGAGCCAATGTTTCAGCTAACTTATAAATAAAAGGTTCTTTTTTGTTTAAGAAAGTAAATGCGTAACGAACCGCTCGACGTAAAATACGACGAATTACATATCCTGCTCCGTTATTACTTGGTAATTGCCCATCTGCAATGGCAAAAGCTACAGCACGAACGTGATCGGCAATAACACGAATAGCAATGTCTACTTTTTCGTCTTTACCGTAATCTGCACCTGTAATTGTTTCAATTTCTCTGATTAATGGAGTGAAAAATAAACGCTCAAATCCCATTCCTGTATCAATATGTTTTGCAGGAAGTTCAACTAACGAACCATCAGCTTTGCGATTGTATTGCATGAAAACTAAGTTCCAGATTTCAACAACCTGAGGGTGATCTTCGTTTACTAACGATTTTCCATCAATTTTTGCTTTTTCTTCTGCAGAGCGAATATCTACATGGATTTCTGAACATGGGCCACAAGGACCTTGATCTCCCATCTCCCAGAAGTTATCTTTTTTATTACCCATTAAGATACGATCTTCAGAAATGTATTGTTTCCAAATGTCATATGCTTCTTGGTCCATTTTTGTACCGTCTTTCTCATCTCCTTCAAAAACGGTTACATATAAAATGTCTTTATCTATTTTGTAAACTTCGGTTAACAATTCCCAAGCCCAAGCAATAGCTTCTTTTTTAAAGTAATCGCCAAAACTCCAGTTACCTAACATTTCAAACATGGTGTGGTGGTAGGTATCGTAACCAACTTCTTCTAAATCGTTATGCTTACCAGAAACACGTAAACATTTTTGAGAGTCGGCAATTCTATTGTTTTTTGGAGTGGCGTTTCCTAAGAAGTACTCTTTAAACGGTGCCATACCAGAGTTGGTAAACATTAAAGTAGGATCGTTCTTTAACACCATAGGCGCAGAAGGAACAATGTCGTGTTGTTTTGATTTAAAAAATTCTAAAAATTTAGCTCTAATATCTTGAGATTTCATACAACTCTTAGTATCTGGGTTTTGTTAAAATATTTCTAAAAAACTACTCGAAAAAAGAAGTTTTAAAAGATTTTGTAAATTTGTGAGTTTCCAAATTGTACATCCCCTTAAGGATGCTTAATTTAAAAAGCACAAAAATAGTACATTTAGCATTATGGCAAAAGTAAAATATTATTACGATCCAGAGACTTTATCCTATCGAAAGATAGAAGTAAAAAGAAGCGAAAAGTATAAAAAAACGTTTTTAGGGTTATTAAGTGTTTTATTAATTGCTTTTTTTGGTTTTATAGGATTTAGTCAGTTTTTAATGTCTCCTAAAGAACGTACCCAAAAAAGAGAGTTAGAAAATTTAAAACTTCACTATGAGTTACTTTCTAAAAAAATGGAAGAAAGCTCAGAAATTTTGTCAGAATTACAAGATAGAGATAATAATATTTATAGAACGTATTTTGAAGCAAACCCCATACCGGAAGAGCAGCGAAAAGCTGGTTTTGGTGGTGTAAATAGATATAGACATTTAGATGGTTTTGATAACAGTTCAATGATTAAAAAAGCAACCAAAGAGCTAGATATTTTATCAAAACAAATGGTTGTACAATCAAAATCGTTAGATGAGATTGTAGAGTTAGCAAAAGCTAAAGAAAAAATGTTAGCTTCTATACCAGCAATTCAGCCAGTAAAGAATGAAGATCTAACTCGAATGGCATCCGGGTATGGTATGCGTTTACACCCTATTTTAAAATCGTGGCGTATGCATAATGGTATGGATTTTACTGCGCCTACAGGTACCCCAATTTTTGCGTCAGGAAATGGAGTTATTAAGAAAGCCCATAGAAGTTCAACTTTTGGAAAAGTGGTATATATTGATCATGGCTATGGTTATGAAACTATTTATGCACACATGAATAAGATTATAGCCAAAAAAGGACAAAAAGTAAAACGCGGCGATTTAATAGGATATGTTGGTAATACAGGGCGTTCAGCAGCACCTCACTTACATTACGAAGTACATAAAAATGGTAGACCGGTAAACCCGATTTATTATTACTACGGAGATTTAACACCTGAAGAATTTGTAGCTATGCAAAAAGCTTCGCAACAAAAAGGTCAATCATACGACTAATTTTATAGAAGCTGTGAAAAATGCACATAGACTTACCAGATAAACGATATTATAAAATAGGAGAAGTAGCCAAAGCTTTTGGAGTAAACAGTTCCTTAATTCGATTTTGGGATAAAGAGTTTGAAATTATCAATCCTAAAAAGAATGCGAAAGGAGATCGCTTATTTACAAAAGAAGATGTGAACAATTTTAAGATTATTTATAATCTTGTAAAAGAAAGAGGTTTTACCTTAGATGGAGCAAAACAAAAGCTAAAGAAAAATCCTACGAAAGTCGTAAGCAATCAGGAAATTATTAGTAGATTAGAAGCAGTGAAAGCTGAATTAATAAAAATTAAAAATCAATTATAAAAAATCAAAAATTATGAAAAAATGGTTAGTGCCTTTAATTGTTATTGGAGTTCTAGTATTTGGTATTTACTCATGGGCAAAAGGATTTTATAACACAGGAGTTACCTATCAAGAAGATGCCAAAACAACTTGGTCTAATGTAGAAAGTTCTTATCAAAGAAGAAACGATTTAATAGGTAACTTAGTAAAAACAGTTCAAGGAGCAGCCGATTTTGAAAAGAGTACTTTAACAGAGGTTATCAATGCAAGAGCAAAAGCAACTTCTGTAAATATAAATGCAGGTGATTTAACGCCAGAAAAAATGGCACAATTTCAACAAGCTCAAGCTGGATTACAGGGAGCTTTCGATAAGTTAATGGTTGTTGTAGAACGTTATCCAGAACTAAAAGCAAACCAAAACTTCTTAGAATTACAAAGTCAGTTAGAAGGTACAGAAAATCGTATCAACGTAGCTCGTGATCGATATAATGAAGCTGTAAATATTTATAACAAGCATATTAAAATGTTTCCTGGAAATTTATTAGCAGGAATGTTTAATTTAACAGAAATGGCACGTTATAAAGCAGATCCAGGGTCAGAAAAAGCACCAAACGTAGATTTCGATTTTAAAAACTAATGTATGTCTAACGTAGAAGATTTTCTTACATCTAAAGAAGAGGAAGAAATTGTTCTAGCTATACAAAAAGCTGAACGAAATACTTCTGGTGAAATTCGTGTACATATAGAGAAAACTACTGCCATTTCTCATTATGATAGAGCACTAGAAGTATTTCAAATACGCTTAAAATGTTTAATACACAACAACGAAACGGAGTGTTACTTTACATAGCTGTTGACGATCATAAATTTGTAATTTATGGAGATGAAGGTATTAACAATGTTGTTTCAGAAAACTTTTGGGAAACAACCAAAGAAGCTATCCAAAATCAGTTTAAACAAGGGAATTTTAAACAGGGTATTATAGATGGTGTGCTAAAAGCAGGAAAAGAATTACAAGCTCACTTTCCATGGACTACAGATGATGAGAATGAGCTAAGCAATGAAATATCAAAAGGCTAAAACCTTCATTGAAGGAAGAAATATGATAAACAATATAACGTCATTATATAAAAGAACAAACAAGTTACAGAAGGTAAAAGTTGTTCTTTTTTTTATTGCAATTTTATGTGGACAAACTCTTTTTTCACAAGGTTTTCAAATTCCTGAAAAGCCAAAATTCCAAACGAGTGTTTACGACTATATCAATTTATTATCTCCAAGTCAAAAAGCAAGTTTAGAAAATAAACTTATTAAATATTCAGATACTACTTCAACACAAGTGGTGGTAGCAATTATTAATTCTACTGAAGGGGAGAATATAGGGTATTTAGCAACTAATTGGGCACATGAATGGGGAATTGGACAAGAAAAAGAGGATAATGGAGTGTTTGTGTTACTTGCTCAAAATGATCGAAAAATAACGATTAGAACAGGTTACGGAACCGAACACTTACTTACCGATTATGTTTCTCGTCAAATTATAGAATATGACATAATTCCTTACTTTAAAAAAGGAGATTATTACGCAGGATTAGATAGCGGAGTAGAAGCCATTTTTAAAGTAATGAGCGGTGAGTATAAAGGTAGTAGAAAACAAACCAAAGGAAGTGGTGGTTTTGGATTTATTGTTTTTATAATTATTCTCATAGTATTTTTTATTATTATTTCTAGCGGAAATAGGGGGAATCGCGGTGGAGGAAGAAATTATAGAAAAACAGATTCTGTTAGAGATTTACTAGATATCATTATTTTAAGCAACGCAGGAAGAGGCGGTTTTGGTGGTGGAAGCTTTGGTGGTGGAAGCTTTGGAGGTGGATCGTCTGGAGGTTTCGGTGGCGGTGGCTTCGGAGGAGGCTTTGGCGGCGGTGGTTTCGGTGGTGGTGGTGCCACAGGAGGTTGGTAATTTGTACATGAAAAAGCTCAGTATATTTTTCTTTTTATTTATTCTTTTAGGTTGTCAAAACTATGGACAGCTTAAAGTTGTCACGAATTTACCTAAGTTACTTGATGAGGTTTCTGGAATTGAAAAGGAAGCTAATTCAGATAAAGTTTGGATGATAAATGATAGTGGTAACAAATCAGAATTATACAAAGTAACTTCTGAAGGTAAAATTGAAAAAACGATATCAATAAACGCTAAAAATTACGACTGGGAAGATTTAACTTCTGATGATAAAGGAAACTTATATATTGCAGACTTCGGAAATAATGATAATAAAAGAAAGAATTTAGTAATTCTAAAAATCAAGAAAGAAGACTTGTTAAAAGGAGACAATATAGAGGTAGAAAAAATACAATTTTCATACCCTAATCAAACTAAGTTTCCGCCAAAAAAGAAAGACCGTTTTTTTGATGCAGAATCCTTAATCTACAAAGACGGATTTCTATATATTTTTACAAAGAGTAGAGTAAAAGATCAATATGGAAAAACAACTTTATATAAAGTTCCTGCCACAACGGGAGAACATATAGCAACATACATTTCTGATTATACTAATTGCAGCGATGCTCATTGTGTAATAACTGCATCAGCTATTTCTTCAGATAAAAATAAGGTAGCTTTGTTAACACATCAATCGGTTTTAATATTCACAAATTTTAAGGGAGACGACTTTTTTAGTGGAGATGTAAAAGAATATATATTCAATCATATATCTCAAAAAGAAGGAGTTGATTTTAAGGATGATACAACGCTTTATATAACTGATGAAGCGGACAAAATTGGAAGTAGTAAATTGTATGAGTATGTATTAAAGGACTAAAAAATCAGTTACCAATGTATTTATATTGATAACTGAGAGAATTAGGGGAATCATCAACACCTAGTTAGGGTGTTTATACGTAATCTATCTGTCTAGAATATCCTGCATTTATAGCCAATAATATACTATCTTGACGGTTAAAGTTAAAAGGAATAACAGAGCTTAAAGGCTCTTCAAGCTTCTCTTCTATTGTTTGTTTAGAAAGTATCAATGCGTGCTCTACCAATTTATGATATTCGGTTATAAAGTATTTTTTAGGTAAGTTTTCAAACTTAGCAACATCAAAATCATAAAATTTGGTTCTTGTAACAGCTTTGTATTCTTGGTCGTTATGTATAAATAAATAGGTAAGATCAACGTGAATAGTAGTGTTAGCACCACTGGGATCGTCTGGCCAATTATAAATTAAAAGATAAGCCCCATCAATACTAACTTTTGGTTTAGAAATTTCCTCAATCTTTTCAAAACTCGTTAAATTACAAGATCCTGTTTTAATAACTTCTTCTATAGTTTCAACTGTACTCATTATTAATAATTTAATTTTTTAGTCAAATATCTTAGAAATTTGGGGCTGGCTTTTAGGTGTTTTATAAACGCGTACTATTATTTTATAAACGTTTTGTTAAAGTGGAGGATAAGGAGGTGAAATGAAAATATATAATTATTTTAGTTGGCTAATTACTTACAAAAAAATGCCGTTGTTTAAAAGAAGCTACTTTTTATATATCGTCTATACCCTTTTAGTTTTTTCAGCCTGTAAAAGAAATGATGTAGATAAAGATTTACAAGAATATTTATTAGCTGTTGATAGTATTTCTCAACAAAAACCAAAAGAAGGATTAAGAAAAATAGATAGTTTATTAGAAAAGAAACAAAATTCTAAAAACAGGGCTTTATTGTTGTTTAGCAAAGGAGAACTTTTTTACCTGAACGATAAGTTAATAGAGGCAAAAAACATACACTTAGAAACCTATAAATTATTTACAAACCTTAAAGATGATTATAATAAAGGAAGGAGCTTAATAACATTAAGTGCTACTTGTATGAAGCTAAATGAGCTAGAAGATGCTCAAAAGTATGCGTTAGAGGCTTTAGAAATAGGCGAAAAAATAGAAAACACCCGACTACAAGCAAAGGCAAATAATCAGCTATTTAATCTTCATTTTATATTAAAAGATTACGAACAGGCATTGTTTTACATAAAAAGGTCTGAAGAATTATTTACCGATCCGAACGATCCTAATTCTATAATTGCAATAAAAGGTAATATAGCTGGGGTTTATTTAAAATTAAATCAATACAATAAAGCTTTACAACAATTTTCTGAAGCCTTGGCTTTAGGAGAGTCTGCTAAAGATCCAAAAACAATTGTAAGCATTCTTAATAATATTGGCTATACTTATTTAGAGGCAAAACGGTTTGACGAAGCAGAAAAATTTTTAAGAGGAGCAGTACAACTTAACAAAAATATAAAAACACTTAATGGAGCTCCATATAAAGGTTTAGGTACCTTGTTTTTGGTAACGAATAAGTTAGATTCGGCGGAGGTAAATTACAATAAAGCCATGTCGATTTATAAGAGTAAGAAAAATCTTACAGAAGAATTAGAAATACGAGATAAGTTAATATCCATCGCTATTTTAAAGAAACAGTACCAAAAAGCATTAAACCATCAAATAATACGAGATAGTATAGAAGTGGTTAAGAGTAAAAAGCAAAACCAAAAACTTCTTCATTTTGCTAATGTGAACTATAAAATTAAAGAAAAAGAAATAGCATTAACCCATCAAAAAGAAATAAACAAACAAAATTGGTGGTTAGGAATTAGTGTAATTATATCGTTGGTACTTATTTTAATTATAGCATTGTTTTTTGGATATAATAATAAGCTAAGAGCGGCTAATAAAGCTTCAAAATTAGAACAACGTTTGCTAAGAGCTCAAATGAATCCTCATTTTATATTCAACACCTTAGCGGCGATTCAGAATATAACTTTAGAAGGAAACCCAGTAAAATCATCAAACTATATAGCTAAGTTTTCAAAACTTATTCGACAAAATTTTGATTATGTTCGAAAAGAAGAAATTAGCTTAGAAGAAGAACTAGCTATGATATCTAATTACATAGATACACAACAACTTCGATTTAATAATAGTTTTACCTATCATATAAATGTTTGTGAAAACTGTAATACCAAACAAATTAAAGTGCCCCCGATGCTGTTACAACCTTTTGTTGAAAATGCTATTGAATATGGGTTGAAAGAAAAGAAATCAGGAGGAATATTGAACTTAAATATTCGAAAAACAGGTGAAGAACTTTTTTTTGAAATTGAAGATAATGGAGTAGGAAGGAAGCAAAAAAAGAGTCAAGAAAAAATAGCAAAAGATTTACACGCTACCGATATCTTTATTGAAAGATTACAGATAAGAAATAAAGGAGAAGAAAAATCTTTTACCATAGAAGATTTACACGATAAGGATGGACACCCATCAGGAACAAAAGTTGTATTTAAATTAAAGTTATAAAATGATAAAAGCTGCTATAATAGAAGATGAGTTTAATGCACTAAACACATTAACAAAACTGTTGCAATACACGCAAAAAGATATAGAAATTGTAGCTAAAATTGATAATGTAGATGAAGCTATAGATTTTTTAAGCAACAATAATTTAGATTTAGTGTTTATAGATATTGAGTTGATTGGAGGAAATGCTTTTCAAATATTAGAAGCCTTAGAAACCATAAACTTTAAGATGATATTTACCACAGCGTACGATGAATTTGCAATAAAAGCTATTAAGTTTGATACGGTAGATTATTTATTAAAACCTATAGATTCTGACGAATTAAATGCTTGCATAGAACGTTTTAGAGCGGACTTTGAAAAAGAGAAAAAATACACGCAAGCACTAAGTAAAATAAATGAGTTTGATAAAAAAGAGGCTCAAAAAACATTGCTTATTAAAACTACCGAAGAGCAACATTTTTTACATGTAGATGATATTGTACGTTGCCAATCAGACGGAAGTTATACGCTTTTTTATACTACAGATAAAAAAATAATGAGTGCTCGAAACTTAAAGTATTACGAAAATATTTTAAGCACACACGCTTTTGCTAGAGTGCATCAATCTCACTTAATTAATATAAAATATTTAGCTTCAGTAAGTGCTAATACAGTTAAGTTGTCAAGTGGCGAAAATGTTCCTTTATCATCAAGAAAGAAAACGTATTTAAAACAGTTTTTAGAGAATTTTAATACGAATACAAAATAAGAAGTAACACATATAAAACTCATTAAAAGAGAAGAAAAGTTCCATGTAGATTTGAGGTAAATAGTTAAAAACCTAAACAAATTATCATACCATGGGACTTAAAGAAAAAAGATTCACCAAGACTTTTCAAGAAGAAAAATATCCTGCATTAAAAGAACAAATAAACAATGCAGCAGGTTTCGATGTAACAATTGATGTAGAATGGGATACCATGTTCGAGGATAAGTTTTTACACTTATATGATGACAGTTACCCTAAAATTTATTTCCAACCACTTATTGATGCTTTTTCAGCCATAGCAACTGATGATATGGGGAAAGAAGCATTGTCAGAATCGTTAAAAAAAGTGGTAATTACCAATAAAGACGATCACCACAACCCAACGCATGCTTATACCTTTGAAGAAGGAGTTTTACAAGTAAACCATAGCCCAATTTTAAACGCAGATAAAGTTCAAGACAGAACAGATGTGCTTGTTGATTTATTAGAGAACAACTTATAGTCTAGTAATTTATAACAAAAATAAAAATTGCTATGGAAACAGATTATATCAATCAATTTAAAGCGCAATCACCATCTGTCATAATCCATAACATGTTTAGAGGAAAAAAGCAACTACCAATTGCTTTATCACTAAAAAATGGACTTTATGTAGAGGGTTTTGTGGTAGACATTACGAAAGATGATTACCAAACATTTGCATGTTTAAGAACCGAAGAACAAGAAGTGTTGTTTTTCGACCTCCAAGAAATTTCAGTTTTACGAATTAAACATCCTAAAAAGATGGCTGTTTCTTTATCAAAAGGAAGCATCAGTCGTCCAATAGGAGAAGAATCTATTAGTGCTTTACAATTAAAAAGATGGGTTTTAGAGCAAGAAGCGTTGCTAGAAGCAACTATTAACTTATCATTTGAAAGCTCTGAATTACAAGAGGCTAATGCTCGTTTAAATTGTAAAGATGTTATTACAAGTTTGTTAAAAGCAAAACACCAGATAGTTGAGGATGAAATGGGGTTAGAAGCGTGGAAAAACATAAAAACGATAGCTGTTTCTACCGCAGAAAAACTAGAGGTAAACAAAGAAGGAGATGTTTTAAAAATAGGTATTGAGATTCATAAAGTATTACCTAAAGAGTTAGAAAATCTTTTTGTTGAGAAAATAGAAAAAGCATTGTAGAATACTAAAATTAATAAAAAATGGGTCTTAAAGAAAAAAGAGCAGTTCAAACATTTAAAAACGAATCATTTCCAGCATTAGAAGCGGAAATAAACAATAAAGCAGGATTTAACGTATCACTAAACATAGCGTGGGATACATTGGTAGAAGATAAGTTTTCACACCTTTACAATGATACGTTTCCAAAAATATATTTTCAACCTTTAATAGAAGCAATTAGTGCTATTAATATTGATGAAATTGGGGGAGAATTGCTAAAAAATGGATTAAAAGAAGTAAAAATTGTTAATGAAAATAACGAGCACAATTTAGAAAGAGCAATCACTTTTGTAGATGGGGTGTTAACCATTAATCACAGTCCAATAATGAATGCTGATAAGGTGGAAGAGAAAACAGAAAGAATTGTACACCTTTTAGAAACGCATTTAGAAGAATTTGCAGGAAACGAAGCCAGTGTTGAGAGTACAGAAAACCCAAATAATATTGTAGGAGGAAAGGTAGATAACACTATAAAATTAAGCTTACCTCAGTTGCACAATCAATATGTAGCTTTAGCTTTTGAAAAACAAGATAATTTAGCTGATATTGTTGAAGATTTACCTTGGACTTGTGATATGCTTCAGGGAACGGTAACTTATGGTGATCTTACCTTTAAAATGCAGGTGTTAGGAACCTACTCTCATAATGAGCAATCTTGGTTATGGGCTTGGGCAAATAAACAAAGCGGTATTCCAGAACAATTTTTAGAAGCTTCATTACAAATGAAAGCTTTAGGGGAACAACATGGGATAGAAGATTTGCTTTCATCAAAAATAGAAACAGAACACGATCCTGGTCATTATTTCTCATTCGTAGCAACAGGAATAAATCAAGCAAGTTGTTATGCTCCATTACCTTTTAAAGGGCTTACTGTGTATGTATTATTATATACGGATATGGTTGATGAAAAAGAGATAAACATTCCTGCTTTAATTTGTTCACACTTCTCAAAAACAACTACTCGTATGGATTTTGAACACAAGCATGCATTGTTTTGCTATTTAGTTCAAAAAGGATATGAGGTTGAGGTATCAGGAAATAATATCGTTGCTAAAAAAGGAGAAGATCAAATTTTAGGAATTTTTGATCTAAAAGGAAGGTTATTAAAATTGTCTAACTCGACAGTTCCAGTAGGAGCTTAAAAAGAAAAAGTATGTATCAATCTACCACATTATCAGAATTAGAAAAAGAACATCAAGATGCGTTAACGCAAGCGCAAAATAAAATGATGGATGACTTAAACCTTGCGCAACAAAACGGGGATAATGAATTAATTCACCAAGCAAGTGTTCATTTTCAAAACGTAGCTAAAGAATTAGCTGAACAATACACTAAACGTATTGAAGAAATTAACGAGTTGAACCTTAAAAATGTAACAGAGAACATTCAAGAGGTATATGATAACTCGAGAGCAGATATTGATTTAAATGCGTTGGTGTATGACGGTGATCGAGATTATGTTTTGGAGTTTCAAGAAGATGAGCTAATTCAAAAAACGTTGGAAAGAATAAAGGAAAACAATCCAGTTTTTCAATCGAGAAGACACTTGTTAAAATCAAGTTTACGCTTAACAAAAATGCTAGCGCCTGTACTTCATGAAATTGGAGATCATTGTAAAGAGGTGTTAAAACTGAAAGCAGATATTGAGTTTTTTGTGTACCAGGAAGATAAATTCAACGCATCATGCTACCCACCAGATGAAGATAAATTGTATATTATTTTAACTTCGGGAATTTTAGAACGTTTTACAAAAGATGAACTAGCTTTTGTTATTGGTCATGAAATCGGACATGTTTTATTCGAGCATTTCAATTATCCAGTAAAACATATTTTAGACGAAGGAGTAAACGACTTAGCGCCAATTCATGCAATGAAATTATATGCGTGGAATCGTAATGCAGAAATTAGTGCCGACAGAGCTGGTTTATTATGTTGTAAGAGTTTTGAGGCAGCAGCAAGAACCTTCTTTAAGTTATCGTCAGGGGTAACTTCTGATTCTTTAGATTTTAAATTAACCGAGTATATCAATCAATTTTCAGATTTAGAAGAAGTTTTAAATGACGACACACACGATCCATCAGATTGGTATAGTAGTCATCCGTTTAGCCCACTTCGTATTAAAGCGTTAGAGTTATTCAATAAGAGTAAAACGTATGAGTTATTCAATCCTGAAATTAACGGAGAAATAACAGAAGAAGCGATGGAGCTAGAAATACAGCGAATTATGTCGTTGATGGAGCCAGAAGATTTAGGAAATGAAACTGAACATTCAGAAAAAATTCAACGTTTTATGTTCTTAGGTGGTTATATGATTTCAAAGGCAGATGGCGTTGTGGATGATTCTGAAATACAGGCGTTGAGTAGTGTGGTGTCTCCATCAGTTTTTGCACAGTGTATGTTAACTATTAAAGGATTAACAGAGCAAGATATTATTGATGAGATTATAGCGCTAGCAAAAGAGTTAGACATTGTAATTTCTGTGATGCAAAAATTAAATATTCTAAGAGATTTATCTATTATTTCTTATGCTGATGGAAGCATAGATGCTTCAGAAGTTGAGGTGCTATATAACTTAGCAAAGCAACTATATATAAAAACTGAATTTATTGATAGAATTATCAGCGACGCCCAAGGCGTTGATTAACAAAATGATTTTTTGTTTACCATGCTA
Organism: Tenacibaculum sp. L6; assembly: GCF_028823685.1. Taxonomy (GTDB): domain Bacteria; phylum Bacteroidota; class Bacteroidia; order Flavobacteriales; family Flavobacteriaceae; genus Polaribacter. The sequence goes on along the minus strand of NZ_JAPEHZ010000001.1, from coordinate 54,988 downwards.
GCCAAACTATACATGCTAATTATGTATGGTTTGGCTTAGTTTGTATAATAAAAGTGCCCATCCAACAATTAGTAGCAAGCCACCTAAAGGAGTAATAGGACCTAAAAATTTCATTTTTTTACCTTTTGCGTCTGATAATACTAAACCATAAATACTGAAGGAAAACAGTATAATTCCAACTACAAAAGCGTAATATATTGCTGAACTAGGTGTTTCAAAATAACTTCCAACGAATAATAAAACGAGTGCATGATACATTTGATATTTTACACCCGTTTCAAATGATTTCAGTTGATCTACGTTTAGAATTTTTTGTAAAGCATGAGCTCCAAAAGCTCCAAATATCACAGCAAACATTCCAAATAAAGCTGCTGTTATTAATACAATTTGTTGTGTCATGTTTATAATGAATTAAAAAGAGAAACCAATACTTAAAGCTACTCTGTCTTCTTGTGAGTTTCCTTTGAAATAAGAAACATTTGCAGTGAATAAGTCAATTCCGCTTAACCAAATTGAACCACCATAACTAGTATGCCATTTCTTTGAATTAGGAGAATACGGAGACCATACACGACCGTAATCAAAACCACCAGTAATACCAATTTTTACAGGAATAATTCCTGTGCGAATGCGTCCGAAACGCAAACGTAAATCGTTACTATGATAAAAGCTTTCGGTTCCAGAAAAACGTTCTCTATTAAATCCACGTAAATTACGGTCACCACCTAGTGTAGCTGCTTGGTAAATTTCAAAACGATTTCCTACATTAATTTGAGTTCCCACTTCAGAAGCAAAAACTAAGGAGCGATTGGACACTAAATTTTGATACATAGCTAAAGAACTTTTAATGTAACCAAAGCGTCTGTCGAAATCGTCTAAGTTGGCTTTAGCTCCAACAGCTAAATCGAAGTTCATACCTTTGGTAGGAAAACTACTATTGTCTACTCGGTTGTGATTAAAGTTCAATTCACCTCCCCAAAAATAATTAGTATCAAAAATAGCTGTAGGTTGATTGTCAAAATTATTAATAAATCTACCAGGTGTATCTTCAATCTCAATAGCCTCAAAAAGACCTGAAATTTTAAAAATACTTCCTCCTCGTAATCGTTTTAATAACGAAGGAGAAAAGCTTATTTCTTCTTTTTTAACACGATAATGATCCAAGTCAAAGCTTTGATCGTATACACTTTCATTACCCCATCCAAAGAAATTAAAAGAATAATTATCGCTTGTAGCTTTAGCGTGCAAGTGCAAGCTCCAATTACCAATTAGTTCAGTAAATTCACCGTTGTATTCAAGATCGTATCCTCCAACGGCTGAATAGTAATTAGCGGCTAAGGTGTGTTGACTAGCAAAAGGTTGTTTTTTAAAACCTTGTTGTGTATAGGTTACAGAAGCGCCAAAGAAGAAACCATCATCTGGATTGCTTCCTAAACTAGGATACACTACTGTTGTATTATTATTAATATCTCTAAAATTATAAGTATTTTTAAAGTAGCTGTTTGAGCGTAAATCTACAGTTTCAGAACTCGGATTTATGGTGTTATTCTTTGATTTAAAATCGTAAATTTTTGTTTTCTTTCTCCATCCAGCAACGGATGATTTATCTGTATACATATCGTGATTTTGACCACCTATAATTCGTAATAAAATTCCATCGTGTACATCACCAGAAATTAAAAACTCATCATCTCCATTTAAACCATAAAGCTGTACTTCATTCGTTTCTTTTGTTTTGAAAATACGGTTATAAATCTCGTTTTCTTTTCTAAAAACAGTAACGCTAGTTTCGTCATCATTTAAACGTTTAATAATGAATTTATCGTCTTTATCTGTACCAACTACATGTACAACTTTGTTTAGTTTGGTGTAATAACGTTTAGCAATTTCTTTTAATTTATCTCTTCTAGCTTTAATTTTAGCAATGGTTTCTTTTCCATCAATATCATAAATAACCTTTGGTAATTGCTGAATTGAATTTTCAATTACTTCATCAGTTAAGTGTTGTTGAATGTATTCAACTTGTTGATACCATTCATCTAGTGTTAATTCATTTAAAAAAGCAGCATCAAAGAAACGAGCATAGTTGTTGTACCACTTCATGTTTTTGATATCGTTATCAAAAGTTTGCATGTTTTTTACTAAGGGTGCAAATTGCTGAAATAGAGGAATCATGACTCCATCAAATTTAGAGAAAGGTTGATCTCTATCTCTTGGAATAGGACGATAATAGGTTTTGCCATTTTCGGTTTTAAAAGAAGCCCAACGCCATTGGTCTTCATGTCTATCCCAATCACCAATTACCATGTCAAACAAACGTGAACGAACAACCCATTCTTGATCAATAGAGTGTTTTCCATTTTTTCTGATTTTTTCTAACACATCAAATGTGCTAACAATATCTTCTGAATTTCCAAAGTTGTCTAATTCACTTCGGTCACCAGCAGGTCGTTCTTCTAACAGGTATAATTGTCCTCCAAAAATATCATTATGTTTACCTAAAGCAGGTTGTTTAGGCATGTAATACAGTTTTGGATTGGTGTGATAAATGTTTACAGCGCCAGCCATATCAGGAACCACAAAAGCAGCATAAGGGTGAGACATAGTAAAGATGTCTTGTACCACATCAATTAAAAAAGTTCCTTTTAAAATACCACCCATAATACGACTTCCGTCTTTTATCATTGAACGTAATACGAATTGTTTTCCTTCAGGATTTTCTAATCGTAACGAATTGGTTTGGTTACCACCACCTCTTCTGATAGGAGTTAAACCTCCATAGACATTCTCTAATTCTAGTACAGGAACTTTAATGGTTTTTCCATATTTTTTTCTGTGTAAATCTCCCCACATAAATTTATGAAACCCGCTTACTTCAGTAGCTTCCGAAGGGTAAATAGAGGTTTCTATAAATTCTTTATGTTCATCATATTCAGGAAAGTCAGAATAAGTTTTAGTTTGTTTTGGTTTTACAATTTCTTTACTAAAAAGGAGTTTATGTCCATCTTTGGTGTTGGCAGCATAATATTCAATAACAGCAGAACCGTCTTTATAATAATTCAATCTTGCATATCCGTGGTTACCGTAGGTAAATTGAGCTCCATAACCAATTAAAGCAGCTGATTGTTTTGAACCCGAACCACTAATTACTTGCTTAAATCCGTCTTGCTCTATGTATTGTAGGTTGTGATCGTGACCAGAAACAAAAACAATATTATCGGTGAAATCATCAGATACTGCTTGTATTTGATTAATGAAGTCACTATAGTTTTTATTAAAAATATCAGTTTGAATTCCTGCATGTGAGCGTAGCGCATTTTTCAAAGTACCTAGAATTGGCGCTGGTTTCATGTGGTCTTTTATAGAATAACTTCCTCCATGTGGACCGTTACTATATAATGGATGATGTACAGCAACCACAACATTTTTGTATCTGTTTTTTTTGAAAAGACTAGAAACTTCATGAATAAAACGTTCACGAGTTTTAATTTCACAGTTGTCGTTCATTTTTGGCTCCTTATCCCAATCCATAATAAACCAACGACTGTCAATAATAATCATGGTAAGATCGTCATTGATTTCTACTTTATCCAATCCACAACCTCCCTCAGGTAGGAAAGAATCTTTTCCTAAAGCTTGTTCAACTAATCGTTCTTGTTCTTTTAAACCATCAACACCATTATACCAGTCATGATTTCCAGGAATAAAAATTGTTTTTCCTTTAAAATCTTGCAGTGCATCAATTTGTGTTTGTAAACGATGTTCAGCTAAGGCTCTATCTTTATGTTCTTTATTGGGGATTCCGTAAGGGTAAATATTGTCTCCTAAAAATAAGGTAGTCGAATTTTTAGAAGCTTTGGCTAACTCTTTTTGAAAAAAGGTTAGTGTAGGTGTTGTTTGCCCCATTTCGGCATTACCAGCATCTCCAATTAAATAAAAGGAGTGTAACAATTCTTTATTTGTTTGAATTGTTTTTGGAGAAGTCTTATCTGCGTATTTAGCTTTATAGGATGCACAACCACTAACTACAACAATTATAGTTAGATACATGCAAAACTTGGTTAAGTTCATGTTTTGTTTTTTTGTTATGTAAAAATAAGGCTTTTTAGGGTAAAACTACTGTTTTAATAAATGCTGATAGTCTTCAGGAGTGTCAATGTCTAGCAAGTTTTGAGTAGAATTTACTTTGATAACATTGTTGTTTTGTTGTAGTAGAAAATTCTTTGCGCCTTTGTCTCCTTTTAAATCCAATAAATCATTAAAATAGTTCTTCGGAAAAATAGCAGGAACTCCAACACTACCTTGATAGTTAGAGGCAATTATATTGGAAGGGTTCTTTTTTGAAGCTTCAATCAACGAGTTCAAATATTCAGATGTAACATGAGGTTGATCCGCTAGCATTATTAAAACACTATCAAAGTTATGTTTTTGTAAGAAGTCAATTCCTGTTACTATACTAGTACTTAATCCGTCTTTATAATTTGGGTTGTAAATGATTTCAACAGTTTTTGTTGAAAGTTGCTTTTCAATCACTTCTTTATTAGCTCCTAATACACAAAATACATTTTTTACGACTGATTTTTGAGCTTGCTCAATAGCCCATTCTAATAACGTAGCGTTTTTATAAGGAAGCAATTGCTTTGTTTTTCCCATTCGGGAAGAATTACCAGCAGCTAGTATGAGAATTGCTGTTTTTTGCATTGTATTAATTGTGGATTCGTCCAGTAATCTTTTTTAGAGAAAAAACTTCCTTGTTACGAATTACTGATAATATTTCTGCTAAGATTGATAAAGCTATTTCCTCAGGAGTTTCAGCCCCAATATTTAAACCAGCTGGCGTATGAATCTTATCTAAAAACTCATCAGAAACATTTGGAGAAAATTCAAAGAACTCATCAAAAAGCTTTTCACGACGCTTAGTAGCTCCTAAAATACCAATGTAAACAGGATTCTGTTCTTGTAACTTAATCAACCAGCGTAAATCGTAAGTGAAATTATGATTCATAATAACAATAGCAGTATTGTTATTTACTTGAGAAAGTTGAATTAATTCTGGAGTTTGTGCAACTACCGATTTAGCTCCGGGAAAATCAGATAGTTCTTTCGGATCTTTAATAGAAGTAATAACATCAACTTCCCAACCTAACTGGGTAGCTTGTGCACAAAGTTTCACAGCATCATGCTCACCACCAATAATAAGTAAACGAAATTGCGGATGTAAAGTTTGTTTAAAAGCAACCAGTTGATCTGTTTTTTTAGGATAAAACTCTTTATTGAAAGAGTAGGTTTGTTGATTGTTAAATTGAATTACAGAACCAAAATTACCATAAGATTCATCTTCTTTTTGAAAATAAGATATGAGGTTATACGGTTTTCTTTGAATGTTGTTTTCTGAGAAAGCATGAATAAATTCGGAAGAAAGATTAAAAGGTTCTAAAAGAACATATAATATTCCCTCGCAACCTAAACGATAACGACCATCATAGGTTATTACTTTAGGTTTGTTGTTTTCAAAAACCGATTGAGCTCTACGTTGTACTTCTTTTTCAACACAGCCTCCGCTAATGGCTCCAATTATTTTTCCGTCAGAAGAAAGTAACATTCTAACTCCTGGTTTTCTGTAAGAAGACCCATCTAAATCGACGACAGTAGCCAATACATTTTGTATTCCTTGTTGTTGGTTTATAGTAGCTTGTTGTAGTATTTCTTTAAGTTCGTGCGTCATTTTTATATTGAAAAACTCTTTTAAAAGTACGTTTTTTTATGGTGTTATTAAAAAAATAATACTGGTTAATAATTTATTATTTTAGCAAAAACCTTTTTCATGAATAGTTTGATAGAAAAGACAGAGCAGTTTGTGGTGGATTTACTAAATGAAAGTTTAGCTAAGAATTTTGTATACCATAACATTGCGCATACTCAACGAGTGGTTGAAAAAACACTTGAATTAATTGAGGGAGAAGCTTTTTCAGAAGTAGAGAAGCAAGCGTTAATTTTAGCTGCTTGGTTTCATGATGTAGGATACACTGTAAACCCAGATAACCATGAAGAAGAGAGTGTAGCTATTGCTACTAACTTTTTAAAAAATGAAGGGGTTTCAGAAGAGATAATTGATGAGGTGTCAAGATTGATAGCTATTACCAAAATGGGAGTTAACCCTAGCACCGAAGTAGAAAAGATTTTAAAGGATGCTGATTGTTCTCATGTGGGTAGTAAAAACTATTCTGATTTTAACGAGTTATTGCGTAAAGAAAGAGAATTGATGTGTGGTAGAACAATAAAAGATGTTGAATGGGATGACGCGAACCTTAATTTTTTAACTAAACATCGCTTTTATACGAGTAAAGCTTCTAAACTTTGGGAAAAACAAAAAAGTAAAAACATAGCACAGCTTTTAAAGAAAAAGCAAAAACAAGCACAAGAAGCTGCTAAATTAAAACAGAAAAAAGAAGAGTTAGCGTACAAGAAAAATAAAATAGAGCTACCAGAAAGGGGGATAGAAACGATGTTTCGCGTAGCGATGCGTAATCACATAACATTAAGTGATATTGCCGATACAAAAGCAAATATCTTACTCTCGGTAAATGCAATTATTATTTCAATGACCTTGTCTACTTTAATTCCTAAGTTAGACAACCCGTCAAATCACTACCTAATTATTCCTACGATAATTTTTGTGATTTTTACAGTGATTTCAATAGTCTTATCAGTTTTAGCAACCAGACCAAATGTTACTGAAGGAAAATTTACAAAAGAAGATGTAACCAATAAAAAAGTGAATTTATTATTCTTCGGAAATTTTCATCAAATGAAGTTGCCAGAATTTGAGTGGGCAATGAGTGAAATGATGCAAGACCGTGATTATTTATACGGTTCTCTTACCAAAGATTTATATTTCTTAGGATTGGTTTTAAATAGAAAATATAAGTTATTACGAATTACGTATACAGTTTTTATGATTGGTATTTTGGTAAGTGTAATAGCTTTTGCTGTAGCCTTTAATATACAAGATAATGCTTCAAAAGTAGCGGAGTTAGTATCAAGATTATTATAGACGATTATTTAAACTCTTGGATTAATTCATCAATAGTTATTGTTTTTTTAGCGTCAAAACTTTCTTGATAAATAACCTCTACACGTAAAGCTTTTAATCCAGAAACTCCTTGTAGGTCTTCAACTTCTAATTTTTCTACTTTACCTAATAATTTTTTAGATTGAAGGTATTTAATGTATTTATTGTACTCATCAGCATCTTTATCTTGAGAATATACAATTGCTATTTTACCAGGAACAGTTAGTCGCTCTTCTGTTCCTTTTATATGAGCTTTGTCAATACGTTTTTTTATGATTTCGTATCTAATATTATAAGCGCCATCAACGTCAAACTGCTTTTCATCCATTCTGAATTTTATGGCTAATGGATTACTGTGAACTAAAATTAAAGAAGCAACTCTAAGCTTGTGTTCCATTTTTTCAGCAGCTTTTAAGGCAATGTTTTCCATTTCACACATTACTTGTAATTGCCATAACCTAAGGTTGTACAAGTATAGATCGTCGTATTTTTTCTCTTTTGTTAATGACTGTCCTATATACATGTTATACTCAACACCATCAGTTTTATAACGTTCGAAATAATGAGGAAACATTTGTTGAGCCTCTTCTTGTCTAGCATCAATAAAAGAAGCTAATTTATCGTTTAGTAAAGTAACACTATCTTCATAAGCTTTACGTTTTTCATATACTACTTGAAGGTTAGGGTCTAAACGTTTAATGTATTCCTCAACTAGAGTGTTTAAGTGATTGTTAACCTTTTTTATATGGTTAAAAACAGGGTAGATATCACGTTTTAAAAAATCTAAAATGGCTATTTCATCACCAGCTTTTAGTCCTTTTTTAACTTCTGATAAATACTCTTCAACTCTAAATCGTAATTCTTTATAAATTGGCAGGCTTTCAACTTTGCAGGCTTCTAACAAAACAGAAATAGCTAAAGAAAGTTGAGTGTTTAAGTCTTCTTTAATAGCTGTGTTTCTGGCAATAGATGAACCTTTAATATCTGATTGACCATACAAAGGATGTACGTCTGGAAAAACAATATCTTCAATCTTAATGTTTTCCTTATCTTCAAATGATTCTCTATGAAATCTTTCAGCAGCTTCATAAAATCGCCACTTTACAGTTGGATGAATAGAGGTGTAGTTTTCTTGAATTGTAGCTTCAAGTATGTTTTGATGTTCTTCAGAAAAACGATCTACAGCAATTTTAAACAGCGGGATTAAAACTTGTAGTTTATTTTGATTAATCGAGTTTAGTTCAAAAGGCCTTGGTGAAGCAAATTCAATAATAGCTAAGCTATTTTTAGCCGAAGCTTGTATAGGTACTAAAATAATGCTACCAATATTTTTATCTTTTAACCGTTGGTAAAAGTTTTTATTTTCGGTTTTTTGGCCATATTTCTCTACATCAGAAATAGCAAGAGTTTCGTTTTTTACAAAAAGCTTTTCTACAATATAATTACAAAAAATACAATCGCAAGAAACATCTTTTTCATAGCTAAGAACTAAACTTCCTTCTTTATTTATGTGTGAAGAAGAAAAACTGTTTGAATTGGTTTCAAAGATGGAAAACCCAAAGGATAGATCATTAATTCCAAAAAACTTGCGAAATATTTCTTGTAGTGTATTAACTAAATTTTCATCTTTTTTGATGAGACTAGTTCTTATTTCTGAAATAATTTCATCAGTGGTTACATCAAATAAATTCATGATTCCGAAGCCTTTAAATATATAGGATTCTGGAGGGAATTTCTCTTTCCAAATATCGATGTTTTCGAAATTGTCAAGTAATATCTTTATATCTTCTTCAGTTATTTTCGGCGCATTTTCAGAAGGATAAATCTCCATAAAGTCGGCGTTAAAAGCTGCGCGATACTTTTTTATAGTATTGGTTGTTTGATCTGGAATATCGAAATAAAAGGGGCGTTTTATGTCGATAGAGTAGTTGTACACGTCTTTTAGAATGATACTACAGGCATATTTATACATTAAATCACTTTCAAAATGACGGACTTTTAATTGGTAGTCATCTCCAGCATTTTGTAAAATTTTTTCAAATCGGCTAGTGAATTTAAAAGACGTAAAAGTAAACGGAATGCTAACCGCTTTAATTTCATTTTCTAATAACAACTCAGGGAACAAAGGTTCTAGGAGTAACTCAATAGTATCCTTGTGTTTTTCTAATAAAGATTCATCAGAAAAACCATCAATCAACTCAGGAGCTTTTTTTGCTTCTCGAACTATATTTATTGAAGATTGATGATATGGATGTTCTTTAAACTCTTCACCCGCGTATTTTTGAAATAAAGCAACAATCTTTTCAAAACTTATTTTAAGTTTAAAAGGGAGTTCTATATTCTGAATATCTCTAGTTCGTCTTATGTTCATAAAGCAAGAAAATGAATCTATACAAATTTACGAAATTGCTAACTAAATAGTCGTTTTTAGTTGTACTCCCTTTCAAAAAATCAAGAATAATCTTTACGTTTTGTTTAAAAATTAAAATCTGAAATTATAATCTCGAATTTTACCTTTTTTTCCTAGGCTATTAAATTTCCAGCTAAAACCTAACATAAAATATTGTTGTAATACTGTGCTTTCAGAATCTTCTATGTAGTTTGATGTGGCTCTACGTTGTGCATTGGTATTCTGATTCAATAAATCATAAGCTTTTAAACTAATAGTCCCTTGATCTTTTAATACCGAGTAGGCTAGGGTAGCGTTCCAAAACCATGAAGCTTTGTTAAAACCAATTACATTTGGATTGTAGGTGTAACGGATATCGTTTATCCATTCTAATTTCTTCGGAATGTTTGTTTTGGTTCTGATATCAACAGAATGTCTAGTGAAATTTCTGTTTTGTGTGGTGTTTATATCATATTTCGTGTTTGAAAAATCGATATCGTAACTACCTTCAATTGAAGCGATTTTATCCCATTCTAAAGTAGCTCTGAACGTAGGAGTAAGAGATGTTGTTTTAGCTCCTTCTTTTATATCATTTAAAATATTGAAGTTTTTATCCGTTCTAATATGTGCACCAGCTCTAAGTTGAAGGCTTACAATAGAATCTAATTTTATTTTTTTGCTATAGCTACCTCCTCCTACAAAATCATAACCCCCGTTTGTGTTTTCGTATGTAGTATTTCTAACTAAGTCATCATCAATAGATGTATTAGTGATTACCTGATCATTGTATAGACTACCTCTCATGTAAACCCAAAAACCTGTTCGTGCTTGCCAATTAAATTTATTAAAATTGATATAAGCCGTATGGTTTTGAGTAGGCTTTAGGTTCGGGTTACCTGTAATAATATTAGATGGATTGGTTACGTCAGAAAAAGGTTGTATCTGGTTTATATTAGGTGCGTTATTACTTAAACGATAATCAAAATAAACAGATGCTTTAGAGTCAAATCGATATCTGAAACTAGAGTTAAGGTCTAAGTTGTTGTATTCTTTTTGTAAACTCAATTCAGGACGTAATTGATCGTTGTTTTCTAATGTTCTGTTTACAAAACCAGTTTCGAAATTAAAACGCCATTTTTTGGTTCTATACACTAACTCTACTGAAGGAGTTTTAGTAATGTCATTATAAGTAAAGTCAGAACTTAAGTCAGTATTGAAGTTGCTGTATTGTTGTGTTGCGTCGTCAAAATCAAAAGTATTTTCTTTATTTTCTCGTTCATCACGTTGGTAACGGTATTTTGCGTCTAAAAAGAATTTATTGGCTACTAAAGGGAAACGATATACGAATCGAGTAGTAATTCCCGTTAGGTTGTTTTTAATAGAACTTTTTTGATCTCTAATTTCTGTACTTGGAGAACTCCCAAAAACTTCAATAGTAGATTTGTTAATTTCTTCTGTATCTGCTTTATCAATACGGTTGGTAATCGAGGCTTTTATAAAGGAACCTTTGCTTCCCATCTTTTTTGTAATGTCTAACCTGTTTTCAAAGTTGTTAGCTTCGGAAGTAGCATAAGCTGTACTGGTGTAGTTATTTGTAAGTGTATTATTTTCATCTAAAGATTCTTCTTGCCTACGACTACTACCTTCACGTTTATTAAAAACGAAAGTAGGTCTAATGTTAATCAATAAGGTAGAGTCTATTTCGATATCAAACTCAGTATCAAAACTATGATTGTGGTTTTCATCATCAGAAGAAGTAGTAGAATTTGAAAAATATTTTCTATCAGGTAGTGTGTATTCTCTATTGCTTTTTGATTCGTTATTAGAAGTACTACCAGAATAAAAATAGTTAGCATTTACATCTAATCCCTTACCAAATTCATCAGCATAGGTTGCTCCTGCTGTTTTCGATTTTATAATTCCACTTCCACCACCAAATCGTCTTCCGTTAATACTAAAACCTCCGTTTCCTCCAATCCAAATATTACCACCGCCACCAAACATTTTTTGAATTTCTCCAAAACTGAATCCAGGCGAGTTAATATTGTTAGTACTAGCTAGTACACTAAAACGTTGATTGTTGTCAAAACGATTTACCATTGCAGCTCCTTCGTAGCGTTTGTCAGTACCTACTCCTCCAGATACTCTACCAAACCAACCTTTATTGTTTTCTTTTTTAATGGTTAAGTTGATAGTTTTATTGTTAGCGTCTCCATTTTCGCCCGTAAAAGCTTCCGATTTAGATTTTGTATCAGTAATTTGAACTTTTTCAATAATGTCTTTTGTTAGATTTTTAGTTGTGATACTAGGATCGTTTCCGAAGAAAGGTTTACCGTTAACTAAAATTTTATTTACATCTTTTCCGTTTACGGTAATTTTACCATTTTCATCTACTTCTACACCAGGGAGTTTTTTTAACAAGTCTTCAACGTTAGCATCTTTTTTAGTTTTAAAAGATTTTACATTAAACTCTAAAGTGTCTTTTTTAACTGTGATAGGAGCCCTAGATTGAATAACAACTTCACTTAAAATATTGCTTTCTTCTTTTAATGAAATGGTTCCTAAATTCAAAGTAGAAGATTTATCAAGTTGAATTTGTTTTGAATAACTGTCCATTCCCACATACGAAATAAACAGTTTTACATTTTTATCGTATGATTTTCCTTCTAAAGAAAATTTTCCTTTGTCATTTGTAATTGTGTAGGTAACAATAGCGCTGTCTTTAACTCTTTCAAGATGAACTGTGGCAGCGTCGATAGGTGTTTGTTCTTTTTCGGAGTTTATAGTTCCTGTAATTTTGAACTGGTAAGATTGTGCTAAAATTGAACTAGTCAATAATAACGTAAAAATAAAAAGTAGTTTTTTCATTTTTTATAGCAATTTGATTTTCAATTGGCTACAAATAAAGAGAAAAAACTACTTTCTGAAAGTTAAATTTTGTTAAAATTATTTTTGACGGAAATAAATACTAATAGGTACTCCGTTAAAATTATAGTGTTCGCGTAATTGATTTTCTACATAACGCTTATAAGGATCTCTAATATACTGTGGTAAATTAGCAAAAAAGGCAAACTGTGGTGTATGCGTAGGTAACTGCATACAGTATTTAATTTTGATAAATTTACCTTTTGTTGCCGGAGGTGGATTATGCTCCATAATCTCCAACATCGTTTCGTTTAATTTACTGGTTTGAATACGACGTTTTCTGTTTTCAAAAACATCAACAGCAGTTTCAATAGCTTTAAAAATACGTTGTTTAGTTAACGCAGAAATAAAGATGATTGGTACATCAGTAAAAGGAGCAATTGTTTGACGGATTTTAGCCTCAAAATCGCGCATGGTATTAGTTTCTTTTTCAACTAAATCCCATTTATTAACTAAAATAACAATTCCCTTACGGTTTTTCTCTGCTAACCAGAATATTTTTTCATCCTGACCTTCAAATCCACGAGTTGCATCGATAACCAATACCGCAACATCACAATGTTCAACAGCACGAACAGCACGCATTACCGAATAGAATTCTAAATCTTCTTTTACTTTTGATTTTTTTCTGATCCCTGCTGTATCAACCAAGTTGAATTCAAATCCGAAACGATTATATTTAGTATCGATAGAATCTCTTGTAGTTCCTGCAATATTGGTTACAATATTTCTGTCTTCTCCAATTAAAGCATTAATAAATGATGATTTTCCTGCGTTTGGACGTCCAACTACAGCAAAACGAGGTAATTCGTCTTGTTTATCTTCGTTTTCGTCTGGTTCAGGAATTTCTTCAACTATAGCATCTAGTAATTCGCCAGTTCCACTTCCGTTAATAGAAGAAATTGTGTAGTATTCACCTAGTCCAAGATTGTAAAATTCAACAGCATCAGCATCACGCATCGCATTATCAACCTTATTAACCGCCATAAATAACGGTTTTTCAACCTGACGTAAAATTTTAGCAACTTCAGCGTCCATAGGAGTAATTCCTTGCTCAACATCAACTACAAAAACAATAATATCAGCTTCGTCAATAGCTAGCTGAACTTGTTTACGTATTTCTCCTTCAAAAATATCATCAGAACCAATTACATACCCACCAGTATCAATTACAGAAAATTCTTTTCCGTTCCATTCAGATTTTCCATAATGTCTATCTCTAGTAACTCCACTAACAGAGTCAACAATAGCTTCACGACGTTTTACTAGTCGGTTAAATAAGGTAGATTTTCCTACGTTAGGTCTTCCTACAATCGCAATAATACTCATTTTGCAAAAAAATTTGTGCAAAGATACAATTTCGGAAATGATTTATAATGAATTTTAGATAGTATATAGTTTTTGCTATATTGTTGGCGTTTAATATTTTAGTTTAATGGATGATAAATTATACAACCAGATTTTTTTAAAACCCAGATTTCAGTTAGAATATGAGATGAATTCTCAGGTTTTATTGGAAGAAATTAAGAAGCACTTAAACGATGTTTCTAAGTATAAAATGAAGGTTGTAGATAATCATGTTGTGGTTGATATACCCGAAAAAGAGTCGCATTTATGGTCGCCACAACTGCATATTGAAATAGAAGAAACTTCTAAAAGCACTTCGCACATTAAAGGATTGTTTGGTCCGAAACCTCAAGTGTGGACTTTCTTCATGTTTTTACACTTTTTGGTGGGCACTGCATTTGTAATTTTTGGAATCGTTGCTTATAGCAATTGGTCATTAAAACAAATTAGTATGTTGCCTATAGTAATGTTGGTTGTATTGCCTATTGTTTGGGTAGCTCTTTATTTAGTAGGTAGCCTAGGGAAATCAACCGGAAAAAAACAAATGGATGAATTAAAAGAGTATACCAAAGAATTGTTACGAACAATTAAAGAGCATTAATCTTTATAACCAAATCGTTTTAATTGACGCTCGTTAGAACGCCAGTTTTTGTTGATTTTTACATGTAAATCTAAAAACACCTTCTTGTCAAAAAACTGTTGAAGATCTTTTCTAGCCTCAGTTCCAACACGTTTAATGGCGCTTCCTTTATGCCCGATGATAATTCCTTTTTGAGTTTCACGTTCTACCATAATAACAGAACGGATTTTGATGATATTATCTTCTTCAACAAAACTTTCAGTTTCTACTTCTACCGAGTAAGGAATTTCTTTTTTATAGTGTTGAAGAATTTTTTCACGAATCTTTTCATTTACAAAAAAGCGTTCAGGTTTATCGGTTAACTGATCTTTTGGATAAAAAGGAGGTGATTCTGGTAAAAGTTCAATGATTTTATAAAAAACGCTTTCTACATTAAAGTTTTCAAGAGCAGAAATTACATACACAAAAGAATTTGGGACTTTCTTTTTCCAATAATCAATTTTAGTTGCAACTTCCTCTTGAGTAGATTTGTCAACTTTATTTAATAATAAAATTACAGGAATTTTACTATTGATGATTTTATTGAAAAAAGCCTCATTTTTTAATTCTGTTTCACCAACTTCTACCATATAAATAAGAACATCGGCATCTTCAAAGGCAGATTTTACAAAATCCATCATAGACTCTTGTAACTCGTAAGCAGGTTTTATGATTCCAGGAGTATCAGAAAACACAATTTGATAATCGTCTCCATTGACAATCCCCAAAATACGATGTCTTGTAGTTTGTGCCTTAGAGGTAATGATTGATAATTTTTCACCAACCAATGCGTTCATCAAGGTTGATTTCCCAACATTAGGGTTTCCGATAATATTTACAAATCCTGCTTTATGTGTCATAGGGCAAAGATAAGTTGTTTTGAGTAAGAATTGTTGAATTTTATAAGCTTGTTATTGAGTGGTTTAAAAAATATTTTAAAAATAAATGCTTTTTTATTTGGATAAAACAAACAAAAGGGCGTATATTTGCAACCGCAAATCGCGGGATAGAGCAGTAGGCAGCTCGTCGGGCTCATAACCCGAAGGTCGCAGGTTCGAGTCCTGCTCCCGCTACTAGATAAGAGCAATCAGAAATGGTTGCTCTTTTTTGTTTTGAACTATTTATAAATGAATGTTAAACTTTTTTTAATCTTTTGTGTTTTAGTAAATAAAGACATTACATTTACCGATTAAACATAATACAACTAATTAAAACCAATGAAAAAAATACTTTTTATCTTGTTGTTGGCCATCGGTAGTATTTCTTACGCACAGGTGCACGATCCTGTAAAATGGAGTACTTCAGTAAAAAAGATTTCTGATAAAGAAGCAGAATTAATTGCTGTTGCTACAATTCAAAAAGATTGGCACTTGTACTCGCAAGAAATTCCTGAAGGCGGACCAATTCCGACGTTATTTACTTTTGAAGGTGACTCACGTTACTTAAAAAAAGGAAATACAACAGAGCCAGAAGGACATGTAGTTGACGACCCTATTTTTGAAATGAAAATTAAATACTTCGATACTAAGGCTGTTTTTACTCAAAAAATTCGTTTAAAAACTGCGGAAAAGTTCACGGTTAAAGGAGTGGTAGAGTATATGGTGTGTACAGGAATGAACTGTTTACCTCCAAAAGAAGTAGAATTAACTTTTAATGTAAATTAATCCCTTTCCCCAAATAAGATGAAAAAAATACTAGCATTTTTGCTTTGTTTTACTGTTGGATTTTCAGCTCTTGGTCAAATCCATGATCCTATTCAATGGAAAACAAGTGTCGAAAAGGTTTCAGAAACAACCTATAATTTAGTAAGTACGGCAACGATTGAGGGCGAATGGCATTTGTATGCGCAAGAAGTTCCGAAAGGCGGTCCAATTCCAACAACATTTACCTACGATGATGAGGGAGGAAAAATAAAAATTGTTGGAAACACTTCAGAACCTGAAGGGAAAATTAAGTTTACTACGCTTTTTGGAGAGGAAGGAATGAATATTAAATCCTTTGCTAAAAAAGCAGTTTTTAAACAAGAAATAGAACTGGTAGATGCTAGCGTAAATCAAATCAACGCGTTTGTTGAATTTATTGCTTGTACTGATGAAATGTGTTTGCCTCCTAAGGAAGTAGACTTAGTATTTGATTTAACGAAAGCTACCGCAGTAACAGCTTCTACTGATGCAACAAAAGAAGTAAAAACAGCAGGCGAAGTAGCTTCAAAGGAAACGAAAAAAGAAGAAAAAAGAGGTTTATGGGGAATTTTCTTCATCGCCTTTTTATCAGGATTTGCAGCATTATTAACACCGTGTGTATTCCCAATGATACCGATGACGGTAAGCTTTTTCACCAAACAAAGTAAAAGCAAATCACAAGGGATTCGAAATGCAATTATCTACGGAATATCAATCATTGCTATTTATGTTTTTCTTGGTTGGTTTGTTAGTTTGGTTTTTGGACCAAGTGCTTTGAATGCATTATCAACCAACGTATGGTTTAATATAGTTTTCTTCTTGATCTTAGTGATTTTTGCTGTGTCTTTCTTAGGAGCTTTTGAAATTACTTTACCAAGTTCATGGGCAACCAAAGTAGATTCTCAAGCCGATAGAGGAGGGTTAATCGGAATTTTCTTTATGGCGTTAGCCTTAGCAATTGTATCCTTTTCATGTACAGGACCAATTGTTGGAACGTTGTTAGTTGAAGCTTCTACAAAGGGAGTTTTGGCGCCAATAATAGGGATGTTAGGATTTTCTTTAGCAATTGCTTTGCCATTTGCGTTGTTTGCAGCTTTCCCAGGATGGTTAAACTCATTGCCAAAATCAGGAGGATGGTTAAACACCGTAAAAGTAGTTTTAGGATTCTTAGAATTAGCTTTAGCATTTAAATTCTTATCAAATGCCGATTTAGTACTACAATTACATTTATTAGAAAGAGAAGTGTTTATCGCTATTTGGATAGCTATTTTTGGAGCCTTAGCTTTTTATCTCTTCGGAAAAATACAATTGCCACACGATAGTCCAATCAGTCATATTTCTGTAGGAAGATTAAGTTTAGGATTGATTGTTTTATCCTTTACTATCTATATGATTCCAGGACTTTGGGGAGCACCACTAAACTTAATTAGCGCTTTCCCACCACCACAACACTACAGCGAGTCACCTTATGGAGTAGGATTTACAAAAAAGGGAACAGCGAGTGTTCAACAAGACAATCACGAAGCTTTACCTGAAGGAGCGCATTTAATGCCTCCTCACGATATCATATCATTTCACGATTATGACAAAGGGTTAGCGTATGCAAAAAAAGTAGGCAAACCGGTTATGTTAGATTTTACAGGGCACGCTTGTGTAAACTGTAGAAAAATGGAACAAAATGTATGGGTAAAACCAAAGGTATTGGACGTTCTAAAAAACAAGGTGGTGTTAATTTCTTTGTATGTAGATGACAAGCGTCCTTTAAAAGATGATGAAGTCGTAGAATCGAAATTAAATCCAGGAAAGAAGTTAAAGTACATCGGACAAAAGTGGAGTGAGTTACAAACTATTAAGTACAAAGCTAACTCACAACCGTTTTATGTTTTGATGAATCATGATGAATCAAACATATCAGATCCTGTAGGATACATGCCAGATGCAGATGAATACTTCAACTGGCTAGAAGAAGGAATCACCAACTTCAAAAAATAATACAACTCAAAAGCATCTTAAATTTTTAAGGTGCTTTTTTCTTTTAAAGAAAATTTAATGAATGTAAAAAGCTCTTTTCTAGGCTCATTTTGAAATTAGCCTTATAATTCGTACCTTTGTACGATATGGTAGATACTACACACGAGAAAAAAAATCAACGAGTTTTTACATTCAACTTCCTTGTGTTCCGAAACCAGTCGGACAAGTTTATTCCACCAGGATTCTAATTTATTGCTTTTCTAAAAGGAAAAGACTTCAAACGTATTTACATTATTTTAAGTTCTATTTAAATTGATAGTACTGTAAAATATTCGGTTCTTACGAGTAGTTTTTTTGACATATTCGTACACTTTTCGCAAAAGTATATACTGCGCTAATAAATAATAAACCCCAAATAGGTAACACAATGTTTAAAAACTTCAATAAATAGTACTGAAGTTATTTATCGTTTAATCTAAAGCCTATTTATAAAAATCAAATTATGACAGTACACACTTACGATGCCTTCAATCGTATTACTCCTCTTGAAATGGAAAGAGTAACTAATTTTTTATATACACATCTTGAAAACTATGGAGATGAAAAAACAGCCATTCGCAAAGCGATTGATTATGCGGCTAAAGAAAGAACAGGATTAGGAGGTTATGTGTTTACCATAGAAGATAAAAATGAAATTGTAGGAGCGGTAGTGATAAATAAAACAGGAATGGACGAATACATACCTGAAAATATCTTGGTTTATATCGCTACTCATAAAGATTATAGAGGAAAAGGAATCGGTAAAAAGATAATGCAGCATGCTATCGATAATTGTAAGGGAGATATTGCTTTACACGTAGAAAAAGATAATCCAGCCAAGTTTTTATATGAGAAGCTTGGGTTTACGACTCCGTATTTAGAAATGAGACTAAAACGATAATATGAGACAGTTAAAAATAACAAAACAAGTTACCAATAGAGAATCAAAATCTATTGAAAAATACTTACAAGAGATAGGGAAAATTGACTTGATTACTGCTGATGAAGAAGTTGAATTAGCTCAAAGAATCAAGACAGGAGACCAAAGAGCCTTGGAAACATTGGTAAATGCAAATTTACGATTCGTTGTTTCGGTAGCTAAACAGTACCAAAATCAAGGTTTACGTCTTTCTGACTTGATTAACGAAGGAAATATAGGTTTGGTAAAGGCAGCAAGACGTTTTGATGAAACTCGTGGGTTTAAGTTCATATCCTATGCAGTGTGGTGGATACGTCAATCAATTTTACAAGCATTGGCAGAACAGTCACGTGTGGTAAGATTACCGCTTAATAAGATTGGAAGCATCAGTAAAATAAATAAAGCTGTATCTAAATTAGAACAAAGTAATGAGCGTATGCCAACGCCCGAAGAAATTGCTAAGGTGTTAGATATGACTGTTTCTGACGTGAAACAATCTATGAAAAACTCAGGACGACATGTTTCTATGGATGCTCCTTTAAAAGAAGGAGAAACTTCTAATTTATATGATGTAATAAGAGCTTCAGAAGCTCCTAAGCCAGATAAAGAGCTAATGCAAGAATC
Source organism: Tenacibaculum sp. L6 (assembly GCF_028823685.1). Classification (GTDB taxonomy): domain Bacteria; phylum Bacteroidota; class Bacteroidia; order Flavobacteriales; family Flavobacteriaceae; genus Polaribacter. Next base: position 35,401 of record NZ_JAPEHZ010000001.1, on the reverse strand, counting down.
ATTGCAATTAGAGATTAGCAGAAGCTTAGAAACACTATCTCCAAGAGAATCTGACATCATAAAATTATTTTATGGATTAGAGAATTACAGACCTATGAGTTTGACAGAAATAGGAGAAACATTCGATTTAACAAGAGAACGCGTACGTCAAATTAAAGAGAAAGGAATCAGAAGATTAAAACAAAGATCAAGAACTAAAGTATTACAAACATACTTGGGGTAATTGAATCAAAGTACTAATTAAAAATACACAATATATATGTTAATAATACCAGTAAAAGAAGGCGAGAATATTGATAGAGCCATTAAAAGATATAAAAGAAAATACAGAAACACAAAGGTATTGCAAGAAATAAGAGAAAGAAAAGAATATACAAAACCATCAGTAAGTAAAAGAGCTCAGTTAAAGAAAGCTCAATATAAACAACGGTTTTTGCTAGATCAAGAAAAATAATTTTATGGATATACATTTTATTGATCTAATCATATTCATTACCTATTTAATTTTTATGCTTGGAGTAGGGGTATACTTCATGAATAAAAACAAATCAAAAGACGATTACTATGTAGGAGGAAGAAACATGTCTGCAAGCCATATTGGGTTGTCCGTTGTGGCAACTGATGTTGGTGGAGGTTTTTCTATCGGTTTAGGAGGTCTTGGTTTTTTAATGGGACTCTCCGGTAGTTGGATGCTTTTTACAGGATTGTTAGGTGCTTGGATAAGTGCCGTTTTTTTAATCCCAAAAGTATATCCGATAGCGAAAAAACATCATTTTTTAACATTTCCACAATCCTTAGCGCACCATTATAATGTAAAAGTGGCCTTAATTGCAGGAATCATTTCTCTTATAGGGTATATAGGTTTTACAAGCTCACAAATATTAGCAGGAGCAAAATTAGCATCAGCTACCTTTCCGTCAATCTCTATAACCAATGCGGTTTTAATCATGGGAGTTATAGCGGTGGTGTACACTGTTATTGGTGGAATTAAAGCAGTAATTTATACTGATACCATTCAATGGATAATTTTAATGGTAGGATTGATTGGTATAGGAATTCCAATTGGTTTTATCGAAATTGGGGGTTGGACAGCTATCAAAGAAACTTTGCCGGCAAGCTTTTTATCATTATCAAACATAACGTTTATTGATATGTTTAACTGGGTTATTACTATTGTGCCTATTTGGTTTGTAGGAATGACCTTGTATCAACGAATTTACGCTTGTAAAGACGAAAAAACAGCTAGAAAAGCATGGAAAATAGCTGGGTTATTTGAATATCCAATTATGGCTTTTATGGGAGTAGCTTTAGGATTATTTTCTAGAGTTGCTTTTGAACAAGGAATGTTTTCGTCAATAGGATATGCGCCAGGTACAGAAATGGATGCAGAATTAGGTTTACCTTTATTATTAAGAAGTATTTTACCAATAGGTTTAATGGGGTTGATGATGTCAGCTTATTTTTCAGCAATTATGTCAACTGCAGATAGTTGTTTAATGGCAGCGTCAGGAAATTTAACAACGGATATTTTTGGGTATTTTAAGAAAAGTATCAGCATAAAAAATTCGCAAATTATTACATTTATAATTGGAGGCGTAGCTATACTGTTAGCAACAATGATGCAAAATGTATTAGAGTTGATGCTGTATTCATATGCCTTTATGGTATCTGGCTTATTAGTACCTGTTTTAGGAACGTTAGTGCTAAAAAAACCATCATCAACAGCTGCTTTTTATGCTATGATTTTTGGTGGACTTACTACTTTAATATTAATTATCTTAGAGGTGAAATTACCATTCGGTTTAGATGCTAATTTCTTCGGAATTACATTATCAGCTTTGGTGTTTTCTATAATTCAATTTACTAGAAAAGAAAAGTAGTGGAAGCCTTACAAAAGAGTTTAGAAAAAGTTAGAAAAGAGTTACATCAACATCCAGAAATCTCAGGAGAAGAATATGAAACTCAAAAAAAGATAAAGGCATTTTTAACCAAAAATGCTTCATGCACAATTGTTGAAGTTGCCGAAACAGGATTAGTAGCTGTTTTTGAAGGAAAAGAAAATGGTAAAACCATCATGTTACGTGCTGATATTGATGCGTTACCTATTCAAGAAGTAAATACGTTTCAACATCAATCACAAAACAAAGGAATTTCTCACAAGTGTGGGCATGATGGACATACAACTATACTACTTGGAGTAGCAAATATGTTAACAAAATTCCCAATTGAGAAAGGAAAAGTATTGTTGATTTTTCAACCTTCAGAAGAAAATGGAAAAGGAGCAGAAAAGGTCTTAAATGACCCTTTTTTCAAAAATATAAACATAGATTTTGCTTTTGCCTTACATAATTTACCAGGTTTTACAAAAAATAAGGTAGTGGTGAAAAGTGAAACATTTACAAGCAATGTAAAAAGTGTAGCAATTCAATTTAATGGAAAAACAGCGCATGCTGCAGAGCCTGAAAAAGGACAAAATCCAGCCAATGCGATTGCTACAATCTTAATCTTTGCTGAAAAAGAAAGTAAAAATGTGCCAAAATCGTCCGATTTTATTTTGATAACTCCTGTTTATGTAACTATGGGTGAAAAAGCCTATGGAATTTCAGCGGGGTATGGAGAAGTTCATTTTACGTTAAGAAGTTGGAACACGAAACTGATTGAGGAAAAGAAAGAGAAGCTAGAGCAACTTCTAAATCAACTAGAATTAGAACATTCATTAAAAATTAAAACTTCTTGGTTTGAAGAGTTTTACTCAAATATAAATAATGAAAAAGCAGTTTCAATTATAAAAAAATCAGCAGAGAAGCAAAACGTATCAATAAATGAAATTAAAACTCCGTTTAAATGGGGGGAAGATTTCGGGTTGTTTACTCAAAAATATAAAGGAGCCATGTTTGGATTAGGAGCAGGAGAAGATACACCTGCTTTACACAATCCAGATTATGATTTCCCAGACGATATAACTATGACAGGCGTTCAATTATTTTATAGCATAGCAAAGGAGGTATTAGACTCATGACACACACATCTTTTATAGAAATTTCCGAATCGGCAATTAAAAATAACATTGATTTTATTAAAAATCACTTAGGTAACGAAGTCACATTTTCTTCTGTAGTAAAAGGAAATGCCTACGGTCACGGAATTAGAACGTATTGCACTTTAGCATATAAATATGGAGTTCGACATTTTAGCGTCTCTGATGCTAATGAAGCTTATGAGGTAAAGAAAGCATTGCCTCAAAAGGACGTAACCATAATGATTATGGGAATGATTCACAACAGTCAAATAGAATGGGCTGTTGAAAATAACATTGAATTTTATGTTTTTGAAATAGATAGGTTACAAGTCGCTGTTGAAGCAGCAAGAAAACTTAAAATTCCAGCGAAAATTCATATAGAAATAGAAACAGGAATGAACCGTACGGGGTTTGTTTTAAAAGATATTGCTAAGGTTCTTACATATGTTCAAGAAAATTTAGAGTACCTTGTTGTAAAAGGAATTTGTTCTCATTTGGCTGGAGCAGAAAGTATTTCAAACTACAAAAGAATTACCGATCAACAAAAGAAGTTTAGAAAGGCGATAAACAAAATAAATCAGCATGAACTTTTAACTCCTGATTTTCATTTGGCAAGTTCTGCTGCGAGTATTCGATATCCAAAAACTAGATTTGACTTGGTGAGAATAGGGATTTTACAGTTTGGATTTTTTCCTACAAAAGAAATTTTAGTCCATTATTTAAATAAACATAGAATTTTTGAATCTCCTCTACAGAGGGTTATCTCATGGAAAACCCAAGTAATGGATGTTAAGACCGTAAAATCAGGTCAATTTGTAGGTTACGGAACCTCATTTTTTACCAACCATGAAATAAAAATAGCAATTGTACCAGTAGGATATTCATCAGGATATAGCAGATCGTTAAGTAACAGGGGAAAAGTTTTAATTAGAGGAAAAAGACACAATATTATAGGAACTGTTAATATGAATATGATGGCAGTTGATGTAACTTATGCAGATAATGTTGAGAAAGGAGACGAAGTTGTGTTAATAGGAGATCAAGGAGATAGAGAAATTACAGTATCGTCATTTAACGATTACATACAGATAATCAATTACGAGTTACTAACTAAATTACCAGATAATTTACCAAGAATTATAACAAAATAAGATGGCAGAATTAATAATACATTCTGAAAGAATAAAACAGAATATAAAAGATTTAAGCGACTTTTTTAAGTCAAATAATATAGAGTGGAGTTTAGTTACAAAGGTGTTTTCAGGAGATAAAACGTTTTTGAAAACGATCTTAACTAAAGATGTAATTAAGAACATAAACTCAGTAGGAGACTCAAGGTTGACAAGTTTACGAAACTTACGAGCTGTAAATCCAGATTTAAGAACTATTTATATAAAACCTCCTGCAGAAGTTTATGCAGATGAAGTAGTAGAATATGCAGATATTTCCTTGAACAGTTCATTATCTACTATAGAAGCCTTAAATCAGGCAGCTAAAAAGCAAAATAAAGTTCATCAAATCATTATTATGATTGAATTAGGTGAGTTAAGAGAAGGTGTTAGAAGAGACGATATTATAGACTTTTATGAAAAGGTATTCAATCTATCGAATATTGATGTGATCGGTATTGGATCAAACCTTGGATGTATGTATGGAGTGGAACCTACGTATGATAAATTACTCCAGTTATCATTGTATAAAGAACTGATTTCAGCAAAATTCAATAAAGAATTAAAATATGTTTCAGGAGGAACTTCCATAACCTTACCATTGATAGAAAATAAGGTAGTACCAAAAGAAATTAATCACTTTAGAATTGGGGAGGCAGCATTCTTTGGATTGAGTCCGTTGGAAAATAAGCAGTTTGAAAACTTACACACTGAAACATTTGAGTTTTATGCTAACATTATTGAGTTAAAAGAAAAAAAACTAGTGCCAGACGGTATTATTAACGATGCGAATATTGGACATACGACTGATTATGATGAGAATAATGTACAAGAAACATCGTATAAAGCAATTTTAGATGTTGGTCTGTTAGATGTAGATAAAGGTGATATTGAAGCAGCAGATAAAGACATTTCTTTTGTTGGGATTACCTCTGATATGTTAGTAATTGATGTTGGAACTAATAAAGATAAATCAGGAAATGTAAAATATAAAGTAGGTGATAAAATTAAATTTAAACCTAGTTATATGGGAGTTGCGAGATTGTTAATCTCAAAATTTATTGATAAAGTATATAAAGATGACATGTAAATGTCTGCTATTTTGTTGTTTTAAAAACTCAAGAGTTCGTAGCTCTTGAGTTTTTTTATGAAAAACGTTCAACATGAAAAGGAGTGAGATCTGTACTTGTTTTTTTATGCGAAATAATTTCAGAAACTAATTTACCTGTCGCAGGCCCTAAACTCCATCCCATCATAGCATGACCAGCAGCTACTGTCACATTTTTAATTTTTGAAAGTCTACCAATATATGGTAAACCATCAGGAGAACAAGGGCGTAAACCACTTTCTATATCCTTTCTTTCTTGTTGATTAATTTGTAGCCCGTTATAATAACTCTCAGCAGCATTCGCAATAGTATTAACTCTTTTAGTATTAATTTGACTATTAATACCAGCAATTTCCATAGTACCACCAAAACGCGTAAAACCATTCATAGGCGTTACAGCAACTTTAGCTTCAGTTAAAATGGCAGGAATGTGAATGCCTGTTTCTCTTTTTACATTAATTCGATAGCCTTTTCCTGCTTGTACAGGAATGGTTATTCCCAGTTTTTTAGCTAGTTTTTGTGTCCAAGATCCTGTTGTAAGCACAAACTCATCAGCTGTAATAGTATTGTTTTTTGTGTTGATTGATTTTATTTTTCCTTCTGAAATTTGAAAATCTATGACCTCCTCGTTTGCTAAGAAAGTCACACCATTGTCCTCTAAATAAGATTTCATTTTTAGCATAAATTCATTCGGAGTCATATGTGCATCAGAATGATAATATACAGCGCCTTTAATGTTCAAGTCTACATTAGGTTCTAGTTTTTGAATTTCTTCCTTTGTAAGATGTTCAACTTTTAATCCTTCTTTTATAGCAAGTTTCCCAATATTCCATTCTTCTTCACCCATTTTATCGGTTTTATAATACATCATTAAACCTTTGTGTTGGTAATGAAAATCGAAATCGTTGGAAGCTTGTTTTAATTCTTCATACAAATCTCTACTAAACAGATTGATGTTTTTAATAACAGGGATAGAGCTAGCTACTTTTTTGGGTGTTGCAGATTTTTTGAATAGCCATGTCCATTGTAAAAAATCGTATTCTAAACGAGGTTTGATTGAAAAAGGGCTGGTCGAACTTAGCATCCATTTAATACCTTTATTAATCATTCCTGGAGCTGCTAAAGAAATAATATGACTAGGAGTAATAATCCCAGCATTTACGTGCGAAGCTCCTGATGAAAAATCAGATTTATCAATCACAGTAACTTTGTGCCCTTCTTTGTGTAAATAATATGCAGAACATAAACCGATGATTCCTCCGCCGATAACTATACAATGTTTCAATGAGCAAATGATTTAATTAGTTAATGAATTAATGAGTTGGTGGTTAATTGGTTTTTGAATTTTTTCGTGCTTTTGAAACAATTTTAGCTATTTCTAAGGCTTCTATCATTAAAGGCTTTAATTGTTCTTCTGAAGCAAGTTTTGTATCTTGTAATAGTTCTAACCAAAACAAGGTTTCGTCAGTTTCTTCAGACACTATTGACATTTTTGCAAAGAATTCTTTTTGAGAACGAGCAATACACGCAGCTCTATAATTTGCAGCGGTAGAAGTTACTGAGCGAATTAATTGTTTGCCTATTACTCTTGTAGCGTCTGTTTTTTGAATTTGGTTATAAAGCAAAATAGTATTCACAGCTAATTGTTTAGTTCTATTTTTAATACTTTCTATAAAATCCGATTTATTCATAGCACTTTTAATTAATGACTTACTAAATTAATGATAAAATGAGTTAATGATTTAACTTTTGAGTTTAATGTCTCATTTTATAACTCATCGAATCATTTTATCATTGAATCATTCACTCATTGAATCAATGAATCAAATTACTTGAAAACCATGTGCGTATGGATCATCTTCATCATCAATAACAATGGTGTTGTATCCATACACTTTTGCCCATCCTTGAATACTCGGAATAATAGCTTGTTTACCATCTAAGGTAGTTTCTTTTTCAACACGACCTATAAACTTACTTCCAATGAAACTTTCGTGAATAAATTCTTCGCCAAGTTGTAATTTCCCTTTAGCATATAGTTGCGCTAAACGAGCTGAGGTTCCTGTACCACATGGGCTTCTGTCAATAGCTTTATCACCATAAAAAACAGCATTTCTACCTGATGATGTTGGATCAATAGGGTTACCTGTCCACAGCATATGAGTTACATCTCTGATAGTATCATTTTCAGGATGAATAAACATGTTCGGGTATTTTTCATTGATTCGACCTCGTACAACTTGAGAGTATTGTATAATTTTAGAAGCAGTAAAACTGTGTACTCCCGAGAAGTTTTTTTGTGGATCTACAATTGCATAGTAGTTTCCTCCATAAGAAACATCAAAAGTAATTTCTCCTAATTCAGGACAATCTACAGTTAAACCTTTGGCTGCTAAGTAACTTTTAACATTGGTTAAACGAACCCAATCTACTTTTTTACCTGTTTGTTGGTACTCTATTTCTACCAAACCTGCTGGAGCTTCCATTTTTATTTTCCCTGGAATTTTTGGTGTTACCAATCCTTCTTCAATAGCGATGGTAATGGTTCCGATTGTTCCATGACCACACATGGGTAAACATCCAGAAGTTTCAATAAATAAGATAGCAAAATCGTTTTCGGGATTGTGAGGAGGGAATAAGATTGAACCGCTCATCATATCATGTCCGCGAGGTTCAAACATTAACCCTTTTCGAATCCAGTCGTATTCTTTTAAAAAATGTTGACGTTTTTCGCTCATATTGGCTCCAATTAAGTTAGGGCCACCACCTGCAACAACTCTTACAGGATTTCCACAAGTGTGTGCATCAACGCAAAAAAAAGTTTTTCTCATACTAAATTGAATCGCAGTTTGTATGTTTTCTAAAGAAATTATTGAAAGTTTATTATATCACTTGTTCTTTTGTGAGTATACCGTTTACGGAGCGTAAAATTTGTAAAGGGTTCTCGTTCTTTAATTCATCGGGTAATAAATTGTTGGCCCAATCTTGATAACTAAATGGTCGTACCCAACGTTTAATTGAATTAACCCCAACAGCGGTAAATCGACTGTCTGTTGATGCTGGATAAGGGCCTCCGTGAACCATTGACGGACAAACTTCTACACCAGTTGGAACTCCGTTGAAAATAATTCTTCCAACTCTATTTTGTAAAGCAGCGATTATTGTTGGATAATTGGCTGCTTCATTATCATCAGAAATTACCGTTCCTGTAAGTTGTCCTTCTAAGCTAGAAATAATTTCTTCTAATTGCTCTTTATTTTCACATTGCACTACTATAGAATAAGGTCCAAATACTTCTTGATGTAAGGTTGGATTTTCTAAAAATGTTTTTCCTTCAACTGTAGTTACAATTTGAGTAGCATAGTTAGCTTGTACTTCTTTAGTGTAGTTTGCAGCAATAGTAATTCCTTGTTGTGAAATCGCTTTGGTTTTGTTGTTCTCATAAGCACCTATAATATTAGGATGTAACATACAAGATGGATTAATTTCCACAATTTTATCAGCTAAAGAATCGATAAAATTAGTTAAACCATTGCTTTTTATTCCTAGAATTAATCCAGGATTGGTACAAAATTGTCCAGTACCTAAAGTAATAGAATTTGCATAAGTGGTAGCCAAACTATCAGCATTATTTTCTAATGCTTTTGGTAATAGTATAACTGGATTGATACTTCCCATTTCAGCAAAAACAGGAATAGGTTCTTCACGTTTAGCAGCTAAGTCTAATAAGGCTCTACCTCCTCGAATACTTCCGGTAAAACCAACAGCTTTTACTTTTGGATGAGAAACTAATTGTTGACCTACTTCTATACCACTTGAATTTAAATTAGAAAAAACACCGTTTGGCATTCCTGTTTTTTCTGCGGCTTTAATTATAGCTGAAGCAATAAGTTCACCCGTACCTGCATGCATAGGGTGCGATTTTACTATCACAGGACAACCAGCAGCTAAAGCCGCAGCAGTATCACCACCAGCAGTAGAATAGGCAAGAGGGAAATTACTTGCTCCGAAAACAACTACAGGTCCTAAAGGAATATTTAGTTTGCGAATATCTGATTTAGGTAGTGGTTCTCTATCTGGAATAGCAGTGTCAATAGTAGCGTCTATCCATGAACCTTCTGAAACTAAATCAGCAAAAGAGCGGAGTTGAAATACTGTTCTTCCTCGCTCTCCTTTAGCGCGTCCTTCTGGTAAACCAGATTCAGAGCAATAGGTTTGAATTAACTCTTCATCTAGAGCTAAAATTTCATCAGCAATGGCATTTAAAAATTCAGCTTTTCTTTTTCCAGAAACAGTTCTGTATGTTTTAAATGCTTCAGAAGCTAGATTTACGGCGTTATCAATTTCTTCGGAATTAGCTTCAGTAAAAACAGTATCATTTTCCCGATTTAATTCAGGGTTGAATGTTTTGTAGGTTGTTGTTCCTGAGTTGGATAATTGATTTCCTATATAGTTTTTTCCTGTAATCATATATAATGAGAAAATGGTTTACTTAGTGAGTAGCTAATGCTTTATAATTAGGTAATGTAGGTCTTTTTTTTAATCCAGTTTCTATCACGTTTAAAACATGTTTACGTTCTTCACCTATTAAAGGTAATCGAGGTGCTCGCACATTTTCAGTTCCAATACCTGTAGCTACTTCTGCTAACTTAATATTTTGTACTAATTTAGGATTTATATCTAATTCTAACAATGGTAAAAACCAACGATAAATTTCTAATGCTTCTTGTATGCGACCTGCTTTTTGTAATTCATAAATAGCTACTGTTTCTCTTGGAAAAGCACAAACTAAACCAGCTATCCAACCGTCAGCACCCATTAGTAAACTTTCTAAAGCAATGGTGTCAACTCCTGTCATAATTTTTAAACGATCGCCAAAACGATTTTTAATTCTAGTAATATTTGTGGTATCTCTGGTAGATTCTTTTACAGCTTCAATGTTGTCACATTTTAGTAGTTCTTCAAACATGTCTAAAGTAACTTCAATCTTATAATCTACAGGGTTGTTATACACCATAATAGGAAGTGATGTATTGTTAGCCACAGCTTTAAAGTACTCAACAGTTTCTCTGTCACCAGATTTATAGCGCATAGGAGGGAGCATCATTAAACCGTTGGCTCCATCTTCTTCCGCTTTTTGGGCTGCTTCAATAGCTCCTTTGGTAGTTTGTTCAGCTATATTCATTAAAACTGGAACTTGATTGTTAACTAATTGAGCCGTAGTTTTAGTCAATGTTCTTTTTTCGTCGTCAGATAAAGTACTGGCTTCTCCTAAAGTACCTCCTAAGACAATTCCGTGTACACCAGCTTCTAGTTGTGATTTAATGTTAACTTCAAACATGTGTAAGTCTAAAGTATCTTCATTTGTAAACTTTGTAGTTACTGCAGGCATCACACCTTTCCAATTTATACTCATGGTAATATTGTTTTTTATACAAAGTTATAAGGAATAGGAAGTCTCTTTTAACGTCAAATTATCTTATAGTAATATTATATTAGCTTTCTTTGTTTATTTTAAGTGTTTGGTTAATAGTATTTGCATATTTTTGAAAATAAATAAGAAAATTATTAATGAAAGTTTTACCATTTCAAATACCCAAAACTCATAATATAGGATTGATTTATCAGGAAGATTGTGAGCAATATTTTTATGATAAATTACATCAGCATGAAGAAATACAATTGTGTGTTATTGTCAAAGGAGAAGGTACTTTAATTGTAGGTGATACGATTAATAAATATGAGTCTGGAGATGTTTTAGTACTTGGGAGTAATTTACCGCATGTTTTTAAAAGCGATGCTTCAAAAATAAAAGAGTCTTTTATGATTTCATTGTTTTTTACAAAAGATTCTTTTGGGAAGGATTTTTTTCTGCTAGATGATTTTATAGAGTTGATTCCTTTTTTTGAAAAATCGGTAATAGGATTTAAACTTTCAACATATAAGGAAGAAGTGACTAATTTATTCCTGAGTTTACAAAAGGCCACCAATCTAGAACGGTTTAAAGGTTTACTTCAAATTTTAAAAATAATTATTGATGCTTAAATCATTTTAATAAAAATATCGATTTATATGAAATCTCTGAAAAAGCCAACATGACTCCCAATGCCTTTTGTCGATATTTTAAGCAACGAACAAACAAAACCTACTTTACTTTTTTAAATGAATTGCGTATTGAAAATGCTTGCAAACTATTAAGTTCTGATAAAAGTATGGCGATTAGTGAAATAGCGTATCAGTGTGGATTTAACAATCTGTCTAATTTTAATCGAAAATTTAAAGAGGTAAAAAGTATGAGTCCATCAATATTTAGAAAGAATAACTGATGAAAATGAGTTTTTGTAAACTCAAAATAATGATATTTTTAAAAATTAACATAAATTTTAATGCCTCTTAACTATATTTGATGTTTTTATCATCAAGTTATGTTTCTTAGAAAAAGAATTGCTTATTTAACATTGTTAGTTTCATTAATGTCTTCTGTAGTTACTGCACAGGAAACATTACCTATTTACGCCGATTATTTATCAGATAATGTGTATTTATTGCATCCTGCTGCAGCTGGAATAGGCGATTGTGGTAAAATACGTTTAACCGCTCGTCAACAATGGTTAGGAGTAGATGATGCTCCTTCGTTACAAACAGCAAGTTTTCATACCAAATTAGGAGAATATTCCAATACTGGTTTAGGTGTTATTCTTTTTAACGATAAAAATGGATATCATTCACAAAAAGGAATTCAAGGTACCTATGCTTATCATATAGATATGGGGAATGAAAATTTGTTTAACCAGTTGTCATTTGGATTATCGTTTTCTGTAGTTCAAAATGAAAGAGATCAACGAACTTTTATAAATGATCCTGCGGTTAATCAGGTAATTGAAAGTGATTTCTATTTTAATGCAGATTTTGGTATGGCATATCATAAGAATGGATTGTCATCTTATTTTACCATAAAAAATATCTTTTTATCAGCAAAAAATAACTTGGATTCCAATTTTGAATCACCAAATCTTAGAAATTATATTTTAGGAGGAGGCTATTTCTTTGGAGATAGAGAAAAGCTACAATTTGAACCATCTTTCATGTTTCAATATAAAGAACAAACTCAAGAGAAAATAGGAGATATAAACTTCAAGGTATATAAAACTCTTGAAAACATGCAATTGTGGGCAGCGTTATCGTATAGAAGAAGCTTTGATAGTAGCATTTTTGGAAATTCTCAATACATAACTCCTATTGCAGGGGTGAATTATAAAAACTGGATGTTTGCTTATACATACACGCAACAAACAGGAGATATAGTGTTTTCGAATGGAGGATTTCACCAATTGTCTTTAGGACTAAATCTTTTCTGTACAAAAAGAAGAGCAGCAGCGTGTCCGAATATCAACGGAAGTTTTACGTATTAAAAATCTAAATAGTCAATATTACTGTTTTTATAATCTCTAAGTATGTTTTCTAAAACAGATTTGTCTTTATTAATGTAGAAGATATTTGATGACTGGTTAGTGCTATTATTAACAAGGTTTTGTTGAGAGAGCACATTTTTAACCTGTTTTGCCACAGCTTCACCAGAATCTATAATTTGGATATTTTCACCAGTTATTTTTCGTATTTGAGGAAGCAAATAAGGGTAATGAGTGCATCCTAAAACGATGTAGTCACATTTTTTTTCTAGCATTGGATTGATGTACTTTTCTAGCAAAGAAGTCATTTCTTCAGATTCCATTTTTCCATTTTCAATCAACTCAACTAAACCTTCACCAACTTGTTCTATTATGGTAATTTGATCACTTAATTTTGAGGTTGTTTTTTCAAATAAAGCACTGTTTAGTGTTCCTTTGGTAGCTAATATTCCAATAGTGCCTGTTTTTGTTTTTAAAGAAGCTGGTTTAATGGCTGGTTCTATCCCAATAAAAGGAATATCATAATTTGCTCTTAAATATTGAATAGCATTGGTAGTAGCGGTGTTACAAGCAACCACAATAATTTTGGCTCCTTTTTTTATTAAAAACTCTGTGTTTTTAACAGACAGGTCAACAATTTCTTGCGTTGACTTTTGACCGTAAGGAGCATTCTTACTATCAGATAGGTATATAGTGTTTTCATTCGGTAAGAGTTGATGAATCTCTTTCCAAATAGAAGTTCCTCCTATACCAGAGTCAAAAATACCAATAGGTTTTTGTGTTCTATTCATAGTATAACAAAAATAAAAATCTATGCTGTTTTCAGCAGGATTTTTTTATAAAATATTTGTTGTTTCTTAGAAACCTAATTTAGATTTTACAGCGTCGTAAATATCTTCTCCTTTTTCGTAAACGATTAAACCTTTACCTGGAGCAGCATCAAAAACATAGATAATTCCTTTTTCAGCAGCTACAGCTTTAATAGCATCTTCAGCTTTTTGTAAGATAGGAATCGTTTTTTCTTGGTACTTCTTTTGCATTTCTTGACCTGCCGCTTGCTCAGCTTGCGCTATCTTTTGTCTGTCTTGTTGAACTTCAATAGCTCTTTTTTGGTTTTCTTCTTGAGTTTGACTCTTACCTTCAGCTTCGTATTTTTTAATCTTAGCCTCTAGTTTTTTGTACATAGTTTCAATGTCGTCACGGTATGTTTTGTTTAGCTTTTCTAACTCTGCTTTCATAGCTTTTGTTGCAGGCATTTCAGCTAATAATTTATCTGTGTTAATATGTGCAGTTTTTTGCGCATTTGCCACACCACCTAATCCAACAGTAAAAATTGCAACTAATAATAACGTTTTTAAATGTTTCATCTTTGTTTTAATTTAATTAATGTTCTTTATTCTTGATTTATTTGTTCTCTTCTTGATTTTCTTGTTCTTTTTTCTTTTTAGCTTCTTCTTGAGCTTTTAATAATGCAGCTCTTTTTTCTTGTAATAATTTTCTTTTGTCTGCTCTTTCTTTTAAGCGTTCTTGCCTTTTTTCTTCAATTTGTTTAATTTTAGCAAGCCTGTCTTCTTCTCTCTTTTTTTGTAAATCTTCTCGAAGCTTTATTTTTTCTTTTTGTTCATCACTCAAATTATCATTTTTAAGTAATGCTTTTCTAGCTTCTATTTTATCTTCCTTAGCTTGTCTTTTCTGATCAATACTAATCATTTGCACAACAAGGTCGCTAATATCGTGTTTTTTGTTTGAATACAGCATAACCAATTCACTTGATTTATCGAAAACGAAATCATATTGTTTTCGAGAAGCTATTGTTTGTACTGCATTGTATACTTGGTCTTGTACGGGTTTAATTAATTGCTTTCTTAAATTGTACATATCTCCATTCGGGCCAAAGTATAAAGATTCTAACCTTCGTAAAGATTCTTGTTTAATGGTTATATCTTCTTCACGCTCATCTATCAATTCTTTGGTTAGAATTGCTTTTTCGTTAGAGAGATCAGTTTTTAAAACCTCAATGGCACGGGCTTCTTTATCTAATGTTGTTTTCCATTTTTCAACTTTAGCATCTAGTGCATTTTGAGCATCTATATATTCTGGAATATTTTGAAGAATATATTCCATATCAATATATGCAATGCGTTGATTTTTCTGGGCAACAGTTATACTTGTAATAAGTAAAAGAACGATTGATAAAATGCTTTTTTTCATCTTGTATAATGTGTTTAGAAAAAACCGTGCCAAAACCTAGACACATTACAAATGTATGGTTTTAGAACTGTCTTCCAATTATAAAATGCGTTTGCCAACCTGATTTTTCGCTTAAACCTGGTAACGGATCGAACCCATGTGCGAAATCGATACCTAATAAACCAAATGCAGGCATAAATATACGTACACCAACTCCTGCTGAACGTTTTAACTTAAACGGATTAAAAGTGCTAAAATTGTCATAAGAGTTACCTGCTTCTAAAAATCCTAAAGTATAAATAGATGCTGAAGGTTTATCTGTAATAGAATAACGTAACTCTAATTGAAATTTGTTATAAATAGATCCACCATCTAAAGAAGAAATACGATTGTTTTCGTATCCTCTTAATCCGATAGTTTCACGACCGTCTAATTGACCTTGCGCAATACCATCTCCACCGACAAAATATCTTTCAACAGGAGTTAAACCAACTTCACTATTGTATTTTCCAAGGTACCCCATTTCAAAATTAGACATTAAAACTAATTTATTTGCTAATGCAGTGTACCATTTTCCTTTAGCGGAAATTTTATAGTACTCTAACCACTTGTATTTATCAGCTAGGTACGCTTGTCTTTGTTCAAGTGTAGGGTTTTCAGGTTCTGAATAATCTTTTCCGTTAACTAAAGAGTAAGGGAAAGTAGCTTTAGCACGTAAAGTGAACTCTGAACCATAGGTAGGGAAAATTAAACTAGGACCTGCAGAGTTACGGCTTAATGCAACGCTATAAGCTAAGTTGTTTAAGTCTCCTTCACTAAGAATATCATTAGAAGAACCTACACGATAACCGTAGTTATTAAGCTCTATTCTTTGGTAACTAATGTTTTGAGAAAGGGTAAAATAGTCATCAGGCCACTTTAAACGTTTTCCTAAACCAATAGAAGCTCCAATAATACTTAAACTTTCATCTTTATTTACATCATACGTAGTGTAATCGAAACGATATTGGTTGGATAAGTATACAGAGAATGATAACGATTGAGGTGTTTTACCTCCTAACCAAGGCTCTGTAAAAGAAAAACTATACGTGTTATAAGTTCTACTAGCTTGTAAACGTAGTGATAAACTTTGACCGTCTCCCATAGGTAATGGTTTGTAAGCTTCTTTGTTGAAAATATTTCTCATAGAGAAATTGTTAAAAGAAAGTCCTAAAGTACCAATGAAAGATCCTCCACCATAACCACCTTGAAGTTCAATTTGACTTCCTCCTTTTTCAACTACAGAGAATTCGATATCAGCTGTTTTATTTTGATAATCAGGTTTTACATCAGGAGTTACATTGGTGTCAAAAAATCCTAATTGTCCTATTTCACGGATAGAACGAATAATGTTTTCACGACTAAACAAATCGCCTGGTTTTACACGTAATTCTCTAAAGATTACATGGTCGTTTGTTTTTTCGTTACCAGCAACGCTTACTCTTTTAATGGTAGCTTGGTCGTCTTCTCTAATACGAACTTCAACTGTAATTGAGTCGTTTTCAACTTTAGTTTCAATGGCATTTATTTGAGAGAATAAATATCCGTTGTTGTGGTATAAGGTTTGAATATCTTGAGAATTAGGAGTTCCATCACCAGAGATACGTTCTTTTAATACTTTTCCGTTGTAAATGTCGCCTTTGTCAATTCGTAATAAACTACTTAATTGCTCGTCGGTGTATGCTTTATTTCCTATGAAAAGAATTTCATTAAAGCGGTATTGACGTCCTTCTTCTAAGTCGATTTCAAGATTAATTGTGTTGTCATCATTCCACACAACTTTATCAGATAAAATACGAGCGTCACGATATCCGTTTTCGCTATATTTTTCAAGAATACTCTCTAAATCTGCTTTATAGTCATCTAGTATATATTTAGAAGCTTTCCAAAAACGACCAAAAATTTTACGTTTGGTGTTTTTCATAGCGCCTCTTAAAGTAGCATTAGATAAAGCTTGGTTACCATTAAAATTGATTTCTTTGATTTTTACACGATTACCTCTATCAATAAAAATAGCCATACTAACGGTGTTAACATCGGTAGTGTCTTTTTTCGTGTCTAAAGATACTTTTGTTTTTAAGAAACCTTTATCGGTATATTTTTTTTGAATGTAATTACGAGTGGTTACAATAAGGTTGTCGGTAACCATTGTACCTTTTTTTAATTCTGTTTCTTTTTTTATCTCTTTAACTTGTGCTTTTTTTACACCAGTAATGGTAACATCGGTTAATTGAGGTAGTTCAGTTACATCGAATTGAAGGTAAACAGTTTCTCCATCACGTTTAGATAAGTATACATCTACTTCACTAAATTGCTTGCTTTCGTATAGCTTTTTAATGGCACTAGTAAGTTTATCTCCAGGTAGTTTAACAGGTTGTCCTTCAGTTAAACCAGTATAAATTCTTACGGTTTGTTCGCTAAATTTTTGTAAACCAGTTACAGTTATGCCTCCTAAAATATACTCTTTTCCTTTTTCGTAGGATATAATATTTGTAGCGGTGCTATCTTTAGGTGTTAGGTCTTGTGCTTGTGTACTCACCGTTAAAAAGGTGATAAAAAATACTAGTAAATACGAATATTTATTCATTGGTTTCAATCTGTTCACTGGTTTTTCCAAATCTTCTTTCTCTGTTTTGATAATCAAGTATAGCGTCGTAAAGGTGCTCTTTTCTATAATCAGGCCATAGCACATCAGTAAAATGTAATTCGGCATATGCTATTTGCCAAAGTAAATAATTACTGATTCTTTGTTCCCCACTTGTACGTATCATTAAATCAACATCGGGCAAATTAAACGTATATAAATGATTATTTATAATTTTATCGTTAATTTTTTCAATTTCTATTTCGTTATTAACAACTTTTTTGGTTATGTTTTTGATTGCGTTAACAATTTCTTCCCTCGATCCGTAGCTTAAAGCAAAGGTTAACGTAATTTTAGTGTTGTTTTTTGTAGCATCGATAACATTAGCTAATACTTTTTGAGCATTTTTAGGTAAGCTAGTTAAATTACCAATAGCATTTATTTTCACGTTTTTACGTTGAAATTCAGGAAGTTCTTTTTTTAAGGTAGTAACTAACAAGCTCATTAAAGCATCGACTTCTAATTTTGGACGATTCCAATTTTCAGTAGAAAATGCGTAAAGAGTTAAGTATTTCACTCCTAGTTCTGAAGCTGTATCTGCAGTTTCTCTAATGGCTGTTAATGCGTTTCGATGACCAAAAACACGTTGCATTCCTTTACTTTTCGCCCATCTACCATTACCATCCATAATAATAGCAATGTGGTTTGGTATGTTTTGTAAATCAATGCGCTGTAATTTTTCTTTCATAGTTATTCCGCTATTCCACCGAAACAAGGTGGTCTTCCGAAGGTGTAAACAATAGAAATTCCTGAAAAAGTATACCAGTCATTTCCATTACCTCCAAAATCTAATGAGTTTATTTTATCTGTTGTGTAATCTAAATCATCTTCAAATGTAAATCGTACACCCGCTTCAAAAGCGATAGCAAAGTTATCTGCTAATCTTCCTTTTAAGCCAATGCCTACGGGTAAAGTATACGAGAATTTATTTTTTAAGGAAATAGTGTTGTTTGAGGTTTGAGAACCTGGACTTTTATAGTTAAAAGCAGCAATTTCAGCCAAAATATAAGGGGTAAAAGTGGTTCTGTAATCACTAATATTGTAGTCAAAAAAGTTAAATTCTACACCAGCAGCAAATTCATGTACGTTATTAGAAAAGCTGAAGCCTCTGTTTTGACGATAAGGATTGCTAGCATCGGCATCATCTCCAGAAATTGGAATGTAAGTGTAGGTACCCCTTAGTGCAATTCGAGGGTTTAAATTGTACTTATAAATAAGACCACCAGCGAATTTATTCGGGTGTATGTAGTTTGTGCTTCCTATATCTCCCACATAATTAGAACCACCGGCAAAAATACCGATTTCATGAATTTGTGATTGTAAAGGTGCAACTAAACAAACAAATAATATTGATAAAATAAGTCCTCTCATTGTAAAATAGCGTGCAAATATAGGGAATTGAATTTGCTTTAAAAAGTTAATAATCCGTCTTTTTGATTAACTTTTTTTTTGTGAATTTATTGTAATTGTATAAGTTATAAGCCTTCATTTCTTGTGTCTTCTCCCCATAAAAGTTTACCTCGTAAGGTTTTTAAATGGGATTGATTTTTAGGTAAAATACTTTTTATAGTGAAGGGGGCTTTTTTAATTTTTATTTTAGTTTCTTGTGAAACCGTTGCAATTCGTGAGTCTAAAGAGATTAAAAAATCTTTTTCACGAGCGCTAACTTCAAGATGTATTTCTGTGTCATCCGGTATAACCATCGGTCGAGCATTCAAGTTATGTGGTGCTATAGGAGTAATAACAAAACTTTTTGAGTTTGGTAAAATTACGGGGCCATCGCAACTTAATGAATATCCTGTTGAACCAGTTGGGGTTGCTATAATTAAACCATCTGCCCAATAATTGGTTAAATATTCTTGATTTAAGAATGTTTTAATTCCTATCATCGAAGTAGTGTTTCTTCTTGCTATCGTTACTTCGTTTAATGCAAAGTTTAGCTCACAAAAATCTTCTGTACTAGGAAATGTTTCTATTTGTAATAATGAACGTTCTTGAAGTGTGTATTCTTTTTTAAGTACTAAATCAATAGCTTCTTCAATTTGATCTTTTTGAATGGTTGCAAGGAAACCCAGGCGCCCAGTGTTAATTCCCATGATAGGGATATTCAAATCACGTATGTAGGTAACGGCTCTCAAAATAGTACCATCTCCTCCAATAGTGAACATCACATCAAACGTGTTTGATAAATCATTAAAATGCGAGTAGGTAGGGTACTTTTTGTTTAGTGAGTCGTTTTCAATAAATAAATCGTAAAACTGTTGTTCAAAAAAAGCAACGATGTTGTGTTTTTCTAAAACATCTAAAAGAATTTTAACTTCTTTTTCTGCTAGTGTAGTATAAGCTTGTCCGTAAATAGCTACTTTTTTCACTTGTAAAAATATTTATTTAGAAATTACATATCTAGGTATTTCCTTAAATAGGCAGCTCTATCTTTAAGCTCTTCTAGATAAAAGTCGTCTTCGTGTTGTGTGATAACGTTATAGTCGTATCGGCGAAATGTTTGAATAATTTCATTTATTTCTTCAGAAACAATTCTAAGGGTGACTTCTATGTTGTCTATATTTTCAGAAGAAATATAAGCTCCTAAAAGTTTTCCGTTGTTAGTTTCTACAATTTGAGTTATTTGACTCATAGAGTAGTCGCTCTTAGGTTTGTCTATTATTAGAGTTTGACTTTCGTTATGTATGAAAGGGCTGTTGGCAAAAGCATCTAAAATATCGCTTAGTTCATAATAACCAACATAGTTCAAGTTTTTATCTAAAACAGGGATTAAATTAGAATCGTTATCCGCAAACAATGCGATTAAATCAAGTAAAGTCGCTTTTTCATTTGTGTAAAAGTGATCAAACATGTAAGTGTACTCATTTAGCGTACGGTTTTTATTTTCAATAGTTTGAATGTCGCTTTCAGGCAAGCAGCCAATTAACTTACCATCTTCAACTACTGGAATATGCGTTATAGGTAAGTCTTTACACACTTGTTGAGCACTTTTTACAGAGCTGTTTAATGTGAGTGCTTTAATTTCTTTTAGTATAAAATCATTGATTTTCATTACTACGAATATAGTTTAAAATGTTGGAATGCGTTACCTTTGTGGTCTAATTTTACAACATGACAAAATTAAGTGTTAATATTAATAAAATAGCTACACTTCGTAATTCTAGAGGAGGAAATGTGCCAGATTTATTGAAAGTAGCAACCGATATTCAGGAGTTCGGAGCTGAAGGAATTACCATACATCCAAGACCTGATGAGCGTCATATTCGTTATCAAGATGCCTATGATTTAAAACCGTTGGTTACTACGGAATATAATATCGAAGGAAATCCTATTGATAAGTTTACACAAATGGTGTTAGAAATAAAACCAACGCAAGTAACTTTAGTTCCTGACAGTGTAGATCAACTTACATCAAATGCAGGATGGGACACGATAGCACATCAATCTTATTTACAAGAAGTAATTGCTGAGTTTAAAAATGCTGGAATCCGTACGTCTATTTTTATTGATACAGATTTAAAATTGATTGAAGCTGCAGCGAAAACAGGAACCGACAGAATTGAGTTATATACAGAAGAGTTTGCTGTTCAATATGAAAAAGGGAACACCAACGGAGTGAAACCATATACAGAAGCAGCAATTTTAGCACATGAATTAGGTTTAGGTGTAAACGCAGGCCATGATTTAAGTTTAGATAATATCCAGTTCTTTAAGCAAAATATTCCTCATTTAGCAGAAGTATCAATCGGACATGCTTTAATTTCTGAAAGTTTGTATTTAGGTTTACAAAACGTTGTAAACATGTATTTACATCGTTTGCAATAACTATGGAGGTATTATATTCTAAAATAATAGGAAAAGGAAAACCGTTGCTGATTTTACACGGATACTTTGGTATGGGAGATAACTGGAAATCGCATGCTAATAAGTTTGCCGAAGACGGTTATGAAGTACATTTGATAGATCAACGAAATCACGGACGAAGCTTTCAAACCGAAGCTTTTGATTATGAGTTAATGGTAGGTGATTTGTACAATTACATTCAGCATCACACTTTAGAAAAAGTAGATTTGTTAGGGCATTCTATGGGAGGAAAAACAGTAATGTTATTTGCTACAGAATATCCTGAGTTGGTAAATAAATTAATTGTTGCCGATATTTCTCCAAGAATGTATCCGCCACATCACCACGATATTTTAGCTGCATTAAACTCCGTAGATTTTTCGGTACAAACCTCGCGTAAGTTAGTGGATGAAAAACTAGCTGAGTTAATTCCAGAAAAAGGAATCCGTCAATTTTTAGCAAAAAATGTATACCGAAAAACAAAAGACGAATTAGCATTTCGTTTTAATTTAAAATCATTAACTGAAAATAATAGTGAAGTAGGAGTAGCGTTACCTTCTTTTACTGTTTTTGAAGGAGAAACACTATTTTTAAGAGGAGCAAATTCAGGGTATATTTCAAAAGAAGATGAGCCATTAATTCAGGCACATTTTCCAAATTCAGAAATTAAAACAATAGCCAATGCTGGGCACTGGCTACATGCAGAAAATCCAGCAGATTTTTATAAAGAAGCTATTCAGTTTCTGGCTAAATAATTACTGTTCAGTTAGGTTTTCTAAAGCGTAGTACAACCTGTTTTGGGCATTGTCTTGCGATCCAAAAATAGATCGATATACTTCACCTTTTGCGGTTAGTAATATCCATTGTGGCGTTCCTTCCGAGTTAAAGAAATCGTACATTTTGTGATTTTTATCAATGTAAATTGGGAATGGAAGTTCGTTGATGGTGAAAATGCTTAGAATATCTTCTCTAGAAACATCGTTGCTTGTAAAATTACTATGGATGCCTATAACTTCAATATCTTTGTAGTCTTGCTTAAACTGATAAGCAAGTGGTATGGCTCTACCCGTACATCCTAAACAAGCATTGTTGTAAAACAACAATAATAGAATTTTGTTAGCATACTTTTCAAGTAAGTTAACTTCGTTTTGATTAAAATCGGTTACTTTTATTGAGGTTACAGGTTTAATAGAGTTATTTTTTTATAGTTCAAAAGTACAAAAAGTTAATTATTTAAATTGTAAGCATTTTTAACCATTCTCTTAACAACTAACCTATGAAAAGGTTTTATAAGCTTCATGTATGCTTCACCTTTTTTATTATTGTATTCAACCAACGTAATAACTTTGATGTTATAAAAAGGATCGTGATTGTTGTGTACGATTGCTCTAAAATTTAAATGAGTGTCATTAGCACCTAATACAACTTCATTGCTAGATATAGAAAAAATTTTAAAGAAACTTACATATCCGCCAACATCAAACCGCTCGTTATAATCACCAGGGTAGTTGTTTTTTAAATTAAAAAAAGCAGCAATTTTATTACGTAATTTAAATAAAAAGTCTACCCAAACTGGAGGTTTATTAAAGATTAAATTTACAATTTCTTCTATTGTGTTTGTATGATTGGTGGTAGAGAATGTATCATAAAAATTTATTGTAGGAAGTAGTTTTTTAATGTCTTTATTCAAAAGAGTTTTATTTTCTTTAACTTTTTTCATATTACTAATCTTATAAAGATATGTATGTAAATATATAAATAGTAATTGTAGGATTTTAGCATATAGCTATTTAAATTTTAACATAAACTAGTATTTTTTTAACCAAAAAAAAGTTAAGTTATTGTTGGTTTTTACCTAAGAGATGTACTTTCTCTAGCCACTTATTTCGTTGTTCAGGGCTTGAATTTTTAATTGTTGATAAGAAAGTAGTTTTAACAGGTTTAATGCCACAGAACTCTAGTGTTCCTTTTTTAAATTGTCTAATGGCAGGTCTTTTCATAAACAGATAATCATACCAACTTGGAGTGTCAGAAGTTATGATAAGTCGAGCAGTTTTACCTTTTAAAAGCTTTTCAGGAAAAGGTTTTCCTTCAATAGGTTGGAATGTAATTCCGGGTAAAAAGGTTCTATCAATAAAACCTTTCATTATTGCAGGGTAACCAGCCCACCAAACAGGAAAGACCCAAACAATATGATCTGATTTTTTAATTTTAGTTAAAGCTTCTTGTAAATCAGGTTCAAGTTCCGTTCTTTTTCGGTAACCAAATTTAAGATTCGGATTGAAGTTTAAGTCAGTGATAGTTATTTCTTCAATAACAGCTTCGGTTTCTAAAGCTCCTCTTTTGTAGGAAGCTGCTAGTGCATGGTTAAAACTTTCTTTATCTGGGTGTCCGTTTATTAATAAAATATGCTTCATACTATAGTTAAGATTATGAAGCAAAGTACGGTTGGTTTTACAAGCTTAAAAAGGACAATTGTCTAATAAAAAACTGATTTTCTAATTCTGCTTAAATGTCGTTGTGTTATGCCTAAATATGAAGCTAGGTACTGTAACGGGATAGTTTTTAAGTAGTTTGGATGCGTTTTTAACAGTTTTTTGTAACGGTTTTCAGCCCTTTCATTTTGCAAAACAAAAATTCTGTTTTCAAGATTTATATATTCTTGTTCAGCAAATATTTTAAAAAGACGTAACCAATTCGTGCTTGAATTTTCTAATGCTACAAATTGTTCTTTGGTAATACTGTATAGCTCAGCATCGGTTAATGCTTGAATATTTTCGTTGGTTTTTGTTTGAGAAATAAACGATGAATACGCAGTAACAAAAGAGTTTTCTGATAGCAAACAATACGTAGCTTCTTTTTCGTCTGAGGAATGATAAAAAGATCTGAAAATACCCGAAGCAATAAAAGCTACTTCTTTGCAAGTATTGCCTTCTTGAATAAAAAAATCTCCCTTCTTAAGTTTTTTATAACTGACTAAACTTATAAAATTGTCTATTTCTTCTTCAGTAAGAATATTATATGAAGTTAGGTGTTTTTTGAGCATTTTATTGTCTTGGTTAAGAATAAAGCGAAGTTAAATTAAAATTCCAAAAACTAAAACAAAGTTTTTTTTTGTTTTTGGTATGGTTGTGGTAAAGTATAATGGAGTGTTATGAGTTAATAGTTTCAGTGAAAAAGAGTAAATTTATAATTCATAACCAATTAAATAAAAAAGAAAAATGAAAACGTTTTTAAAAGTATTATTAACAGCATTAGTGGTAATTGTATTGGCAAATATTTTACCAGGAGTAACCGTGGCTAGTTATACAACTGCAGTAATTGTGGCTGTAGTTATAGCCTTGTTAAACTTGTTTGTGCGTCCATTACTAGTGTTTTTTACACTACCAGCAACCATTGTTACGCTGGGGTTGTTCCTGTTTGTAATTAACGCGGTAATTATATTATTGGCAGATAAACTAGTGTCAGGATTTGCTGTTAGCGGATTTTTCACAGCGCTCTTGTTCAGTGTGTTGTTGTCAATTTTTAGATCGATACTATTTTCGCTATTAAAAGAAGGAGACGAATAAGTAATCTAACACAGTAAAAACTAGAAAATAAGGGTGATAAAAAAGTAGATATTTTTATGTTTAAAAGTATTGGTTATCAATAAATAAAGTAGTAATTTTGCACTCGATTTTTTAAGAAACAGATTTTTAAGATGAATATAACAAAAGAAAACGTAGATGCATTAAATGCAGTTGTAAAAGTTGATATTGTTGCAGAAGATTATCAAGATAAAGTAACAAAAGTATTAAACGATTACCGTAAAACAGCGAACATTCCTGGGTTTAGAAAAGGTCACGTGCCAATGGGAATGGTAAAAAAGCAATACGGAAAATCAGTAATGATTGATGAGGTAAACAAGCTTTTACAAGAGTCGTTAAATAAATTCTTAGTTGAAGAGAAGTTAGATATCTTAGGTAACCCATTACCAAGAGTTCAAGAAGATTTCAATTGGGATGCTGATAAATTCTCTTTTGAGTTTGAATTAGGATTAGCTCCTGAGTTCGACGTAAACTTACAACCAAAAAACAAAGTAACTCAATATAACATCGTCGCTACAGACGAGTTAATCGAGAAAGAAGTTGAAAACATCCAATCTCGTTACGGAAAAATGTCTGCTAAAGACGAAGCTACAGAAGAAACTAATGTAACTGGTACTTTCGTAAACGAAGAGAAAGAAATCAACAAAAAATCTACAATTTCTGTAAAAGATATTAAAGGAAAAACAAACTTAAAGAAGTTTGTAGGTGCTAAAGTAGGAGATGTTTTAGAGTTAAAAACTAAAAACTTATTCGAAGACGAGCACAAGTTACAAGGAGCTTTAGGTGTATCTCACGATGAGGTTCACGATTTAGACATTCCTGTAACTTTTACTATTGAAGAAATTACTGAGATAGAACCAGCAGAATTAGATCAAGAGTTATTTGATAAGTTATTTGCTGACGGAAGCGTAAAAACTGTAACTGATTTAAAAGATAAAATTAAAGAAGACGCAGAAAAGCAATTTCAACAACAAGCAGATCAACAATTGTTAAACGCAATTACTGAGAACTTAGTGGAGAATACTAAATTTGATTTACCAGTTGAATTCTTACAAAAGTGGTTACAAACTGCTGGAGAAAAAGAATTAACTGCTGAAGAAGCTGTTGAAGAGTACAACAAGTCTGAAAAAGGATTACGTTACCAATTAATCGAAGGAAAGATTATGAAAGATAACGATATCAAATTAGACTATGCTGAGTTAGTAGACTATGCTAAAGGGTTTATTAGAGCTCAAATGGCTCAGTTTGGTAACATGAATCCAGAAGAAAAAGAGTTAGAAGATATCGCAGGAAGAATCTTACAGAATCAAGATGAAGCTCGTCGTTTACAAGAGCAATTAATTTCTCAGAAATTATTAGCTTTCTATAAAGAAAACATGAGTTTTGATACTAAAGAAGTTTCTTTTGAAGATTTCATTAAAGAAGTATACAAATAACAGTTTATAACTGATGTAATAAGAAAAACCTGAATCTACATTCAGGTTTTTTTAGCCGTTAACTGTAACAAAATACTAACGAAATAGTTCTTATATTTACATCATTATAACCTAAAAACATTTTAAATGGATTACGGAAAAGAGTTCGAAAAATACGCAACTAAGCACCACGGAATAAATAGCAACTACTACGGAAAAATAACAAGTAGCTTAACTCCATACATTATGGAAGAACGCCAAATGAATATTACTCAAATGGATGTTTTTTCTCGTTTAATGATGGATAGAATTATCTTTTTAGGTACAGGCATTAACGATCAAGTAGCTAACATAATTCAAGCACAATTATTATTCTTAGAAAGTGTAGATGCTAATAAAGATATTTCAATTTATATCAACTCACCAGGAGGTGGAGTATATGCTGGTTTAGGTATTTACGATACCATGCAATTTATTAAGCCAGATGTAGCAACTATTTGTACTGGTATGGCAGCTTCTATGGGGGCAGTATTAATGTGTGCAGGAGAAAAAGGAAAACAAACGTTCTGCGTTACCACACTCTCGTATCATGATTCACCAACCATTAGGTGGAGCACAAGGACAAGCATCTGATATCGAAATTACAGCTCGTGAAATTTTAAAATTAAAAGATGAGTTGTATGAAATTATCGCAAAACACTCAGGTCAAACTATAGAAAAAGTAAACAAAGATTCTGATAGAGATTATTGGATGAAAGCCGATGAAGCGAAAGCTTACGGAATGGTTGACGAAATTTTAACTAGAAAATAATTTTTGCATTAAGCACTAAGCAATATGCGACACGCTAAAAATAGTATTTGCATAAAGCCTTAAAGCCTAATGCCTAAAGCATAAGATAATGTCGAAAGAAGAAAATTTACAATGTTCCTTTTGTGGTCGTAAAAAACCTGAAACCGATTTATTAATTGCAGGTTTAGATGCTCATATATGTGATAAATGTATAGAGCAGGCTCATGGAATTGTAGAGGAGGAAATAGCGGAACTTAAAACAAGTGATTTATCAAAAGACTTAACTTTAAAAAAGCCGAAAGAAATCAAAGCTTTTTTAGATGAATATATCATTGGTCAAGATGAAACCAAAAAAGCAATGTCTGTAGCGGTGTACAATCACTACAAAAGATTATTGCAAACTAGAGGAGATGAAGACGAAGTAGAAATTGAAAAGTCTAACATTGTTTTAGTTGGTGAAACAGGTACTGGTAAAACATTAGTAGCGCGTACTATTGCAAAAATGTTAAATGTACCGTTTTCTATTGTAGATGCTACTGTTTTAACCCAAGCAGGTTATGTAGGAGAAGATGTTGAGAGTATCCTTAGTCGTTTGTTACAAGCAGCTGATTATGACGTTGAAAAAGCAGAAAGAGGTATTGTATTTATTGATGAAATAGATAAGATTGCTCGTAAAGGTGATAATCCGTCTATTACACGTGATGTTTCTGGTGAAGGAGTGCAACAAGCGTTGTTAAAACTATTGGAAGGAGCAGTGGTAAACGTAGCTCCTAAGGGAGGAAGAAAGCATCCAGAACAAAAGTTTATCGAAGTAAATACCAAAGATATTTTATTCATCGCTGGAGGAGCTTTTTCTGGAATTGATAGAATTATTAGCAAGCGTTTAAACATGCAAGCTGTAGGATATAGCGCTTCGGTTGAAGAGGATAAAATAGATCAAGACAACTTGTTACAATACATTACTCCATTAGATTTAAAATCTTTTGGTTTAATACCAGAAATCATTGGTCGTTTACCGGTGTTGAGTTATATGAATCCGTTAGATGCAGAAACATTACGAGCTATTTTAACAGAACCTAAAAATTCAATAGTAAAGCAATACACTAAATTGTTTGCTATGGATGAGGTTGAGTTTACAATGACGGAAGAAGCATTACAGTTTATTGTTGATAAGGCTGTAGAGTATAAGTTAGGTGCTCGTGGTTTACGTTCTTTATGCGAAGCAATTTTAACGGATGCGATGTTCGATATGCCAAGTTCTGACGAAAAAGAATTTAGTGTAACTAAAGAATATGCAGAAGCGAAGTTAACCAAATCAGCATTGAAAAAATTAAAAGCAGCTTCATAAGTTGAAAAATGTATAAATAAGAAAGCCATCAAATTATTGATGGCTTTTTTATGCTTTTTAATAAATGCTACTATTCTGTTTTGTGAAGTTTACTATGTTGTTGTATCCATTCGGTAATTTCTTCACCTTTAATATCGTATTTGTACATCAAATCTTCTTTAACCTTTTTTAGATGCGCTTCGTTTAATACATTCTTTTCGTATTCAGAAACAACCAATTGTATAAAGCTTTCTGCGTATTTTTTTACAGGTTTTTCAATAGCTTTAGGCTTTTCTTCAACTTTTTCAGTGTTTTTTTTCTGTTCTATAACCATAGTATTTGCTACTTCACCGTTGCTAGTAGCATAGGTAGTTTTTTCGTCTTTATACCAACCTGCAGGAATGTTAGCTAATTGAGCCTCACTAACAACAATGGTTTTAATATTGTTACCACTAACATCCATGTTTATAAGGTTAGGACAGTTAGATACGTCTAACGTAGTTAATTTGTTATAACTAGCGTATAAGCTTTCAAGATTAGAATTTTCGCCAAGAATTAAAGAGTTCATGTTGTTACTGTCACAACTTATGTAAGTTAAGTTAGGGTTCTTACTAACATCTAAACGCTCAATTTTATTTTGAGTACAGTTTAAAAAACTTATAGAAGAACTTTGAGATAAGTCTATTTTAGTAATCTCGTTATCGTAACAATCCAAACGTTTTAAGTTAGGAAAGCTCTCTAAACCGGTTAAGTTTTTAATTTTAGAATATACATTAGGTAAATCCTTATTTGTAACAGGATTGTCAATGTTTAAGTTAGTAACATATTCGGCATCACTAATGGTAATACTTCCGTTTAAACCGTTAGAGTCAATTTTTAAATCAACCAAACATTCTTCTAAACCGATATCAGGAATTCGAATAGTTTCTTGAGAAAATGTATTGTAAGATAAAAGTAATGCTAAACTAAAGGGGATAATTGTTTTCATTAATAAGGGGGAATTTTTTGTCAAAATTATATATTTATATGTTTTTAGCAAATTTAATTTAAGAAGAGTTGTCTTATCTATATATTTGTTTGCTCTATTTTACAGTGTATGATTACCCAACAAACCATTGATAAAGTTTTTGAAACCGCCCGAGTAGAAGAGGTGATAGGAGAGTTTGTGCAGTTAAAAAAGTCAGGAAGTAGCTTTAAGGGCTTAAGCCCGTTTACTGATGAGCGTACCCCATCTTTTATGGTGTCGCCTGTAAAACAAATCTGGAAAGATTTTAGTACAGGTAAAGGAGGAAATGCGATTTCTTTTTTAATGGAGCACGAACATTATACGTATCCTGAAGCTATACGTTGGTTGGCTGAAAAGTACAATATTGAAATAGAAGAAACCGAACAGTCTGACGAACAAAAACAGCAGATGAATGAACGTGAAAGTATGTTTTTGGTATCAAAATTTGCCAAAGATTATTTTCATGATGTGTTAATGAACACACAAAACGGTAGAGCCATCGGTTTGTCATATTTTAAAGAAAGAGGATTTAGAGAAGACACTATTGAAAAGTTTGATTTAGGATATTGTAAAGATGAATGGGATAACTTTACAAAAGCAGCTCTAGATAAAGGCTACGATTTAAAATATTTAAAATCTACTGGATTAACTATTGTTAAAGAAGGTGGAGCAGAGGATAGAAAATTCGACCGTTTTAAAGGACGTGTAATGTTTCCTATTCATAGTATGTCAGGACGAATTTTAGGTTTTGGAGGACGTATTCTTACGAATGATAAAAAAGCGGCAAAATACCTGAATTCACCAGAGAGTGAAATTTATCATAAGAGTAAAATTTTATACGGATTATATCAGGCCAAGAAAGAAATTGCTAAAGAAGACAATTGCTTTTTAGTAGAAGGATATACCGATGTAATTTCATTTCATCAATCAGGAATAGAAAATGTGGTAGCTTCATCGGGTACAGCATTAACTCCCGATCAAATTCGATTGGTAAACCGATTAACTAAAAATATTACGGTACTTTTTGATGGAGATGCGGCAGGAATTAGAGCATCACTTCGTGGAATTGATTTAATTCTTGAACAAGGAATGAATGTGAAAGTGGTTACTTTTCCGGAAGGCGAAGATCCAGATAGCTTTGCAAAAGCACATTCTAATGCCGATTTAAAACAGTATTTAGCTGAAAAATCTCAAGATTTTATAGAGTTCAAAGTTTCTTTATTAATGAAAGAGGCAGCGAATGATCCTGTGAAAAAAGCAGGTTTAATTCGTGATATTGTAACAAGCATTTCCAAAATTCCTGATGGAATTCAACGAGAGGTTTATGTACAAGAATGTGCCCGTATTATGGATATTTCTGAGCAGGTTTTATTTAGTGAATTGGCTCCAGCCGCCTCTAGAGCATATGTATGAACAAGAGCAGCCAGTAATGGGACTTGTTAAAGGAGGAAAAGGTAAGCTACAGCAAAGTATTGATCAGCTAAATATTCTAGAAAAAGAAATCATAAGAATTTTGTTATTATATGGTAATGAAATCGTTGATTTTGTCAATTGGGTAGATGCAGTAGATGAAAGAGGACGACCATTTTTAGAGAAAGAAGAGTATCAAAACACTGTTTCTAACGAGTTGTATTTGAATTTACAAGAAGACGAAATAGAGTTTACCAATGAAATTTTCAGATTAACTTATTTTGAATTGATTCATCAATTAAATCAAGATGAAAAAATAAGTGTCGATTATTTGATAATGCACGAAAACCCTCAAATATCAAGTTTGGTAACCAATATTTTGATGGATGAAGAAAAGTATAATTTAAGTGATTGGGAGCGTAAAGAGGTTTTTGTAACAGAAACAATAAAAATCCTGCCCAAATTGGTTACAGATGCAGTTTTAAACTTGCGTAGGGTTTTAATTGAAGAAAAAATAAAGGAGATAATGCATGAAAGCCAAGAGCAAAGCGTAACTCCTGATCTGGAAGAAATCGCAAATTATACAGGATTGAAAAAACGCCTTTTTGAAAAATTAAATCGCGTTATTTAATATTAAGAAATTGATAAATATCTAGATTTTAAGTTTTTTAACATTTTTTTTGTAATTTTACTCACGAAAAGAACAAGAAATAAAATAAAAATGAGAAAGTTGCTGCAAATACTAGAGTTATTTAGATTGCTTATTATACTCCCTTTAAATATATCTAACGGGCAAAAAAAGAGTGCTTATCAAAAGATTAAGCGTCAAATGAAGTCTGTTAACTTACTTTAATTCTTTAGGGATTTCACAAATAGGAATAGGAACCATTTTATGCTGATTAATTCGGTTAAGGCGCCTGTATATTTTATATACCTCTAACTCTCTACCAGAAAAATCATCAGCGGTTTTTCCTGTATTTTGCATTTGCATAGCCCATTCTAGTTCGTCATATGAAGCTCCAATTTGGTCTTCATCGGTTCTACTGTCACCAAATAAACCGTCTGTAGGTTGTGCTTTTTGAATAGAAGTAGGCACTTTTAAGTATTTAGCTAATTCATACACTTCTGATTTTACTAAATCAGCAATCGGACTTAAATCAACACCACCGTCACCATATTTAGTGAAGAATCCTACGCCAAAATCTTCTACTTTATTTCCTGTTCCTGCTACTAATAAACCATGCAATCCAGCAAAATAATATAATGTAGTCATTCGTAAACGAGCACGAGTATTCGCTAAAGCTAAATCAACTTTTGGAGAAGCTTCAATCTGAGGAACTACAGTCTTAAAATCTTCAAAAGTAGAGGTTAAGTTCACTTCCACTTCACTCACATTACTGTAACGCTCACGTAATTGTTTAATATGTTCATTTCCTCTGTTTACTTGACTTTCTGCCTGATGAATTGGTAGTTCTACACACAAGGTAGGTAAACCAGTCTTAGCACATAAAGTTGAGGTAACAGCACTGTCAATTCCGCCAGATATCCCTACAACAAAGCCATTTACTTTGGCATTTGTAGCATATTCTTTTAACCAATTTACGATATGTTCTGCAACTTTAGGAGTGTTCATTTGTGAGATATTTTAAGACTTAATCACTAAGGGATAAAAACTATTTTAGTAATTTCGACGTTGTAATTTAGAATGTAAATATACTAAAGTTCATGAGAAAAATTTTAGCGCTGCTTACCTTTATTTTGGTTAGCTTTTCGTGTAAAAAGGGAGGAAGTAATAAGTTAAATATAGATGTATCAAATATTGAGGCTAATGTAGAAATAGAACGTTTTGATGTTGATTTTTACAGCACAAAACCTAACGAGCTTTCTATAACAAAAGAAAAATATCCGATGTTCTTTCCTTCCCAACCCGATAGCGTTTGGGTGAATAAAATAAATGACAAAGATGAACAAGAGTTATTTGCTGAAACCCAAAAAGTTTTTTCTGAAATCAATAAAGAAAAAGAGGAGTTAACATCGCTATTCAAACATGTAAAATATTACAATCCGAAGTTTGTGAGTCCGAAAGTAATTACCATGTTAACAAATATTGATTACAACAATCGAATTGTTTATACTGATAGTTTACTGTTAATTTCTTTAGATGCTTACTTAGGAGGAAAACATGAGTTTTACAACGATTATCCTGAATATGTAAAACAGAACAATACCAAAGAACATATTGTGGTAGACGTAGCAAAAGCTATTGTTGGTAAGCAAATGCTACCAAGTACAGCGAGAAGTTTTATTGATAAAATGATTAATCGCGGAAAGAAAATGTATTTGTTAGATGCTTATTTACCTAATATTCCAGATGCGATTAAAATAGGGTATTCACAAACTAAATTAGATTGGGCTAAAAGTAATGAAGAGCAAATTTGGATGTATTTTATAGAGAAAGATTTGTTGTATAGTACCAGTAAGGATGTAGATAAACGTTTTTTAGACTTGGCACCTTTTTCTAAGTTTTATATGGAAGAAGACAACCAATCACCAGGAAGAATAGGTGAGTGGATTGGTTGGCAAATAGTACGTTCGTATATGCAAAAGAATGATGTATCTTTGCATCAATTATTACAAACAAGTGAAGAGGAAATCTTCAAAAAATCAGGATACAAACCAAAAAGATAATGGCGGTTAAACATACATCAAAGATTACATTTAAAGTAGGATTAGACGAAAACAGAATTCCAGAAGAAATTACTTGGAATGCACAGGACGGAGGAATAAAAGATGAGGCATCAAAAGCAATTATGCTGTCTGTTTGGGATCATAAACAAAAAGATACATTGCGTATGGATTTATGGACCAAAGACATGCCTGTAGATGAAATGAAGCAGTTTTTTCACCAAACCTTAGTGTCTATGGCAAATTCGTTTGAAAGAGCTACAAATGACGAAAAAATGAGCGCTACCATGCGTGATTTTTGTGATTACTTTGCTGAAAAGCTAGTGTTAATTCAGAAATAAAAAAGCAGCTTTTAAAGCTGCTTTTTTTATGCGTTGTAATTTTTTATTTTATTGATAATGGTTTCATAATCATCAAGATTGTTTACAAAATCCAGCTCAGAAACATCAATAATTAAAATATTTAAATCAGGTTGTGTTTTGATAAAATTACTATAACCATCGTGGATTTTTTGTAGGTAACTTGCTTCTATATTTTGTTCGTAATCACGACCACGTTTCTTTATGTTTTCTAATAAACGCTCTGTGTTTTGATATAAATAAACGTATAAATCAGGTTTGGTAATTTCTTTGTACATTAAATCAAACATTTTTCTATACAACTTATATTCATCACTATGCAAAGTAACCTGTGCAAAAATGAGCGATTTAAAAATATAATAATCAGAAACAATAAAGTTTTTAAACAAATCAAATTGCGCTAAATCATCTGATAATTGTTGATAGCGATCTGCTAAGAAACTCATTTCTAAAGGAAAGGCATAACGCTCATTATCGTTGTAAAACTTTGGCAAAAATGGATTATCAGCAAAACGTTCTAGTACGATTTTAGCGTTAAATTCGTCAGACATCATATTTGCTAAAGATGTTTTTCCTGCACCAATATTTCCCTCAATAGCAATGTAATTATACTTTTCAGTAATAGGAATTGGTCGTTCAAGTTTCACATCTAACTTTGTGATTTCCGAAGTGTCAGAACAATTTTCTAAACAGATATATAAATGTTTTTTTTCTATTGGATGAATAACATTACGAGCAATTTCAACCAAAGGAACTAAAGCAAATTTACGCTCTAACATTCTAGGGTGTGGAACAATTAAAGTTTTTGAAAAGATGATTTCATCATCAAATAATAGAATATCTAAATCAATTAATCTATCTGAATATTCGTTAGTATCTTTTCGTGTTCTTCCTAATTCTTTTTCAATAGAAAGGAGTCTTAAAATTAATTGCTCAGGGGGTAAATACGTTGAAACTTTTATACAAGTATTGTAAAAATTATTACTGTTAAAACCCCAAGAAGCTGTTTCGTATACTGAAGCTACTTTTAAAACTGCTCCCACTTTATCAGCAATTAAATTAATTGCTTGTTGAATGTTTGCAAGCTTGTCTCCTTGATTGGTTCCTATAGAAATATATGTGATTCGTTGTATTTTCATGAGTAGAATGCAAAGAAAAATAAAACTTAAATAAGAAGTGCTAAAAAATTGGCTTTTTATTTAAATATTTTTTTTAAAAAAAAGGTAGGGTGTTTTCGTGTTGAACTGTTTTAGTAGTGGATTTCTTTATAGAGTAAGATTTTTATATGATTATTGGGGAATGATCTAGAACAACTCTAAGTTAAAAGGCTGCTGTTATGGTAGCCTTTTTTTATTATAAAATTTTAAAGGTGTTAAAACAAAAAGGTAACCAAGTTGG